>NZ_JABFAX010000009.1:39484-116627 GCF_017168395.1 Micrococcus sp. KRD128 | reverse complement strand
GCGCGGGGGAGCGCCGGGGGCCGGCCGGGGTCAGCGCGCGGCGCGGCGCTCGCGGGCCGAGGTGACGGTGTCGAGGTCCGTGTGCCGGGTCTCGGGGGAGAGCGCCAGTGCGATGACGGTGATCGCCGACGCGGCGGCCAGGTAGTAGCCCACGTAGGAGACGTCGAACTTCTGCACCAGCCAGGCGGCGATGAACGGGGTCAGCGCCGCGCCGAGGATCGAGGACACGTTGTAGGCGATGCCGGAGCCGGTGTAGCGCGTGTTCGTGGGGAACAGCTCGGGCAGCACCGCGGACATCGGCCCGAAGGTCAGGCCCATGAGCGTCATGCCCGTGGCCAGGAACGCCAGCATCAGCGGCACGTTCAGCTCCGCGCCCACGCCCATGTTCTCCGGCGAGAGCCACAGGCCGAACGAGAGGCCGAACAGCACCATGAGCACCGAGATCACGATCAGGGTGGGGCGGCGGCCGAAGCGGTCCGCCAGCAGGCCGGAGACCGGCACGAACGCCGCGAAGAACAGGATGCCGACCAGCTGCAGCACGAGGAACTCGGCGTAGGGGACGCCCAGGAAGCCGTTGGCCGGCTTGCCGATCGCGTAGGAGAGGATCCACGTGGTCATCAGGTAGAAGAGCACGTAGGTGGCGTACATGACGAAGGTGCCCAGGATCAGCTCCCACCAGTTGCGGCGGAACACCTCGCCCAGCGGCGCCTTCACGCGCTGGTCGCGGTCGAGGGCGCGCTGGAAGACCGGGGTCTCCTCGAGCTTGACGCGGACGTAGAGGCCCACGGCCACCATCACGATCGAGAGCAGGAACGGCACGCGCCACACCCACGTGAGGAACGGGCCGTCGAGCACCGGGCTCGTGGAGTCGTGGCCGAAGCCGAGCACCAGCGCGAGGAACAGGCCGTTGGCCAGCAGGAAGCCGATCGGCGCGCCGAGCTGCGGCCACATGGCCGCCTGCGCGCGCTTGCCGTCCTTGGCGTACTCGGTGGCCAGCAGGGCGGCGCCGGACCACTCGCCGCCGAGCCCCAGGCCCTGGAAGAAGCGCAGCAGCGTCAGCATGGCCGGCGCCCACAGGCCGATCTGGTAGTACGTGGGCAGCAGGCCGATGAGGAACGTCGCGATGCCCATGGTCAGCAGCGAGCCGATGAGCGTGGTCTTGCGGCCCACGCGATCGCCCAGGTGGCCGAAGACGACGGCGCCCAGCGGCCGGGCGACGAACGCCGCGCCGAAGGTGGCCATGGAGGCCAGCAGGGCCGTGTTGTCGTCGCCGCCCGCGAAGAAGATCAGCGGGAACACCGAGACGGCGGCCGTGGCGTAGATGTAGAAGTCGTAGAACTCGATCGAGGTGCCCACGAGCGAGGCGATGATGACCCGCGAGCGGGGCACCTCCTCCGCAGTGGCAACCGCGTCCGACGTGAGATCGGTGGGGGCGCCCGGGTTCGCGGGCGGGGTGGAGTGGGGCATGGTGTCTCCCTGGTATGACGGGCACAGGGGGTCGCGAACGACCACGATGTGAGACGAAGATGCGTGTCAGGTTAAGCCTCGTCGCGCCGATCTGCGAGAGTCATGTCCCCGTCGTCCACCATGCGGAACCAGCCCACGACGCCGGCGCTCCCCGCCGTCGTCGCCGGCGGCTCACTCCGCGTCGGCGATGGTGGCGATCACCGTGCCGGCCGTGACCGTCTGGCCCGGCTCGACGTCGAGACCGCTGACCACGCCCGCGCGGTGGGCCGCGAGCGGCTGCTCCATCTTCATGGCCTCCACGACCACGATCAGGTCGCCCTCGGCCACGGTCTGGCCGTTCTCGGCGGCGACCTTCACCACGGTGCCCTGCATCGGGGCGGTCAGCGCGTCCGTGCTGACGGCCGCGGCCACCGGTGCGCCGCGCTTGCCGCGGGGCCGGCGTCGTCCCGCGCCGGCCCGCTGGGCGGCGCCGGAGATCGTGTGCAGGGCCTCGCCCCACGTGGGCAGGGTGACGTCCACGCGCTTGCCGTTGACCTCCACGGTCACGGTGTGGCGCGCCTCGCGGGGGGCCGGCTCGGCCGGGGTGAGGGCGCTCGGCTCGATGCGGTTCGCGAACTCCGTCTCGATCCACCGGGTGTGCACCGAGAACGGCTCCTCCGAGCCGGCGATCTCGGGGGCGAAGGCGGGGTCGCGCACCACGGCGCGATGGAAGGGCAGCACCGAGGGCATGCCGACGATCTCGGCCTCGCGCAGGGCGCGGGCGGCGCGCTGCAGGGCCTGGCGGCGGTCCGCGCCGGTGACGATCAGCTTGGCGACCATGGAGTCGAAGGCCCCGGACACGGTCTCGCCCTCCACCACGCCGGAGTCCACGCGCACGCCCGGGCCGCTGGGCATGCGGAACGTGGTGAGCCGGCCGGGGGCGGGCAGGAAGTTGCGGCCCGGGTCCTCGCCGTTGAGGCGGAACTCGATCGAGTGGCCGCGGGGCTGCGGGTCCGTGTAGCCGAGGGCCTCGCCGCGGGCCAGGCGGAACTGCTCGCGCACGAGGTCGATGCCGGTGATCTCCTCGGAGACCGGGTGCTCCACCTGCAGGCGCGTGTTCACCTCGAGGAAGGAGATGGTGCCGTCCTGGCCCACGAGGAACTCGCACGTGCCCGCGCCGACGTAGCCGGCCTCCTGCAGGATCGCCTTGGAGGACTCCACGAGGCGGGCGTTCTGCTCGTCCGTGAGGAACGGCGCCGGGGCCTCCTCCACGAGCTTCTGGTTGCGGCGCTGCAGCGAGCAGTCGCGGGTGGAGATCACGACGACGTCGCCGTGCACGTCCGCCAGGCACTGCGTCTCCACGTGGCGCGGCTTGTCCAGGAAGCGCTCCACGAAGCACTCGCCCCGGCCGAACGCGGCCACGGCCTCACGGACCGCGGACTCGTAGAACTCGGAGATCTCCTCGCGCGTGCGGGCCACCTTGATGCCGCGGCCGCCGCCGCCGTAGGCCGCCTTGATGGCCACCGGCAGGCCGAACTCGTCCGCGAACGCGACGACCTCCTCCGTGCCGGTCACGGGGGAGGTGGTGCCCGGCGCCAGCGGGGCGCCGACCTTGGTGGCCAGCTGGCGGGCCGAGACCTTGTCGCCCAGCCGGTCGATCGCCTCGGCGGGCGGGCCGATCCACACGAGGCCGGCGTCAGCCACGGCGCGCGCGAAGTCCGCGTTCTCGGAGAGGAAGCCGTAGCCGGGGTGTACGGCGTCCGCGCCTGCGCGCTCGGCGGCGTCGAGGATCTTGCCGATCACCAGATAGGAGTCGGCGGCGGTCTCCCCGCCGAGGGCCACGGCCTCGTCCGCGAGCGTCACGTGCAGGGCGTCCCGGTCCGGCTCGGCGTAGACGGCCACGGAGGTCAGCCCCTCGTCCTGGCAGGCCCGGATGATGCGCACGGCGATCTCGCCGCGGTTGGCGATCAGCACCCGGGAGAACCGGCGCTCCGCCGCGGGGTCGACGGGCGGGACGACCGAGGCCTGCGGTGCGTCGGCGATGCTCATGGGCGATGGACTCCTCGGACGATCACGGCTGGGGGTGCGGGCGCCACGTCCGGGGTCGTGCCCCTCACCCGGTGGGGCGAAAGGCGCGGGACGGCGCCGACTCTGACCAGCACCCTACTCGTTGTGGCGGAACCCTCCGAGGCACGCGGCCCTGTCGCGCCGGATCAGCGCTGCGCGTTGGAGGGTTCCCACAACCGGGTGACGTCCTGACCCAGGGCCGCCGCGGCCCGCCGCAGCCACGCCACGGACAGCCCGATCACCGCGTTGGGATCCCCGTCCACGCCGTCCACGAGGGCCGCGCCCGCGCCGTCCACCGTGAACGCGCCCGCGCAGTGCAGCGGCTCGCCCGTGGCCACGTAGGCCTGGATCTCGGCCTCGGTGACGGCGCCGAAGCGCACGACGGCGGACACCACGCCCGCCTCCGCGGCCATCCCGGACCCGACCCCGGGCTCCGGCAGCACCAGGCCCAGCCAATGGCCCGAATGCAGCACGCCCTCCCGGCCGGCCTGGGCGCGCCAGCGCTCGACGGCGACCTCGGGCTCGTAGGGCTTGCCGTGGGCGCGGCCCTCGAACTCGAACACGGAGTCGCAGCCGAGCACGAGCGTGGGGGCCTCGACGCCGGCGCCCGCCACACGGGCGGCCACATCGCGGCCCTTGGCCTCCGCCAGCAGGCCCGCCAGCTCCGCCGGCGACGGGTCGCCCGCCGCCGCGCCCACGGCCGCCTCGTCCACTCCCGAGACGACGACGCGGAACGGTACCCGCGCCCGGGTCAGGACCTCCGCCCGGCCGGGGGAGGCCGAGCCGAGCACCAGCCGCAGGCTCATGCCGGGGCCGGCCGCGCCGTCGTCGTGCGGGATCACGCGAGCGCCTCCCGCAGGGTGTCCAGGCCCATGCCGCCCAGGCGCAGGGCCCGGGTGTGGAAGGCCTTGAGGTCGAAGTCGGCGCCCTCGGCCTGCTCGTGCTCGGCGCGGATCTGCTCCCAGATGCGCTGGCCCACCTTGTACGCCGGCGCCTGCCCCGGCCAGCCGAGGTAGCGCGTGAACTCGAAGCGGCGCTGGCCCTCGGAGATCATCAGGTGCTTGGCCAGGAACGCGTAGCCCTTCTCCGGGGTCCACGCGCCGCCGCCCTCGGACTCGGGGGCGTCGAAGCCGCAGTGGTAGCCGATGTCGAACACGACGCGGGCCGCGCGCATGCGCTGCATGTCCAGCATGCCGAGGTGGTCGCCCGGGTCGTCGAGGAAGCCGAGCTCCTCCATGAGCTTCTCCGCATACAGCGCCCAGCCCTCGCCGTGGCCGGACGTCCAGCAGAAGCTGCGGCGCCACAGGTTGAGGTTCGCCCGGTTCATCATGGCGGTGGCGATCTGCAGGTGATGGCCCGGCACGCCCTCGTGGTAGACCGTGGTGGTCTCCGCCCACGTGGTGAACTCGTCCTCGCCCGGGGGCACGGACCACCACATGCGGCCGGGCCGGGAGAAGTCGTCCGAGGGGCCGGTGTAGTAGATGCCGCCCTCCTGGGTGGGGGCGATCATGCACTCGAGCCGGTCCATCGGGGCCGGGATCTCGAAGTGCTCCTTCATGGCCTCGACCGCGTCGTCGGAGAGCCGCTGCATCCATGTGCGCAGGGCCTCGGTGCCCTTCAGGGTGCGCTCCGGGTCCGCGTCCAGGATCGCGCGCGCCTCCTCGATCGTGGCGCCCGGCCGGATGCGCTCGGCGTCCGCCTGCTGCGCCGCGATGATGCGGGCCAGCTCCTCCTGGCCCCAGCGGTAGGTCTCCTCGAGGTCGATCTCGGCGCCGAGGAAGACGCGGGAGGCCAGCCGGTAGTACTCGATCCCGACGCCGTCCGCCTCCGGGGCGTGCGGGCGCAGCTCGGCCTCGAGCGTGTCCGCGAAGGCGCGGTAGGCCTGCGCGGCGGTGTCCGCGCCGGAGCGGATGCGGGCGGCCAGGGCGCCGTCCACGACGTCGGCTGCCTCGGCCCGCTCGACCAGGCCCGGGAAGAACCCGCCCGCGGCGCCGTGGGCGCGGGCCTGCTCCACCACGATGTCCACCTGGCGCACCGCGGCCACGTGGCCGGCGTCGCGGGAGGCGAGCAGGGACTCCGTGTAGCCGCGCAGGGCGGCCGGCAGGTTCTCGAGGCGGCCGGCGATGTGGCCCCACTGCTCCGCGGTGTCCGTGGGCATGAGGTCGAAGACCGCGCGGATGCCCTGGGCAGGGGAGGCGATGTTGTTCAGCTCGGTGCGGCCGGTCGCGTGGATCTCCCGCTCGAGGCCGATGCGCTCCTGCATAGCCGCCTTCGTGACGCGGTCCGTCTCGTCCTGCGGCTCGAGCGCGGCCAAGTCCTCGAGCAGGCGGGCGTTGAGCTCGTCGTCGGCGCGGGCGCCGGCGGGGGAGAAGTCCGTGTACTCGGTCTCTCGGCCCGGGAAGCCGAGCTCGGTGGCGGTGTCCGGATGCAGGGCGAGGAGGTCGGTCACGTAGCGCTCGGCGAGCGCGTCGATGGCGGACGGGGTGCGGGCGCCGTCGACGGCGGCCTCAGGGGTGTGCTGGGTCATACCGGCACTCTAGGCGCTGGCGCCCGCGTCCCGGCTCACTGCGGGCCCGCGCCCTGACGCCACTGACCGCGGCCGGGCCGGGCCCACAGGCCCAGGTCGCCGCGACGGCGGAGCGTGCGGTCCAGGGGGCGGGGGTCGGCGGCCTCGGCGGCGAGCCGGGCGGCTTCGGCCCGGGCCGCGGCGGCCGCCTCGAGGACGGCGGCCAGTGCGGCCATCTCCTCCGGCTCCAACTCCGGGCCGCTGAGCTGCAGCGGGTCGGCCGACGGCGGCGTGGCCTGCGTCGACTCGTCGTTCTCGTCCGGGGCGCCCGGGCCCAGCAGGGCGCTCACAGCGGCATGTTCCCGTGCTTCTTGGCGGGGCGGGCCTCGCGCTTGTGCAGGGTGGCGCGCAGGGCGCGGATGAGCTGGCCGCGGGTGGCGTGCGGGGGCACCACGGCGTCCACGTAGCCCAGCTCGGCGGCCTGGTATGGGTTGAGCAGCTCGGCCTCGTAGTCGGCCACGATCTCGGCCCGGCGCGCGTCGACGTCGCCGCCCGCCTCCGCCGTCGCCTTCAGGTCGCGCCGGTACAGGATGTTCACGGCGCCCTGGGCGCCCATCACGCCGATCTGGGCGCTCGGCCAGGCCAGGTTCAGGTCCGCGCCGAGCTTCTTGGAGCCCATCACGATGTACGCGCCGCCGAAGGCCTTGCGCGTGATCACGGTCAGCTTCGGCACGGTGGCCTCGGCGTAGGCGTAGATCAGCTTGGCGCCGCGGCGGATGATGCCGTTGAACTCCTGGTCCGTGCCGGGCAGGAACCCGGGCACGTCCACGAGGGTGATGATCGGGATGTTGAACGCGTCGCAGAAGCGCACGAACCGCGCGGCCTTCTCCGAGGCGGCGATGTCCAGGGTGCCGGCGAACTGCATCGGCTGGTTCGCGACGACGCCCACGCTCATGCCGTCCAGGCGGGCCAGGCCGGTGATCACGTTGGGCGCGTACAGCTCCTGCAGCTGCAGCAGGTGGCCCTCGTCCACGATCGAGGCGATGACCTCGAGCATGTCGTAGGGCTGGTTGGCGGAGTCCGGGACGATCTCGTCCAGGGCGAGGTCCTCGTCCGTGGGCTCCGGGTCCGCGGCCTCGAAGGTCGGGGCCTCCGCGAGGTTGTTGGAGGGCAGCAGCTCGAGCAGCTCCTGCACGTAGGCGATCGCGTCCTCCTCCGAGGAGGCCATGTAGTGGGCGGTGCCGGAGGTGGCGTTGTGCGAGCGGGCGCCGCCGAGGGTCTCCATGTCCACGTCCTCGCCCGTGACGGTCTTGATCACGTCCGGGCCGGTGATGAACATGTGCGAGGTCTGGTCCACCATCACCACGACGTCCGTCAGCGCCGGCGAATAGGCCGCGCCGCCGGCGGAGGGGCCCATGATCAGCGAGATCTGCGGGATCATGCCCGAGGCCAGGACGTTGTTCCGGAAGATGTCCGCGAACTGGGCGAGGGAGGCCACGCCCTCCTGGATGCGCGCGCCGCCGCCGTCGAGGATGCCGATCACGGGGCAGCCGTTGCGCGCGGCGAACTCCTGGACCTTCACGATCTTCTGGCCGTTGCGCTCGGACAGCGAGCCGCCGAACACGGTGAAATCCTGGGAGTAGACGGCCACCTGGCGCCCGTCCACGGTGCCGAAGCCGGACACCAGGCCGTCGCCGGCCGGGTGCTTGGCGTCCATGCCGAACGCGGTGGTGCGGTGCACGGCCAGCGCGTCCAGCTCCACGAAGGAGCCCTCGTCCAGGAGGAGGTCGATCCGCTCGCGCGCGGTGTGCTTGCCGCGAGCGTGCTGGCGCTCGACGGCGTCCGGGCCGCCGGGCGCGGCCGTCGCCTCGAGCCGCCGATGCAGGTCGGCCAGCCGGCCGGCCGTGGTGGTCAGATCGGGATCGGTCACACGTCCTCCTTGTGGTGGTCCGCCAGATGCGGAGGCTCAGTCGGCCAGTGTACGGGCCGCCGCGGACGCCCACGGTTGGAGGAAGCCCACAAACGGCGAGGACGTCGGCCCGGGCCGCCCGTCCGCGCGCCCCGGCGGCGGATCGGCCCGCCCAGCCCGCCCCCGGGGACGCCGTGTATATCTAGGGGCATGCACCCCGACGACGCCCCCACACCGGATCTGACCTGGCTGGACTCCGCCGGCTCCACGCAGGATGAGCTCCTCGCGCGGCTGGACCGCGAGGGGCACCGGCACGGTGCGGCCGTGGCCACCGCGGACCAGCGGGCCGGCCGGGGTCGACACTCCCGCGTGTGGAGCGCCGCCCCGGGGGCGGCGCTCGCCCTGTCCGTGTACCTGCGTCCCGAGTCCGGCGGGGTGCCGGTCTCCCCGGCCCACCTGAGCTGGCTCTCGCTCGTCGCCTCCGCCACGGTCGCCGAGCGCCTCGCGGCCCGGGGCGTCCCGACGCACGTGAAGTGGCCGAACGACGTGCTCGCCACGGACGGGCGCAAGCTGTGCGGCGTGCTGGCCACGGTGGCGCTGTCCTCGGACGGCAAGGGGCCCGGCGTCGTCGTCGGGATGGGCGTGAACCTGGACCACCGCGGGGCCGCCCCGGTGGACACCGCCTCGGACCTGGCGGAGTGGATCGGCGCGGACGCCGTGCCCGCGCCCCGGGACCTCGCGGTCGAGCTGCGTGACGCCGTCGTGGCGGCCGTGGACCGCTTCGCGGCGGGCGTGGCGGGTCAGACGGCGGCCGTGGACGGGCGTCACCCGGCCGTGGCGGCCGTGGCGGACCGGCTCTCCACGCTGGGCCGCGCGGTGCGCGCCGAGCTGCCCGGCGGCGGCGTGCTGGAGGGCACGGCCGTGGGCCTCGGCCCCGGCGGCACCCTGCGCGTGAGGCACGTCACACCGGATCATGGCACAATCGAGACCGAGGTCAGTGCGGGGGACGTGGCCCACCTGCGCGGAGACGTCCATCGCGGCGCATGACACACCCGTCCCGGCCAGGAGGTGACCGCCGTGCGGCTCGAGCCCGGTGAGCAGGTGATGGTGCGCACCCGCACCCACCCGCGCGCGCTGCTGCGCCCCGCCGCGGTCCTCGTGGCCGTCGCGTTCCTGCTCGGCCTGGCCGTCGGCGTGCTCGCACGCCCCGACCTGCCCGGGCTCGTCGCCGCGAACCGCGCCGTGCTCGAGGCGGCCGCGTGGGTGCTCGCGGCGCTCGTCCTGCTCCCCGGCACCGTCCGCCCGCTGTGGCGCTGGGTCTTCCGGCGCACCGTGCTCACCGACCGCCGCATCCTCCAGGGCGCCGGCATCGGCGGCTCCGGTGCCGCCATGCCGCTCGTGTCCATCGCGGACGTGCAGCGGCGCCGCCGCGGCTCGGGTGCCGGAGACCTGCACATCCTCTTCCAGGAGCCCGCCCGCCAGGTCCACTGGCGGCTGCGCGACGTCCCCGAGGCCGCGCGCTTCGAGGAGGCCCTGGCCCACCTCACCCGCCAGGCCCGCACCGCGACCTGGCCCGCCCCCGTCCCGACAGGAGACCTCCGATGAGCCGTCCGGAGACACCGGACACCGCACCGCTGCCGATCGTCCCGCCGGCCGAGGACGAGACCGCCCGCGGCGCCCAGGAGCGGTCCGCCGAGCCCGCCGGCTGGACGAGCGCGATGCGCACGCTCGACGCCGGCCTGGTGGTGGGCCCGCGCGCCTACACCTCACGGGAGGTGGCGCAGCGCCTCGGCGTCTCGATGGCCTCCGCCCGGAAGATCTGGCGTGCGCTGGGCTATCCGACGTCGCCGGAGGGGCACAAGGCCTTCACCGAGGCGGACATCGAGGCGTTCGAGTCCGTGCTCACGCTCGTGCGCTCGGGGACGCTGAACGAGGACACGGCCATCTCGCTGGCGCGCTCGATCGGGCAGATGACGGACCGCATGGTGGTGTGGCAGATCGAGGCGCTCGTGGAGGACAAGATCGCCTCCGAGGACCTGACGGACCCGGAGGCGCGGCGGGCCGTCGTCGACATGCTCCCGGACATGGTCGGACCGCTCGAGAAGGCCATGCGGATCGTCTACCGGCGCCAGCTCAACCGCGCCGTGCAGCGCCTGACCGTGCGCGTGGAGGCCGGGCTGGCGGCCAGCGCCCGGGGCCGCGACGGCTCCGAGTCGGACGCGCCGCTGCCGCTGGCCCGCGCCGTCGGCTTTGCGGACATGGTCTCCTACACCACGCTCTCCCGGACCATGGACGACCGGACGCTGGCCCGCATGGTGCTGCGCTTCGAGTCCCTCGCCGCGGAGACCATCTCCGCCGGTGGCGGCTGGCTCGTGAAGACCATCGGCGACGAGGTCATGTTCAACGCCGAGACCCCCGAGGCCGGTGCCGCGATCGCGCTCTCCCTGGCCGAGACCATCGCCGCGGACGAGGAGCTGCCCTCGGCGCGCGTCGCCCTGACGTGGGGACGGGTGCTCTCGCGCATGGGGGACATCTACGGGCCCACCGTGAACCTCGCCGCGCGGCTGACGTCCCTGGCCGATCCGGGTACCGTGCTCGTGGACGCCATGACCGCTGCGGCCCTGTCCCGGGACGAGCGCTTCGTGCTCGTCCCGCAGCCGCCCAGGATCGTCCGCGGGTTTGGAGAGGTCCGCCCCTCCCTGCTCATGGACGGGTCGGCCCAGACCCTGCTCGCCGACTGATCGAGGACCCCGTGGACCCCCGCCCCGAGACCCCGTCCGCGCCGCGACCCCAGGCCGCCGGCGCCACCCACGTGGGCGCCGTCCGCGACCTGAACGAGGACGCGTGGACCCTCGTCGGGGAGCCGCTGGTGCTCGCCGCCGTGGCCGACGGCATGGGCGGGCACGAGGCCGGCGAGGTGGCCTCGGCCGCCGCGATCGAGGCCCTGCGCCGCCGCGCCCCCGAGGTGCTCGCCCCGGGAACGGCCCACACGCCCCAGGAGCTCGGCCACCTGATCCACGAGGCGGACGCCGCCGTCGTCGAGGCCGGGCTGGGGCGCTCCGGCACCACCCTCACCGTGCTGGCCTGCCTGGACACGGAGCGCGGCCGCTGGGCCGTGGCGAACGTCGGCGACTCCCGGGTGTACCTGCGGCCTGTCGGCTCGCCGGTGCTCCAGCAGCTCACGGTGGACCACTCGGCGGTCCAGATGCTCGTCGACGCGGGGGAGCTCACCCCCGCCGAGGCCCGCGTCCACCCGCGCCGCAACGTCATCACCCGCGCGCTCGGCTCGCGCGAGGCGCTCACGGTGGACGTGGCCGAGATCCCCCTCGCCTCCGGGGACCTCGTCCTGCTGTGCAGCGACGGCCTGACCGGCGAGCTGCTGGACGAGGAGATCCGCGCGCTGATCGACGACGCCGACACCCTCGAGGACGCCCTCGAGAAGCTCATCGGCGCCGCCCTGTGGCGCGGCGGCCGGGACAACGTCACGGCGGTGCTCGTGCGCATCCCCTGACCCGGGTGCGCCGTCCGGGACGCCGACTACGCTGGGCCGGGTGAGCACCCCCAAGGAATCCGCCGCCCAGCCCGATCCGCAGGACATCCCCGCCGCGGACCTGCGGGAGGAGTACGAGGACCTCGTGGAGCGGGTCCGCGCCGCCCGGACCGCCTACTACCAGCGGGACGCCCCGGAGATCTCGGACGCCGAGTACGACGCGCTGTACCGCCGCCTCGAGGACCTCGAGGCCCTGCACCCCGAGCTCGTGGCCAACGACTCGCCCACCCAGGAGGTCGGCGGCGAGGTCTCGGAGGCGTTCGCCCCCGTCCGGCACGGGGCCCGCATGTACTCGCTCGAGGACCTGTTCTCCATCGAGGAGCTCGAGGTCTGGTTCCGCCGCGCGGCGCAGGCCCTGACGCAGGTGCGACCGGGCGTGGCGCCCCGCTGGCTCGTGGAGGTGAAGATCGACGGGCTCGCCGTCGCCCTGCGCTACCGGGACGGGCGGCTCGTGCAGGCCGCCACCCGCGGCGACGGCGTCACGGGCGAGGACGTCACCGCCAACGTGCGCACCATCGGGGACATCCCGCACGAGCTCTCCGGCGAGGGCTGGCCCGCCGAGTTCGAGGTGCGCGGCGAGGTGTTCATGTCCTCCGCCGCCTTCGCCGAGCTCAACGCGCGTCGTGCCGAGGAGGGTCAGACGCCGTTCGCGAACCCGCGCAACGCCGCCGCCGGCGCCCTGCGTCAGAAGGACCCGGCCGTCACCGCGCAGCGCCCGCTGGCCATGTTCGTGCACGGCATCGGCTCGGTCGAGGCGTTCGGACTGGAGTCCCAGCACGAGGTGTACGACGCGCTCGCGGGCTGGGGCCTGCCCGTGAGCCCCTACACCCGCGTGGTGGAGGGTGCGGACGAGGAGGCGTTGGCCGCCGTCGTCGCGGTGATCGAGGAGTACGGCCGGCGCCGGCACGAGCTGATCCACGAGATCGACGGCATCGTGGTGAAGGCGGACGCGTTCGCGGACCAGCGCTACCTCGGCCACACCTCCCGCGTGCCCCGCTGGGCGGCGGCGTACAAGTACCCGCCGGAGGAGGTGCACACGCTGCTGCGGGACATCGCGGTCTCGGTGGGCCGCACCGGTCGGGTGACCCCGTTCGCGGTGTTGGAGCCGGTCACCGTGGCCGGGTCCACCGTCTCTCTGGCCACCCTGCACAACCAGGACGTGGTCAAGGCCAAGGGCGTGCTGATCGGGGACACCGTGGTGGTGCGCAAGGCCGGGGACGTGATCCCCGAGGTCGTGGGCCCCGTGCTGCCGCTGCGCGAGAAGGCGATCGAGGCGGGCCGGGAGCTGCGCGAGTTCGTCATGCCCGCGCACTGCCCCTCGTGCGGCACGCCGCTGGCCCCGGCCAAGGAGGGGGACGTGGACCTGCGCTGCCCCAACGCCCGCTCCTGCCCGGCCCAGCTGGCCGGCCGCGTCGAGCACCTGGCCAGCCGCGGCGCCTTCGACGTGGAGGCGCTCGGCGAGGAGGCCGCCCGCTGGCTCGTCCAGGGCCCCGGCGAGGACCCGGCCGAGCACGAGGGGCAGGTGCGCCCCGAGGGTCCCGGCCCCATCACGGCGGAGGCGCAGATCTTCGACCTCGCCTCCGGCACGCCGGAGGAGATCACGGGCCCCCGGGGCGAGGACGGGTTGACGGACCTGCAGCGCTCCCTCGGCGAGGTCCGCGTGTGGCGCGAGGGCCGTACGAAGGTGGACGGCCGCATGGTGCCCTCGGGCGTGTTCACGCTCAAGCCGTACTTCTTCACCGCCGGCACCGCGAAGAAGCCGTCCGCGCCCACGGCCAACACGCTGCGCCTGTTCGACGAGCTCGAGAAGGCCAAGTCCCAGCCGCTGTGGCGCACCCTCGTGGCGCTGTCCATCCGGCACGTGGGCCCGACGGCGGCCCGCTCGCTGGCCACGGCGTTCGGCTCGATGGCGGCGCTGCGCGCGGCGGCCGAGGCCGGCGACCGGGACCGGCTGGCCGAGATCGACGGCGTCGGCCCGATCATCGCGGACGCGCTCATCGAGTGGTTCGCCGAGGACTGGCACCGGGAGATCGTGGACCGCTGGGCCGCGGCGGGCGTGGTCATGGAGGACGAGCAGGACGAGTCCACCCCGCGCACGCTCGAGGGCCTGACCGTGGTGGTCACCGGCTCGCTCGAGGGCTTCTCCCGCGACTCCGCGAAGGAGGCGATCCTCGTGCGCGGCGGCAAGGCCTCCGGGTCCGTGTCCAAGAAGACCGACTTCCTGGTGGCCGGCGAGGCCGCCGGCTCCAAGCTGGACAAGGCGCAGTCCCTCGGTGTGCCCGTGCTGGACGAGGCCGGGTTCACGGCGCTGCTGGCCGGCGGCCCGGACGCCGTGCGCCCGGCGGACACCGACGACGCCACCGACGACGCCGCAGACGGGGAGGCCTCGGCATGAGCGCGCGCATCACGGTCCCGGGCCTGCTCGTGGTCGCCAAGGCCGCCGCGCGCGCCGGCGCGGACGTCCTGGCCCGGCGCTGGACCGGTCACCATCCGGCGGTGCCGCTGGGCATCGAGGAGATCGGCGCGGAGACGAAGTCCTCCGGCTCCGACTGGGTCACCGACTACGACCGCCGCGCCGAGCAGGCCGTCCGGGAGGTCATCGCCGGCTACCGCCCCTCGGACGAGATCACCGGCGAGGAGTACGGCGCCACCCACCCGGCCGAGCCGTCCGGGTACCGCTGGTCCATCGACCCGCTGGACGGCACCACCAACTTCGTGCGCGGCCTGCCGCAGTTCTGCACCTCGGTGGCCGTCACCGGCCCGGTGGACGCCGAGACCGCCGATCTGCTGGGGGTGGCCGAGGGCACCGAACGCTGGCTGGCCGGCGTCGTGGCGGCACCCGCGCTGGGGCGCACCTGGTTCGCGAGCGCGGGCCGGGGCGCCTTCAGCACCGCGGACGCGACGACGGCGGGCGTGGACGTGCCCGACCGGGACGCCGCCCCCGTGCGGCTCACCGGTCCCGTGGCGGGGCGCTCCGGGCGGCTGCTCGCCACCGGCTTCGGCTACGACCCCGCTCGCCGGGCCCTGCAGGTGCGCGCGCTCGCGGCCCTGCTGCCCGCGTTCGGGGACGTGCGGCGGATCGGCTCGGCGGCGCTGGATCTGTGCATGGTCGCGGACGGCACCCTGGACGCCTACGCCGAGTTCGGCACGCAGGAGTACGACTGGGCCGCCGGCGCGTTGGTGGCGGAGGAGGCCGGCGTCGCGGTGACGCGGCCCGCCTCGGCGGACGGCACGGCACATCCTGACTGGATGGTGGCCGGCGACGTGGACGGGTCCGCCCTGGCCGCCATGACGGGGGAGAGGGCATGAGGCGGATCGTCGGAGACCCGTGGTTCTACCCGGTCCTGTTCGTGGCCGGCGGACTGACGTTCATGATCGCGGGGACGCGCCTGCAGCAGGTCGGCATGATCGTGGCCGGGCTCGTCCTGGCCGGCTACGCGGTCACGTACCGGTGGGCGGTCCGGGTCCGCTCGCGGCCGTTCGCCGGCGCGCAGGCGCACGTCGAGCGCGGCGGCGTCGTCGTGTTCTGGCGGCCGGGCTGTTCGTTCACGAGGCGGCTGGTCAAGGAACTGACGGCGCAGGAGCGGGAGCGCGCCTACTGGGTGAACATCTGGCAGGAGCCGGCGGCCGCGACGTTCCTCGAAGGGCTGCACGAGGCGCGCGACGGCCACCCCCACCAGGCCGTGCCCACCGCCTGGCTGCGTCGGCGCGACTACGTCGTGGCCACGGACGCGACCCGCGCCCGCCTGAAGGACACGCTGCGCCAGCGCGCCGGAGGTGACGCATGAGCGCCCTCGTCCGCCCGCTGCGCCCCGAGGACCACGAGGCGGTCGCCGAGCTCACCCTGGCGTCCTATGTCGACGGCGGCCACATCGCCCCCGACGACGCCTACGTGAAGACCCTCATGGACGTGGCCGACCGGGCCGGCCGCGCGGAGGTGCTCGTGGCCGAGGTCGACGGCGAGGTGGCCGGGTCCGTGGTGCTCACCCCGCCCGGCTCGCCCCTGGCCGAGACCTCCGGCGACGGGGAGTACGAGTTCCGCATGCTCGCCGTGCACCCGCGGTTCCACCGCCGCGGGGTGGGCGGCGCCCTGCTGGCCGAGATCGTGGCGCGGGCCCGCGCCGAGGAGGGCGTGGACGCCGTCGTGCTGACCACCATGCCCTCCATGACCGGCGCCCACCGGATGTACGAACGCGCCGGCTTCGTGCGCGTCCCGGAGCGGGACTGGTTCCTCGCGGACGTGGTGCCGGACCTCGACCCGGCCGACGAGACCGGCCCGTTCCTCGTCTACCGGCTCGCGCTGGACTGACCCCGGGCGGGACATCGGCACCGGGACCCCATTCGGGGCGGGAAATCCCTGTCATGCGGGCCCGGAGCGCCGCGGTGGGATGGATCTCCCGCCTCGAAGCGGTGGCGGCGGCCGTCCAGGCCCCGGCACTAGACTCGACCCCGATGTGGCCGCCGCCGCGCCGGCGTCGTCCACCCCGCCCCGACCCGTCACACGAGGAGATCCATGCCTGAGATCACCCGGGATCAGGTGGAGCATCTGGCTCGCCTGGCCCACATCCGGATGACCGACGAGGAACTGGACACGATGTCCGGCGACCTGGAGAAGATCCTGGAGCACGTCTCCGCGGTCCAGGCCGCCGCGGGCGACGACGTGACGCCGACGTCCCACCCCATCGCGTTGGAGAACGTGTTCCGGGAGGACGTGCCGGCCGGCATGCTCACGCAGGAGGAGGCCCTCGACCAGGCGCCGGACTCCGAGGACGGCCAGTTCAAGGTCCCCGCCATCCTGGACGGAGAGTGATCACCCCCATGACCGAGACGTTCGATGTGAACGCGACCCTCGGCGCCGACGAGCTCGTCCGGCTCACCGCGCTGCAGATGGCCGAGCGCCTGCGCGCCGGCACCACCACCTCCGTGGAGCTCGTCCAGGCCCACCTGGACCGCATCGCCGCCCACGACGGCGACGTGCGCGCCGACGCCGCCGGCGACCGCGGCGTGCGCGCCTACCTCCACGTGAACACGGACGAGGCCCTCGCCGTCGCCGCCGAGGTGGACGCGATCCGTGCCGCCGGCGGCCCCGAGGCCGACGCCCTGCACCCGCTGGCCGGCGTGCCCGTGGCCGTGAAGGACAACATCGTCACGCGCGGCCAGCCGACCACGGCCGCCTCCCGCATGCTCGAGGGCTGGCTCAGCCCGTACGACGCCACGGTGGTGGCCCGCCTCCGCGAGGCCCGCCTGCCGATCCTCGGCAAGACCAACCTCGACGAGTTCGCGATGGGCGGCTCCACCGAGCACTCCGCGTTCGGCATCACCCGCAACCCGTGGGACGGGGACCGGGTGCCCGGCGGCTCGGGCGGCGGGTCGGCGGCCGCCGTGGCCGCCTTCCTGGCCCCCTTCGCCCTCGGCTCGGACACCGGCGGCTCCGTGCGTGAGCCCGCCGCGTTCACCGGCACGGTCGGCGTGAAGCCCACCTACGGCGCGGTCTCCCGCTACGGCCTCATCGCCATGGCCTCCTCGCTGGACCAGATCGGCCCCGCCGCCCGCACCGTGGCCGACGCCGCGGCGCTGCAGCAGGTCATCGCCGGCCACGACCCGCAGGACTCCACGTCCCTGGCCGACGAGCCGGCGGACCTGACCGGCGCGGCCCGCGGCCGCGACCTGGCGGGGCTGCGCGTCGGCGTCGTGACGGACCTGCCGGCGGACGCGTTCCACCCGGGCATCCGGGCCGGCTTCGACGAGCACGTCGCGGCCCTGCGTGAGGCCGGCGCGGAGATCGTGGAGGTCTCCTGCCCCAGCTTCGACGCCGCCCTCGGGGCGTACTACCTGATCATGCCCTCGGAGGCCTCCTCCAACCTGGCCCGCTTCGACGGCGTCCGCTACGGCCACCGCGTGGTGCCCGACGGCGGCGGCACGATCGAGCAGGTCATGGGCGCCACCCGCGCCGCCGGGTTCGGCGCCGAGGTCAAGCGGCGCATCATCCTGGGCACCTACGCGCTGTCCGCCGGCTACTACGACGCCTACTACGGCTCCGCGCAGAAGGTCCGCACGCTCGTGCAGGAGGACTTCGCCCGCGCCTTCGAGCAGGTGGACGTCATCCTCACGCCCACCGCGCCGACCCCGGCGTTCGAGCTGGGCGCGAAGACGGACGACCCGATGACCATGTACGTCAACGACCTCGCAACCATCCCGGCCAACCTCGCCGGCATCCCGGGCATGTCCGTGCCGGGTGGCGTCGTCGACGGGCTGCCCTACGGCCTGCAGCTGATGGCACCGGCGCGCGAGGACGCGCGCCTGTACGAGGCCGGCGCCGCGCTCGAGCGCCTCGTCGGGGAGCGCCGGGGCGGGCCGGTGTGGGCCGAGGCCCCCGAGCTGGAGAAGGGCGCGCAGCGCGCCACCACCGCGACCACGGCAGGAGGCCGGGCATGAGCCACGCAGAGCAGACCATGGACTTCGCGGAGGCGATGGAGCGCTTCGACCCCGTGCTGGGCTTCGAGGTGCACGTGGAGCTGAACACCGCCACGAAGATCTTCTCCTCGGCGCCCAACGCGTTTGGCGACGAGCCGAACACCAACGTGACCCCGCTCGACCTCGGCCTGCCCGGCACCCTGCCGGTGCTCAACCGCGAGGTCGTGGAGTACGCGATCCGCCTGGGCGTGGCCCTGGACGCGCAGGTCGCCGAGACCTGCCGGTTCGCGCGGAAGAACTACTTCTACCCGGACACGCCGAAGAACTTCCAGACCTCCCAGTACGACGAGCCGATCGTCTTCGACGGCCACCTGGACGTCGAGTTGGAGGACGGTGAGGTCTTCCGCGTGGAGATCGAGCGCGCGCACCTCGAGGACGACGCCGGCAAGCTCACCCACGTGGGCGGCTCCGGGCGGATCCAGGGCGCCTCCGCGTCCCTCGTCGACTACAACCGTGCGGGCGTGCCGCTCATCGAGATCGTCACCAAGCCGATCGTCGGCGCCGGTGCGCGGGCCCCCGAGCTGGCCCGCGCCTACGTCACCGCGATCCGGGACATCGTGCAGGCCATCGACATCTCCGACGCGCGGATGGAGCGCGGCAACGTCCGCTGCGACGCGAACGTCTCGCTGATGCCCAAGGGCGCCACCGAGTTCGGCACCCGCACCGAGACGAAGAACGTGAACTCCACGCGCGCCGTGCAGCACGCGGTCACCCACGAGATCCAGCGCCAGGCCGCGGTGCTCGCCGCGGGCGGCACCGTGACGCAGGAGACCCGCCACTGGCACGAGGACACCCGCAGCACCACCTCGGGCCGCCCGAAGTCGGACGCGGACGACTACCGGTACTTCCCCGAGCCGGACCTCGTGCCCGTGCACGTGGACGCCGCGTGGGTCGAGCGCGTGCGCGCGGCCATGCCCGAGCTGCCGGCCGTGCGGAACAAGCGGCTCAAGGCCGAGTGGGGCTTCTCGGACGAGGAGTTCCGCGACGTCGTCAACGCCGGCGTCCTGGACGAGATCGTCGCGACCGTGGAGGCCGGCGCCTCCGCGGCGGCCGCCCGCAAGTGGTGGATGGGCGAGATCGCCCGCCTGGCGAACGTCCGCGAGGTCGCCGTCGCCGAGCTGGGGATCACCCCGGCGCACGTGGTGGAGGTCGAGGAGCTGATCGCCGCGAAGACGATCAACGACAAGATCGCCAAGCAGGTGCTCGATCTGGTGGCCGACGGCGAGGGCGCCCCGAAGGAGGTCGTCGCGGCGAAGGGCCTGGCCGTGGTGTCCGACGACGGCGCGCTCACCGAGGCCGTCGACGCCGCGATCGCCGCCAACCCGGACGTGGCCGAGAAGATCAAGGGCGGCAAGATGGCCGCCGTCGGCGCCCTGATCGGCCCGGTCATGAAGGCCACCCGCGGGCAGGCCGACGCCGGCCGCGTCCGCGAGATCGTGCTGGAGCGCCTGGGCGTGTCCTGACGACCGCGCGGGCCCTCAGCCGTCCAGGGCGGTGAGGGCCCGCGCCACGCGGGGCAGGGTCTTGCGCAGCAGACGCCGCCAGGACCCCGCGGCCAGCCCGCCGACGATCGCGTCCCGGGCCGCCGCGTCGTCGAGCGTCTCCAGGGCCATCGCCCCGAGCCACACGCGGGCCCGCCGCGCCTCGGCCGCGTCCCGGGCCAGGTCGGGCACCTTCTCCTCGCTGTGCCACAGCGCCAGGTAGGCGACGTTGAGGGCCGGGTCCCACGCGCACGCGAGGTCCCAGTCGAGCACACCGGCCAGCGCCCAGCGCAGCGGGGCGCGCGGGTCCTCGTCCTCGGGCACGGCACGCCAGCGCATGTTGTGCCCGGCCAGGTCGCCGTGCACCAGCGACGGCGGCACGGGCGGCGCGGCGGTCCACGCCGTCACCGTGTCCGCGAGGGCGGCCACCGCGTCCGGCCACGCCTCGGCGCCCAGCCGTGCGTCGACGTCGTGGCCCTCCCACGCGCCCAGGCGCGCGGCGACCGCCCCCGGCAGCGCCGCGACGTGCCGGGCGCGCTCCGGCGTCCACGGGCCGCGGAAGGCGAACGGGCGGCCGAGGTGCGGGGCGATCCGCGGGTCGGTGACGTCCACGGCGGCGAGGTCGTCGAGGACGCCGCGCAGCACGTCCGGATCGCCTTCGTGCGGCGGGTGCGGGCCGCCCGGGAGGAAGCGCTGCAGCACCGCGGCGCCCGGGCCCGCGGAGACGGGATCCGAGAGGGCGACCGGGACGGCCCACGGCACGCGGCGCTCGGCCAGGGCCGCGGCGAGTCCGTCGAGGAGGGCCAGGCGCCGGGGCAGGTGCGCCGCGGGGTCCCGCTCGGGCGCCCACCGCGCGGCCGGGGCGGCCCCCACCTCGTGGGCCCGCGTCATCCGGAGGACGCCGACGTCCTCGAGCACGAGCACGCGGTGGAACTGCCCGCCCTCCTCCACGGACGCCGCGGCCCAGTCGGCTGTGCGGAGCCGGCGGGCGAGAGCGGGGTCGAGACCGGGGCGGAGGTGCCTCAGGGCGCGGTGGACCAGCTCGAGCTCGCTGGGGGCAGGCGGGGAGACCACACGACCACGCTAACCCTCCCGCCGCCCTCTCGGACTTTCGAACGTGACATCGGGGGAATGGACGCTTTCGGTCGTGAGATGGGCCCTATCTCACGACCGAAAGTCGTCTCTGGGTCAGATGCGCACGTGGAGGCGGCGCGCCGCCTCCGCGATCGACCCGGACATCGACGGGTACACGGTGAAGGTGTCCGCGAGGTCGTCCACGTGCAGCTTGTGCGTGACCGCGAGCGCGAGCGCGTAGATCAGCTCGGAGGCGCGCGGCGAGACCACCACGCCGCCGATCACGGTGCCGGAGCCCTGACGCGCGAAGATCTTCACGAACCCCTCCTCCGCGCCGGACATCTTGGCGCGAGGGTTGGTGTGGAAGTCCAGGCGCAGCACGTCCGCCTGGTACTGGCCGGAGTCCACCTGCGCCTGCGAGACGCCCACGGTGGCGATCTCCGGCGAGGTGAAGATGTTCGAGGCCAGCAGGTGCGGGCGCAGCGGCTTGAGGGCGTCGCCGAGCAGGTGGGCCACGGCGATGCGCCCCTGCATGGCCGCCACCGAGGCGAGGGCGAGCTTGCCCGTGCAGTCGCCCGCCGCGTAGATGCTCGGCACTGACGTGCGGGAGACGCCGTCCACGAGCACGTGGCCGGAGCCGGACAGCTTCACGCCCACGTCGTCGAGGCCGAGGCCCGCCGTGTTCGGCACGCCACCGACGGCCACCAGCGCGTGGGAGCCCTCGATCGACGGGGTGTCCTCGGCCCCCTCGCCGGAGAGGTGCACGCGCACGCCGGTCTCGGTCCGCTCGACGGACTCGGCCCGGGAGCGGGAGACCACCCTGAGGCCGTTGCCCTCGAAGACCTTCTCGAGCAGCTCGGCGGCGTCGGCGTCCTCGCCGGGGAGCACGCGGTCGCGCGAGGAGACGAGGGTGACCTTGGCGCCGAGGCGGTTGTAGGCCGAGGCGAACTCGGCGCCGGTGACGCCGGAGCCCACGACGATCAGGTGCTCGGGCAGGTCCTTGAGGTTGTAGACCTGCTTCCAGTTGAAGATCCGCTCGCCGTCCGGGACGGCGGTGGGCAGCTCGCGGGGGCTCGCGCCGACGGCCACGAGGATCGCGTCCGAGGTGATGATCTCGGGCTCGGCGCCGGCGTCGGCGTCGGCGAGGGCGCGGACGGACACCTCGTGGGGGCCGACGACGCGGCCCACGCCGTCGATCACCCGGACCCCGACCCGCTGGAGGCCCGCGCGGATGTCCGAGGACTGCTCGTGGGCCAGGTTCAGGATGCGGTGGCCGACCCGGCCCATGTCCGCGTGGGCCTCGGCCCCGCCGAGGTCCACCCCCAGGTCCACGGAGGCGCCCACGCGGCGCATCGAGTCGGCGGCGGCGATCAGCGTCTTGGAGGGGACCACGTCCGTGAGGACGGCCGCGCCGCCCACCCCCTGGCGCTCGACCAGGGTCACGCGGGCGCCCAGCTTCGCGGCCACCATGGCGGCCTCGTAGCCGCCGGGGCCGCCGCCGATGATGGTCAGGGACGGGATGAAGGTGCTGTTTTCCTCGGTCACGGGCTCCATTGTGTCCGCCGCGGACGGGAAAGTCCTAGCCCGCGGCCACGGGACACCGCCTAGACTCCACGACGTGACCGACCAGACCAGCATCCCCTCCCCCGACTCCCCCCTGACCGGCGACCATCCGGGCTTCGACGAGGCCCGCGCGGCCGCCGACACCATCGCCCGGGCGACGGGCGTGGCGGAGCACCGCGTCGCCGTCGTCCTCGGCTCCGGCTGGGGCGAGGCCGCCGGCCTGATCGGCGACGAGGTCGCCGCCGTGCCGCTGGCCGAGGTGCCCGGCTTCCACGCCCCGAAGGTGCCCGGCCACAACGCGGTGATCCGCTCGGTCCGACTGCCGGACGGCACGCACGCCCTCGTCTTCGGCTCGCGCACGCACTTCTACGAGTCCCGCGACGCCCAGGCCGTGGCGCACACCGTCCGCACCGCCGCCGCCGCCGGGGCGCGCACCGTGGTGCTGACCAACGGCTGCGGCGGCCTGGACCCGGAGATCGCCCCGGGCACCCCCGTCCTGATCGCGGACCACATCAACCTCACCGGCGCCACCCCGCTCGCCGGCGCCACGTTCGTGGACCTCACCGACCTCTACTCCCCGCGGCTGCGCGCGATCGCCTGCGAGGTGGACCCCTCCCTGCGCGAGGGCGTGTACGTCCAGTTCGCCGGCCCGCAGTACGAGACCCCCGCCGAGGTGCGGATGGCGCGCACCCTCGGCGGCGATCTCGTCGGCATGTCCACGGCACTGGACGCGATCGCGGCCCGTCACGCCGGGCTGGAGGTGTTCGGCATCTCGCTGGTGACCAACCTCGGCGCCGGCATCTCGGAGACGCCGCTGTCCCACGCCGAGGTCGTGGAGGCCGGTCAGGCCGCCGGCCCGCGCATCGCGCGCCTGCTCGCGGACATCGTGGGGCGGCTCTGATGCCCGCGCATCCCCCGCACGACGACGTCGCCGCGCTGCCGGAGGACGTCCTCGCCCGGGCTGAGCGGTGGGCGGCGGAGGACCCCGATCCCGCGCACCGGGACACCCTGCGCGCCGAGCTCGACGCGGCCGCCGGCGTCGGCCCGGAGGCCGCGGCCGCCCGGGCGGCGCTCGCCGCCCGCTTCGCCGGGCCGCTCGCCTTCGGCACCGCCGGCCTGCGCGCCGAGGAGGGGCCGGGCGAGTCCCGCATGAACCGGCTCGTGGTGCGCCGCACCGCGGCGGGTCTGGCCGCCCACCTGTGGGACGGCGTCGGGCGGGACGCGGCCCCGCCGCTGGCCGTCGTCGGGTACGACGCGCGGCGCGGTTCGGCCGCCTTCGCCGCGGACACGGCCGCCGTCCTGACGGCCGCGGGCGTGCAGACCGTCCTGCTGCCGGATCCGCTGCCGACGCCGGTGCTCGCCTTCGCGGTGCGCCATCTCAGCGCGGACGCCGGCGTGATGGTCACGGCCAGCCACAACCCGCCCGCGGACAACGGCTACAAGGTCTACCTCGGCGGGCGGCTCACGGACGAGGCGGGTCGGGGGGCGCAGATCGTCTCCCCCGCGGACGCGCAGATCGCCGCCCGCATCGACCACGCGGCGTGGGCCACGGACATCCCGCTCGCCGACGACGGCTGGACCGTGGCCGGGCCGGACCTGCTGGAGGCCTACCGCGCGGCAGCCCTCGGCGTGCTCGACGACGACCGGCACGGCCACCGCGACCTGCGCGTGGTCTACACGCCCCTGCACGGGGTGGGCGGCGCCGTGGTCCCGGGCCTGCTCGAGGACGCCGGCTTCGGCCCCGTCCACGTGGTGGCCGAGCAGGCCGCCCCGGACCCCGCCTTCCCCACGGTGGCGTTCCCCAACCCGGAGGAGCCGGGGGCGATGGACCTCGCCCTCGCCCTGGCCGCCGACGTGGACGCGGACCTGGTGATCGCCAACGACCCCGACGCCGACCGCCTGGCCCTGGCCGCGCCCGTCACCGGCGCGGACGGCGTGCGCTCGTGGCGGATGCTCTCGGGCGATGCCGTCGGGACGCTGCTGGGCGCGCACGCGATGCCGGCCCTGCACGCGGCCGGCCGCAGCGCCGCGAACTCCGTGGTCTCCTCCCCGCAGCTGGCCGCCCTGGCCGAGGCGAAGGGGGTGACGCACCACGTCACGCTGACCGGCTTCAAGTGGATCTCCCGCGCCCCGGACCTCGGCTTCGGCTACGAGGAGGCCCTCGGCTACTGCGTGGACCCGGACATGGTGCGGGACAAGGACGGCATCACGGCCGCCCTCATGGCCGCGGAGCTGGCCGCCGCTCTCAAGGCGCAGGGACGCGGCCTGACGGACGCCCTGGCCGACGTCGACGCGGTCACCGGCGCCATGCCCAGCGCCCAGGTCTCGGTCCGCGTGGCGGACCTGTCCCTGATCGCCCGCACCATGGCGGCCCTGCGTCAGCAGGCGCCGGCCACGCTCGCGGGCGAGCCGGTCACCGTGCGCCGGGACCTGGCCGCCGGCGGGGACGGGCTGCCGCCGACGGACGCGCTGCTGTTCGCCACCGACTCCGGCACCCGCGTTCTCGTGCGGCCCTCCGGCACCGAGCCGAAGCTCAAGTGCTACCTCGGCACCCGGGACGCCGACCCGGCCGCGGCCGCCGAGCGGCTCGAGGCGCTGCGCGCCGAGGTGACGGCCCTCGTGGGCGGCTGAGCCTCGGTAGGCTGGCGGACATGACCGTCTCCCTCACCACCGCCGAGCTGGCGAAGTACATCGACGCGACCGCCCTGAAGGCCGACACCTCGGAGGCGGACGTGCGCCGCCTCGTGGCCGAGTCCCGCGAGGCCGGGGTCAAGAGCGTCTGCATCAACCCCGTGTGGGTGCCGCTGGTGGCCGCCGAGCTCGCGGGCTCGGACGTGCTGACCTGCACCGTGATCGGCTTCCCCCTCGGCGCCAACGCCTCGGAGGTCAAGGCCTTCGAGGCCCGGCAGGCGATCGACGCCGGCGCGGACGAGGTGGACATGGTCCTCGACGTCGCCGCGGCCCGGGCCGGGGACCGCGCCCGGCTCGTCGCTGACGTCCGCGCCGTGGCCGAGGCCGCGCATGCGGGCGGCCCCGCGGGCGACGGCGGGGCGCTGCTCAAGGTGATCGTGGAGACCGCCCTGCTGGACGACGACGCGATCGTCCTGGCCTGCGAGGCCGCGGTCGAGGCCGGGGCGGACTTCGTCAAGACCTCCACGGGCTTCTCCACCGCGGGCGCCACCGTCGAGCACGTCGCGCTGATGCGCCGCACCGTGGGCGAGGACATCGGAGTGAAGGCCTCCGGCGGGGTGCGCACCCGCGCGGACGCCCTGGCGATGATCGAGGCAGGTGCCACCCGGATCGGGGCCAGCTCCGCGCTTGCTATCCTGGGATCCGACTGACTCGCATCACTTCGGCCGGGCGTCTGCCCCGGCCGGGACCGCACCGAAGGAGCATCACGTGATCCGCAACGGCAAGGCCATCGACCACTCCAACGTGGGCGGCGTCTGGGGTTCCCTGATCGCCTTCATCGTCGCCTTCGGCGTGTTCCTCGGCTGCCTCTACGCCATGGGCTTCTGGTCGCTCGAGTCGGTCTGGGTCCCCGGCCTGATCGCGCTGGCCCTGGCCACCGTGGCCTTCATGATCCCCCAGGTGTTCCTGGGCCGCAGCGACACCGTGGACACCACCGCCATCCACACCCGTCCCGCCGTCGAGCACGCCGCCGCCGGCGCCCACGCCGTCGAGACCGGCGCCGCGCACCGCTGAGCCGTCCCGGAGTCGAGGATCGCTGACACCGGTCGTCCGGCCGCCACGCGCCGAAGGGCGTCCACCCGCAACACGGGGGTGGACGCCCTTCGGCTTGTCTCCATCGCGGCGGTGGTGCTGGGTCACGCGTACCTGACGGACCTCACCTTCAGCCGGTACCTGGAGATCTGGCGGATGCCGCTGTTCTTCTTCCTCACCGGCTACTTCTGGACGCGCGGCCGCCCCTGGGCCAAGGACGTGCGGGGCCGCTTCCGGAGCCTGATGGTGCCGTACCTGGTGTGGGCGGCGCTCATGTCCGTGGCGGCGTTCGCGTGGTTCGCCGACGACCCCGACCTGCTGCGGCGCCTGGTGCTCACCGGCTGGTACGGGGGCGCGGACCAGGAGCCCCCGTGGTGGGCGTTCTGGTTCATCTCCGTCCTGTTCTTCACCACGGTGCTGCGCCGGTTCCTCGAGCGCTTCCCGTCCGCCGTCGCCTGGGCGGTGGGCCTGGCCGGGCTGGCGTGGGCCCACCTCGTGCCGGACTCCGCGATCGCCCGCACGCCGCTGGGCGTCGGGCTGGCCCTGCCCTGCCTGCTGTTCGTCCTCAGCGGCGAGATGTTCCGCCGCCACGTCCAGCCGCACGTGCGGCGCCATCGGACGCTCATCGGCGTCGGCCTGGTGCTGCTCGGGCTGGTCGCGGTCCGGCTGGGCCTGGAGCCGCCCAACATCAAGTTCGGCGGCTTCGGCACGCCGGTGCTCACCCCCGCCGTGGGCGTCCTGATGTCCGCGGGGATGGTGCTCGTGTTCGGTTCCATGGTGGAGAGGCTGCTGCGCTCCTTCGCCCGACGCACCGGGACGGGTCAGGCCCTGCGCCGCGTCATCACCGCCCTGGTCCGGACGGGCACGGTGGTGGTGCTGCTGCACGGCTGGGTGCTGATGTGGATCATGCGCCACGGCGTGGAGGACAACTTCGCCAAGTTCGCCCTCGCGCTCGCCCTGAGCTGGGTGGCAGGCCTCGCCCTGCTCGCCACCCCCCTGTCCAAGCCGTTCACGGGGGCGCGCCGCCGCTGGTACCCGGTGCACCGCCTGCGACGCGTGGAGCCCCCGCACCCCGTCACGTCCGCGCTGCCGCGCGTCACGACCGCCTCGGAGAGGACACACCCATGAGCAGGGATCATCGCCCCCCGATCCGCAATCCGTTCCTGCCGCCGACCCCGGAGGAGCTCGAGGTGCCGGCCCGCGACGGCGGCCACCCGGCGGGTGACGGCGGTGACGTCGGCGCCCCGGCGGCCTCCACGGCGCGGGAGGATCGCCTCGCCGAGTTCCGGCTCGGCTCGGCGTTCCGCCCCCACCCGGCCGACCCCGCCGCGCCGCGGCAGCGTGCGACGCCGGCCGAGCGCACGGCGGCTCCCGCGACCGCCGCGGCTCCTGTGTCGGCCGCGCCTGCCTCACCGGCCGCCAGTGCCCCCGGCGTCCTGCCGAGCGCCCGCGTCCTCGTCGTGTGCACGGGCAACATCTGCCGCTCCGCCTACGTGCAGTACGCGCTGCAGGCGCAGCTCAACGCCCTGCTCGGCGACCGGGGGCGCGCGGAGGTCACGAGCGCGGGCACGGAGCCGAACCAGGCGCTGACCGTCCCCGGACCGCTGCTCGACCTCGCGCCGAGCCGCCGCGTCCGCGCCGCGCTGACACACCATCGACCGCAGCAGCTGACCGGGCGTTCGCTGGCGGGCCAGGACCTCGTGCTGACCGCGACGGACGACCACCTGGACGAGGTGCTGCGCGAGGACCCCGCGGCGGTGCGCCGGACCTTCACGATCCTCGGCATCGGCACCCTCCTGCGCGACCACGGCGAGGAGCTCGCCGCGGCGGTCCCCCCGGGCGCGGGCATCACCGCGCTCGTCACGGCGCTGGCCGAGCTGCGCTCCCGCCTGATCGCCCACGGGGAGCGGCCGGACGCGGATCTGCCGGACCCGTTCCGCGGCCCCGCCGAGGGCTACGCCGCGATGGCGCAGACCGCGCAGCCGATCGTCGAGCTGCTGGCGTGGGAGATCGCCCGGGCCCTCGACGGGGACCTCGTGGAGGAGGATCCGACGGGCGCCTGACCGGCCGACGTCAGAGATCGGGGACGGCGTGCCCGCCGGAGGACGGGGCGTCCTGCCCCCGGCGCGCCGCGGCCAGGACCCGACGACGGCGCCGCTCGAGCACCTCGCTCTCGAGCGGGGCGTCCCGCTCGTCGAGCCAGAGGGTCGCGCCGGCGGCGATGACGAGCATGCTCGGGATCGTGATGAACACCTCGCCCAGCTGGGTCGCGGAGACGAACACGACGACGGCCGCCGCCTCCACCGCCACGCGCGAGGGGGTGCGCAGCCGGGCGCTGAACAGGCGCAGCCCGAAGAACGCGTAGGCGCCGAGGACGGCGAGGAGGAGCACGACGCCGCCCTCGGTGTAGAGGCCCGCGTAGGAGTTGTGGTAGTGCCATGTGGCACCGCCGAAGTCCACGTACGCCGTGGTGAGGCCCCGGCCGTACCACGGCGTCTCCGCGACGCGCACGGCGGTCTCGGCCTGGATGTTCGAGCGCAGCCAGTCCGTGCCGGTGCGGTCCGCGAAGACGGCGATGCGGGCCAGGTTCTCCTCGGCGAACGCGACCGCCCAGGCGAGGACCGCCAGCAGGACCAGGCGCAGACCCGCCCCCATCCGCGGCGTCAGCCAGAGCCACAGGACGGCGCAGGCGAAGCCCGCCATGGAGGTGCGGGAGCCCGTGAGGACGACGCACACCGCGGCGGCGACGAGCAGGATCAGCTTCCACCGCCGCGTCCGCACGAGGGCGAGCGCCAGGACCGGCATGGCCGCGTAGTAGAGGCCCGCCACGTTCTTGTCCGCGAGGACGCCGGTCAGGAAACTGCCGTAGGGCGCGGGGACGAGGCCGGCGTAGAAGAGGGGCACGTTCAGGGCCAGGGCGGCGCCGAGACCGACGGCCAGCGAGCGCAGGCTGAGCCGGCCGCCGGCGATGCAGCCGACGAGCCCGACGAGGGCCGCCATCCGCACCCACCGGCGTAGCCACTCCAGGTCCGGGATGCCCTGGGACACGGAGACGATCGCGAGGAACAGCAGCACGGCGGCGGCGAGCACGGCGGTCAGCCCGAGGGCGGAGACATCGCGGCGGGACCGTCGGCACAGTGCCAGGGCCAGCAGCAGCAGCATGCCCGCCTCGTTCAGCGGGAGCGCCACGGGGCCGAGCGGGACGCCGAACGCCTCCATGGCCAGCAGGGCACCGAGCAGCAGTTCGGGGATGCGCAGGGGCTCGCGCGGGACGGCGGCGTCCTGGTCGGCCGACCACACGGACGTGCCGCGGGCGGCGGCGCGGGCGTGCCTCTCCCGCTCCGCCTGCAGGGCCACGTAGCGGGGGTCGGCGTGCCGCGGTCCGTGCGCGTCCTGCCCCACCGTCATGACCGCTCCTCCATCGACCTGCCGGGGCACATCTCCACCCCACGCTCAGCGTAGACGAGTGCAAAGGAATGGGCTGTCCCGCTTGTTAGAGTGACCTGAGTCGCTGCCCTCCGATCCTGGGACCCCATGAACATCATCGATTTCCTCCGTGTGCTGCGTGCGAACCGCCTGGTGATCCTGGGGTGCGCCGCCCTCGGCCTGGTGCTGGGGCTCCTCTACTCGCTGCTGCAGCCCACGCTGTACACCGCCACCTCGACCGCGTTCGTCACGGTGGAGGGGGAGGCGAGCATCTCCGGCACCGAGACCGCCCAGACCCGCGCCCAGTCCTACATCCCGTTGATCAACAGCCGCACGGTCCGCGAGCGGATCGCCGCCGAGGGCCTGGACACCGCCGGCGCGACCATGAGCGCAGCCCTGGTGCCGAACTCGAACCTCATCACGGTGTCCGCCGTGGCCCCCGACCCCCAGCAGGCCGCCGCGCTGGCCAACGGGGCGCTCGTGGCGACCGCCGACGTGGCGAACGAGCTCGATCCGACGTCCAACGTCACGGTCACGGCCATGGAGGACGCCCTCGCCCCGGCCGCGCCCTCGAGCCCGGACCGCGTCCGCCACCTGCTGTACGGCCTGGGCGCAGGTCTCGTCCTCGGTCTGGTCGTCGCGTTCCTGCGGCGGCTGCTGGACGTCAACGTGCGGACGACGACGGACGCCCAGGTGGCGGGCGGGGCGGGCCTGCTCGGCGCCATCCCCCTGGATCCCAGCATGAAGGCGGAACGCACGGCGCCGATGGCGCCCCTCTCCCCCCGCGCGTCGGAGGCGGTGCGCCAGCTGCGCACCAATCTGCGGTTCGCTGCGGTGGACGATCCGCCCCGCACCATCGCGTTCACCAGCTCGAACCCCGGCGAGGGCAAGTCGACGGTGATCGGCAGCCTGGCCCTGACCGTGGCGGCCGCCGGCCAGCCGGTGATCCTCATCGACGCCGATCTGCGTCGCCCCCGCCAGGCCCTGCAGTTCGGCGTCGACGGCCGTGTGGGCCTGTCCGAGGTCCTCAACGGGGACGTCGCCCTCCAAGACGTGCTGATCCCCGTGGGTGAGGACGGGCTGCTCCTCCTGCCTGCCGGCCGCACTCCCCCGAACCCGTCCGAACAGCTCGGCTCCGAGCGGATGAGGGACCTGCTCACCGCCCTCGCCGAGACGCACATGGTGCTCGTGGACGCCCCGCCCGTGCTGCCCGTCACGGACTCCACCCTGCTCGCCGCGGCGGTGGACGGCACCGTCCTGGTGGTCCGCCACGGCAAGACCCGCAAGGAGCACCTCGAGGTGGCCCGGGACATGCTCGCGGGCGTCAACGCCCGGGTGCTCGGCGTCGTGCTCAACGGCACCCCGGCCTCCGGTGTGGGCTCGGACTACTACGGCGGGGGCTACGGCGCGGACGGCGGCAGCTATGACGTCTACTACCAGGCGCCCCGGGACGCCGCCGACGCCGCGGCCGGGACCGCGGGCGACGCGTCGCGACGCTGACCGCGCCCGGCTGCGGGGCCAGGTCGTCGCACCGACGGCGCAGGCCCGGGGATGCAGAAGGGCCCCGCCTCTGAGGAGGCGGGACCCTTCGCGGTGGCGCTCAGAAGATCAGCAGACAGCCGACGGCGGGGTGGCCGTGAAGCAGGCCTTGTCCACCGCGGCCTCGGTGCACAGGTTGGCCACGGGCTGGCTACCCTTGACCAGAGCCACGCCCAGAGTGGCGCGGATGCAGCCGGCATCGTTGGCCGAGTTGCCGGTGTTGCTCACGACGAACCAGAACGTGCGGGTGTCCCCGGCGGTCCCGGAAGGCTCGAGGATCAGCCGGTCGCTGTTGCCATTCAGCTGCACGCCGCCCAGGCACGGATCCTTGTCGAAGATCATCAGCTGGGCACCGGTGTACGTGCCCTTCTTCTCGAAGTCGATGAGCACGCTCTTCGCAGACAGTCGGATCCGGCCACGCGTCGGGTTGGTCACGGTGACGGAGAAGCCGTAGGCGTGCTTCAGCTCGCCACCTCCACCAGTCGAGTTGCCGGGGTACTTCACCGGTTTCGTGCTCGCGGTGTTGACGCACGAGGGGGAGGCGGCGGCGAACGGGGCAGCGGCGACGGCGGCGACCGCCGGAACCGACCACGCGATGCCAGCGGTCACCTTACGGCGGGAGAGGGGGGAGGTGCTCTTCTGCATGGCTTCACTCGTTTCGAGTCGAGGTGTGGCTTTCGCGGCCGAACGGGGTCAGGAGTCACGCGAGTGGACGGAGCACCGCGGCCTACTCGGTGAGCATCGGCTGTGGAACTCTCCAGCTGAGTGTAGATGGGCCGCACAGCTCATTGCCAGCCCTCTCGCACATTCCTGGCGGGCGCGCCGCGTCGTGACTCCCGGGACCATGCGGATCTCCTGCCACCGGTCCATGAATTCACCCGAAGTTCAACCTCGCCCAACAACGTATCAAGCACAGTCGACGACGGCCCTCCTTTCGCTCGACTAAGCTCGCGGCCATGGGGGAACATGCGACGGGACAGCGACCGGCCGCCCCGCCGTCCCTGGACCTCGAGGTCCGCGTCCGCCTCGCCCACGCCCGCATCGCGCATCTGCTGGACCGGGCCGGCATCCGCGGCCTGCACCTCAAGGGCTACGCCACCGAGCCCGGCGTCTACCCCGATCACCGCCGCAGTTCGGACGTGGACCTGCTGGTCCATCCGGCCGATGCCGCCGCCGTCACCGCGCTCCTGCGCTCCCACGACTGGGAACCGGTCGCCACCTTCTCGGAGGGGTCGATCTTCCAGCACGCGGCCACGCTCTGGCACGACCAGCTGGGGTATGTGGACGTGCATCGGCTCTTCCCCGGCCTCGGCGCGTCCCCCGAGGCGGCCTTCGACACCCTGTGGAGCGAGCACATCCACCTCGTGATCGCCGGCCGGCCCGTCCCGGTGCCGAGCCCGCGTCACCAACGGCTCGTCGTGATCGTCCACGCGGCCCGCGACCCGTTCCGCGGTGGCCTCGACGTCCGGCACATCCGGGAATCCCTCCCCGCCGAGAGCTGGGCCGCCCTGCGCGAGGAAGCCCACCGGCTGGACGCGGGCGCGGCCTGGCACGTCGCCACGGGCGAGGCCGCCGACGGCGTCGACACCCGGCAGCTGGCCCTCTTCGCGGCGCTGCACGAGAGCCAGAGTGGTCTCGAGCTGTTCCGCACCCGGTGGCGGTCGGCCGCCACGGTGCGGGAGCGGGCCGTCCTCGTGGCCCGCACGATCCCGGTGAACCGCCCCCATCTGCAGATGCGCCTGGGCCGGCCTGTCACCCGTGCGGACCTGTGGCGCGAGCAGCGCGCCCGGCTCGGCGCACTCGCCGCCTGGGCCTGGACGAGGGCGGTGCGCCGTGACCGTTGAGACCACCGAGGGCTGGGCGCTCGCCCCCGACATCGCGTGGGCCCGCATCGCCGGCGACCAGGCCGCCGTCATGACGCTCGAGGCCGGTCAGCCGCTGCTGCTGAGCACCTCGGGCGACGTGATCTGGAACGTCCTCGTGGGCGGCCGGACCCCGGAGGACGACCTGGTCGCGGATCCGCCCGCGCCGCTGTCCGCGTCGGACGTCACGGTCCAGGTCGCGGACGCGTTCGGCCTCGCCCCCGCCGACGTCGCAGTCGATGTCCACGCCTTCCTCGAGATGCTCGAGGCGCACGGCATCCTCGTCCGCGTGCGGACGGCCTGACCCGGCTCAGCCCTCCGGCGCGAAGATCGCGTCGACCACCTGCTGCGCCCATTCGAGCAGCGGGACGTCCACGAGGTCCTGACCCATGACCGGCTTGGTCTTGGGCCGCGGGATGAGGACGCCGTTCAGGGCCGGCTTGACCTGCGCGCCCTTGTACATGCGGGTCAGGCGCATCTGACGGGACTCCGGCAGGTCCGCGGCGGGGCCGAACTTCACGTTCTGCCCCAGCAGCATCACCTCGGTGACGCCCGCGGCCCGCGCCCGGTTGCGGAACCGGGCGACGGCGACGAGCGCCTCCACCGGCTCCGGCAGCGGGCCGTAGCGGTCCTTGAGCTCCTCCACCACGGCGTCCACGGCGGCGTCATCGGCGGCCTGGGCGAGGTTGCGGTACATCTCCAGGCGCAGCCGCTCCCCCGGCACGTAGTCGTGCGGCAGGTGTGCGTTGACCGGCAGCTCCACCTTCACCTCGGCGGGCGCGGTGTCCTCCTCGCCCTTGAAGTCGGCCACGGCCTCACCCACCATCCGCAGGTAGAGGTCGAAGCCCACGCCGGCGATGTGGCCGGACTGCTCCCCGCCCAGCAGGTTGCCGGCGCCGCGGATTTCGAGGTCCTTCATGGCCAGCTGCATGCCCGCCCCGAGCTCGTTGTGGGTGGCCACGGCCTTGAGCCGTTCGAGGGCCACCTCGCCCAGGGGCTTCTGCGGGTCGTACAGGAAGTACGCGTACGCCCGCTCGCGGCCTCGACCCACGCGGCCGCGCAGCTGGTGCAGCTGCGAGAGGCCGTAGCGGTGGGCGTCCTCCACGATCAGGGTGTTGGCGTTGGCGATGTCCAGGCCGGTCTCGATGATCGTGGTGGAGACGAGCACGTCGAACTTCCGCTCCCAGAAGTCCACCATGATCTGTTCGAGCCGGGCCTCGCTCATTTTGCCGTGGGCGACGGCGATCCGCGCCTCGGGCACCAGCTCGGCGATGCGCTTGGCCACCTTGTCGATGGTGGTGACGCGGTTGTGCACGTAGAACACCTGCCCCTCGCGCATCAGCTCGCGGCGAATGGCTGCGGTGACCTGCTGGTCCGAGTACGGGCCCACCGAGGTGAGCACGGGGTGGCGCTCCTCCGGGGCGGTGGCCAGCGTGGAGGTCTCGCGGATGCCGGTGAGGGACATCTCCAGGGTGCGCGGGATGGGCGTGGCGGACATGGCGAGCACGTCCACATTGGTGCGCATCTTCTTCAGCGCTTCCTTGTGCTCGACGCCGAAGCGCTGCTCCTCGTCCACGATCACCAGGCCCAGATCCTTGAACTGCACCTGGTCGGAGAGCAGCCGGTGGGTGCCGATCACCACGTCCACCTCACCGTGGGCGAGCCCCTCGACGACCTCCTTGGACTCCTTGGCGGTCTGGAACCGGGAGAGCGCGGCCACCTTCACGGGGAAGCCGGCGAACCGGTCGGAGAACGTCTGGTGGTGCTGGCGGGCGAGCAGCGTCGTCGGGACGAGGACGGCCACCTGCTTGCCGTCCTGCACCGCCTTGAACGCGGCGCGCACGGCCACCTCGGTCTTGCCGAAGCCGACGTCGCCGGAGACGAGCCGGTCCATGGGGACGGCCGCCTCCATGTCCTTCTTGACGTCCTCGATGGTGGTCAGCTGGTCCGGCGTCTCGATGAACGGGAACGCCTCCTCCAGCTCGGCCTGCCACGGGGTGTCCGGGGCGAACGCGTGGCCGCGCGAGGCCATGCGGGCCGAGTACAGGCGGATGAGCTCGCCGGCGATCTCGCGGGTGGCGCGCTTGGCCTTGGACTTGGTCTGCGCCCAGTCCGAGCCGCCCATCTTGGACAGCGACGGCGTCTCCCCGCCCACATAGGAGGAGATCAGGTCGAGCTGGTCGGTGGGCACGAACAGCCGGTCGCCGGGGGCACCGCGCTTCGAGGGCGCGTACTCGAGCACGAGGTACTCGCGGTAGGACTCCTCGGCGCCGGGGGCGGTGCGCGGGCCGCCGGTGACCTTGCGGCGCTGCAGCTCCACGAAGCGGGCGATGCCGTGCTGGGAGTGCACCACGTGGTCGCCGGGCTGCAGGGTCAGCGGGTCGACGGCGTTGCGCCGCTTCCGCGCCAGCCGCGCCCCGGGGGCGCGCGTGCCCGCGGTGCGGTGCCGGCCGAAGAGGTCGTGCTCCGTGATCAGGGCGATCTGCGCGTCCGGGATCGTGAAGCCGGAGCCGACGGGCGCCGTCGCGATGGAGACCCGCCCCGGGGCGAGGTCCGCGGGCAGGGGCCCGTCCGCCACGGAGGCCGTGAGGCCGGCCTCCGTGGTGAGCTCGGCGAGACGGCGGGCGGAGCCGGGGCCGTCGGTGAGGACCACGGCATGCCACCCCTCCGCGAGCCGGACGCGGGTGTGCGCGACCATGGCCTCGATGTCGCCGGAGAAGGTCTGCGGGACGCCGAGGGTGGCGCGCAGGGTGGCGGCGTCGGGCAGCAGCTCCGCGTCCGAGACCAGCGCGGTGACGGACCAGAACCCCTGGTCCTGCTCGAGGGCGGCCGCGCGGAGCTCGGCCACCGTGAGGAAGCCTCCCGCGGCGGACTGGTCCGCCCCGGCCACGTCCACCGGGGCGACCGCGCCCTGAGCGGCGCCGGCCCACGCGGCCTGGAGGAACTCCTCGTTGGTGGCCAGCAGGTCGTCGGCGCGGCCGCGCAGGCGCTCGGGCTCCACGAGGACGGTCAGCGAGCCTGCGGGCAGCATGCGGGGCAGCGACGTCATGGCCTCGGCCAGCAGCGGGGCGAGGGACTCCATGCCCTCCACGGCCACGCCCTCGGCGATCCGGTCCAGCATGTCCGCGGCGGCGGGCATGGCCGGGATCAGCTCCTTCGCGCGCCGGCGCACGTGGTCCGTGATGAGCAGCTCGCGGCACGGGGGCGCGTACAGCTCGGAGGGGTGGCCCGAGCCGTCCTCCGTGGTGTCCTCGAGGGAGCGCTGGTCCGCCACGGAGAACCAGCGCATCTGCTCCACCTCGTCGCCGAAGAACTCGATGCGCACGGGGTAGTCCTCGGTGGGCGGGAACACGTCGATCAGCCCGCCGCGCACGGCGAACTCGCCGCGTCGGCTGACCATGTCCACGCGCGAGTAGGCGGCGTCCGCGAGCGCGGCCACCACGCCGTCGAAGTCCCGCTCCTCCCCCGTCCGCAGGGTGACCGGGCTCAGCTCGCCGAGCCCGGCCACGAGGGGCTGCAGCACGGCGCGCACGGGGGCGACGACCACGCGCAGCGGGCCCTCCGCGTGCTCCTCGGGGTGGGCGAGGCGGCGCAGCACGGCCAGGCGCGCGCCCACGGTGTCCGAGCGCGGGGACAGTCGCTCGTGGGGCAGCGTCTCCCAGGACGGGAACAGCGCGGCGGCGCCGGCGGGGGCCCAGGCGGCCAGGTCGGTCACGAGGTCTTCGGCCTCGCGGGTGGTCGCGGTGACCACGAGGACGGCGGCGCGCTCGCCGTGGCCCTCGGCCAGCGCCTCGGCGAGGACGGTCAGCAGGGGCGCGCGGGCGCCGTCGGGCAGGCCGATCTCCAGTTCGACGCCCCGGGCCTCGAGCGGCCGGGAGGCGGAGGCGGCGGCTGCCTCGAGCGCGCGTTCGGCGCGCAGGCGCGGCAGCAGCGGGGCGAGGACGGGGGTGGTCTCGGGGGCGCTCATGCGCGGACCTCCGGGGTGGCGGTGGAGCCGTCCGTGGCGGCGGGCAGTTCGGTGGTCATGATCTCCCGGATCTCTTCGAGGAAGGCGAGGACGTCGTCGGCGCCGCCCACCGGGCCGCCGGCGGTGAGCCGGTCCGTGCCGAGCAGCACCGCGGTGGGGAACGAGTGCAGGCCGAGGGCCTGCGAGGCGGCGCCGGCCGGGTCGGCGAGCACGAGCGACGCGTCGACGGCGCCGCTGTGGATCGCCCCCTCGGCGCCGGGGGCGTGCTGGGGCATGAGGACCCGCAGCCGGACCGGCCCGAGCGCGTCCTTGAACTCGTCCAGCCGCGCGATCACCCGCGCGCAGGAGCCGCACCCCGTGGACAGGCGCAGGGCCACCACGGCCCCGTCCGCGACCAGCCGGTGCAGGCCCGTGTACTCACCGTCCGCGACCACGACGGCGTCCGGGAACGGGTGGCGTTCGGGCTCGGCGCCGTCGGCCGGGTCGACGGCGGCCGGGGCCTCGGGCGTGGGCATCGCCGCGGCGGCGTCGGGTGCGGCCGGGACGGACTCACGCCCGGCCAGGAACACGGCGGTCGCGAGCAGCACGGACACGAGCAGGGCCCACGCCCACGCCCCGGCGCCGAAGGCGGTGAGCGGCTGCCAGGCCAGGCCCGCGCCGTGCACCGCCGGCGAGACGATCCCCTCGGCCAGGGCCAACACGGCGAGGACCAGGAAGACGACGTTGCGGACCACGGTGGTGCGGGAGATCGAAGCGGCCGAGGCCTCGCCGAAGCAGCCGCACGAGACGCCGTCGTCCTGGGCCCGGACCACGAGCGCGAGGAAGGCGGCGAAGAGGGCCACGGCTACCAGGCCGACGACCGGACGCAGCAGGGTGAAGGGCTGCAGGAGGGCGGCGGCGAGCAGCAGCTCGAGCCAGGGGAACGCGCGCGCCAGGGCGGGGGCCGCGAACGGGCGGGGCACCCTGAGTCGGGTGAACGTGGCCTGCACGTCCTCGCCGGAACGGAGCTTCGCCGTCCCGCTCAGGAGCATGATGAGGGCCACGGCCCAGAGTGCCGACATGGCGGACACACCTTCCAGGGGGTTCACGAGGGGTCGCGCGGCCGGTCCCGGCACCGTGCACGGGACCCGGGTCGCGGAGGCCAGCATATAAGGTGAGGAATGGACGCCCATCGCCGTCGGCGAACCGGTGCCGGCCCTCTCACGGCCCGCCGGGCGCGGCCCGACTTGACCCCGAGGAGACACCGTGGCCTTTTCCGCTCAGCAGTCCATCCCACACCCGCCGGCGGCCGTGGCAGCCGCCCTGGCGTCCGAGGACTTCCACCGTTCCGTGGTCGAGTCCTTCGGCGGCTCCCTGGTCTCGTTCTCCGTCGAGGGCTCCCCGGAGGGCCCGATGACCGTCACCGCCGTGCGCTCCCTGCCCGCGGACCGCATCCCGGACCGTGTCCCGGACATGGCCCGCAAGCTCATCGGCTCCGCCCTCCAGGTGGAGCAGGTGGAGCGCTGGGACGCGCCCGCCGCGGACGGCTCCCGGGCCGGCACCACCACCATCACCGTTCCCTCCGCCAAGGCGACGGCGGACGGCGCCCTCCGCCTGACCGCCGCCGGTGAGGGCTCCCAGTTCTCCGTGGACGGCACCCTCGTCTGCCGGATCCCGCTGGTGGGCTCGAAGCTCGCTGCGAAGGCCGAGCCGATGGTCGGCAAGGTCGTCAATCGCCAGGCCCGGGCGCTGTCCTCGTGGCTCGAGCGTGACGGCGGAGCCGCGCGCGGTTGATCTCGTTCTCCCGTCGCCCGGCGCTGTCGAGCTCGGCTCCGCCTGCCCGGCGGGGGCGCCGGGCCCTCCCCTCGCCGGACGCCGTGCTCATCGTGTGCACCGGCAACGTGTGCCGCTCGGCCTATGCGAGCCGGGCCCTGCAGGGCCGGTTGGCGGCTCTGGTCCCCGGCCGGGTGGAGGTCGGCAGCGCCGGCTCCCAGCCGAACCAGGCCCTGACGGTGCCGCCGCCGCTCGTGCGGCTCGGCGCCGAGGCCGGCGTCACCGGGCTGGAAGGCCACCGTCCCGCCGCGTTGCAGCCGTTCATGGTGGCGGAGGCGGATCTCGTCTTGGCCGCGGCTCAGGAGCACATGCGCTTCGCACTCCATGAAGTGCCGCAGGCGGTCACCCGGGTGTTCACCGTGCTGGAGCTCGCGGCGCTGGTCCGCGCGATGGACCAGCGGGACGGGCGGGACTGGATCCCCGCCGGTCGCGGAGTGCGTGCCTTCGCCGCCGAGGCGGCCCGCCACCGGGCCCTCGCGCGGTCGACCGCCCAGCCCCTCGACGTCGTGGACCCGTTCCGCGGGCCGGTGGAGGGGTACGCGGAGATGATCCAGATTATGGATCCCGCCCTGGAGACCATCGCGGACGCTCTGGCCCGCGCCGTGACCCCGACCCCCTGAGCGTGGGGCTGAGCCCCCGTCGAGGACGTCCGCCCGGGGCGGGAGGCTCAGTGGAACGCCTGCTGGGCGGCCTCGAGCCCGTCCGTGACGAGCTTCTCGACGGCGTCCGCCGCGCGGTCCACGTGCAGCGGCAGGACGTCCTGCTCGGGCTTGGTGAAGGGGCGCAGCACGAAGTCAGCCACGTCCATGCGGCCCGGGGGGCGGCCGATGCCGACGCGCACCCGGGCGTAGTCCTTCGTGCCGAGCGAGGCGGTGATGGACTTCAGGCCGTTGTGGCCGCCCTCTCCCCCGCCGCGCTTGAGACGCAGGGTGTCGAACGGGATGTCCAGCTCGTCATGGACCACCACGAGGTCCTCGGGGCCGATCCCGTAGAAGGACGCCAGCGCGGAGACGGGGCGTCCGGAGACGTTCATGTAGCCGGTGGACTTCGCGAGCACGACCCGCGGTCCCCCGATGCCGAGGCGACCCGTGGCCACCACGGCGCCGGCCCGGTGGCGGGTGAACCCGACCCCCATGCGGGAGGCGAGCTCATCCGCCACCATCTGGCCGACGTTGTGACGGGTGCGCTCGTACTCGGGCCCGGGGTTGCCGAGCCCGACGATGAGCGTGGTCCCCGTCGTCATGGCGTGATCAGTCCTCGGAGCCCTCGGACTCGCCCTCGGCGGACTCGGCGGCCTGCTCCTCCTGCACGGACTCGTCGCCGAGGTCCTGCTCGACGACCTCCGAGACGGTGGCGATGGCGATGTCGTCCTCGAGCTGCAGGGTGGCGCCGGCGGGGACCTGCACGTCCGGGGCGTACACGTGGTCGCCGGCCTCGCGGCCCTCGACGGAGATGGTGACGGCCTCGGGCAGGTCGGTGGCCTCGGCCTCGACCGGCACGGTGACGTAGTCCAGCACGTAGTCGTTGCCGGCGGCGACCTCGCCCTCGACCTGCACGGTGACCTCGACGACGACCTTCTCGCCGCGGCGGACCTCGATGAGGTCCAGGTGGTCCACGGTGTCCTTGATGGCGTGGCGCTGGATGTCCTTGGGCAGGACCAGGTGCTCCTCGCCGGCCTCGTTCACGACGGTGAGCAGGGCGTTGGGGTTGCGGACGGCCAGGGTGGTCTCCTGGGCCGGCAGCAGCAGGTGCACGGGCTCCTGGCCGTGGCCGTAGACGACGGCGGGGATCAGGCCGGCGCGGCGGGCCTGGCGGGCGGCACCCTTGCCGAAGTCGGTGCGGCGGGTGACCTTGATCTTGAGCTGGTCAGACATGATGCGTCCTCCTGTGGGGGTCTCGGCCGCGCAGCCGGGGGCGGCGCGGGATGCGGCCAGGAGGGGGCTTCAGTGCCGCGGCGGGTCAGCATGCTGACGCGCGGCGGCGGCCTCGTCGATCACGGAGCGCGCGCTCCCTCGCCTGGGCAACCTGGACAGGATAGCACCGGTGATGCTCGGCGCGTTCAGCGGCCCGCGCGTCGGGACCGCGCCACGATGCGGTCCAGCTTGCGGCGGTGAGCCCGTTCACCCGCGGACGCGCCGTGGGATTCGTCGTCCTCCTGGGCGCTCAGCAGCAGGCCGCAGCCGAGGACGACGGCGCCGAAGATCGTGATGAACACCTCGCCCAGCTGAAGGGAGGTCACCAGGACGATGAGGGCGGCCCCCTCGACAGCCACGCGGGACGGCGAGCGGTGCGTCCGGGCGAAGGGTCGCAGGCACAACCAGAGGTAGGCGCCGACCACGACGACCAGGAACGGCCACCCGCCCTCCACGAGGAGCCCCAGGTAGGAGTTGTGGAAGAACATGGTCACGCCGTCCAGGTCCACGAATGCCGTGGAGAGGCCCTGGCCGAAGAAGGACGTGTCCGCGACCTTCTCCGCGGACGCCTCCTGGATCTGCGCACGGAACCAGTCCGTGCCCGTGCGGTCTCCGAAGATGCCGAGGTCGGCCAGGTTCTCCTCAGCCCAGCTGACGAACCAACCCATGACGACCGCCAGTGCGATACGCAGGACCCTCCCCAGGTACGGGCTCACGAGGATCCACGCGACCGCGCAGAGCAGCGCGGCCATCGAGGTCCGCGAGCCGGTGAGGAAGGTCAGGGCGGAACCGGCACCCAGCACGAGGAGCTTCGGGCCCATGCGCTGCATGGTGGCCACCAGCAGCACGGGCAGGAGCGCGTAGAAGAGGCCGGAGACGTTCTTGTCCCCCAGGAACCCGGTGAGGTAGCCGCCGTAGGTGTCCGGGGCCAGGCCCGTGTAGAAGAGGGGCACGTTGATCAGTGCGCCGGCCGTCATCCCGTAGAGGACGCCCTTGATGTCGATCCTCTCGCTGGCGATGGCGTAGATCAGCAGGATCAGGAGCGTGATCCTCGTGGCGCGACGCGTGGGGTCGAGGTCGTTGTGCACGGTCACCGCGACGAGATACGCCACCAGGGCCAGTGCGACGAGGGCCAGCACGCCGTAGTGGGAGAGGTCCCGGCGGGGCTGCCGGAATGAGGCGAGGAGCAGCAGAAGGATGGCGGAGAACTCCGCGAACGGGATCGGCAGGCCGGGAGCGGTGAACGCATCCATCACCAGGCCGATGGCCAGCACGGCCTCGAACAGCCGCGGTGAGGCCGGCGTGACCAAGGGGTTCCACGGGGAGCGGGTCCACGCGGCCTGACCGTCCGGGACGAGGCCGAGTGAGGCGTGACGCCTGGCAGGCCGGGCCTCGGGTGGCGCGACGGCCCCCATGGCGCGGGCAGCCGTCCGGTCACGGGGCGTGCTCGGGCGCATGGTGCGGAACCTTTCGTGGACGCCGGGCAATACTCGGCTCAGCGTAGCGCGGTGGCGGGCCTCGTCCTCGGGGCCTCAGAGCGCACGGTAGGTGTTGGTACCGTGGACCTGTGCGTTTCCTGGCCACAACGGCCCGCGCATCCCCGTCCATGACCCCCGAGGTGCTCCGTGACGATCGTCGACTTCTTCCGCCTCCTGCGCGCCAACCTCCTGCTGCTCCTGGCAGCAGCCCTTGTGGGGGGTCTGTTGGGTTGGGGCTACTCCGCACTGCAGCCCCAGATCTACGCGTCCGAATCTCAGGGGTTCCTCGCCGCCCGGGCTGCAGATCAGAGCCTCATCACCAGCAACCTGCCCGCCGAGAGCCGGGCTCAGGCCTACGTCGCCCTGATCAACAGCGAGGCCGTGCGTGAACGCGTGGCACAGGACACGGGGCAGGACGGCGACGGCTCGCTCTCCGCGGTGCTCGTCCCCGAGTCCAGCATGATCAAGGTGACCGCCACCTCGACCGATCCCGAGACCGCCGCGCAGCTGGCGAACAGTGCACTGCAGGCGACGGCGGACGTGGCGGCGGACGTGGACAAGAACAGCCCGCTGGAGGTCGTGCCGCTGTCCGATGCCCGCGTGCCCTCTGCCCCCGTGAGCCCTGACACCCGGCGCAACGTCCTCTTGGGCGCGGTGGCCGGACTGGGTGCGGGACTCGCCATCGCCGTGCTCCGTCGTCTCCTGGACGTGAAGGTGCGCAGCCGCGCCGACGTGAAGGAGATCACCGGCGCCGGCGTCATCGGGGCCGTCCCGGAGAACGCGTCCCTGACCCGCACGGGCGAGGAGGCCGTGGACCTCGACCCCCGGGCCGGCGAGGCTATCCGGGCGCTGCGCACCAATCTCAAGTTCGTCTCCGTCGACGAGCCGCCCCGCGTCGTCTCGTTCACGAGCGCGGACCCCTCCGAGGGCAAGTCGACCGTCGCATCGAACCTGGCCCGCGCCCTGGCCCTGGCCGGCGAACGGGTGCTCGTGGTGGACGCCGACCTGCGGCGGCCCCGGCAGCACGACCTCTTCCAGGTGGCGGGCGACGTGGGCCTGTCCGAGGTGCTGGCCGGTGAGGTGCAGCCGGACGACGCCCTCGCGGCCACCGGAATCCCGAACCTCACGCTGCTCCCCGCCGGCCGGACGCCCCCGAACCCGTCGGAGCTGCTGGGCTCGAAGCGCATGCGGGCCCTGCTGAAGCTGGCATCGGAGGACTTCTTCGTCATCGTCGACTCCCCTCCCCTGCTGCCCGTGACGGACGGTTCCCTCCTGGCCACGGCCGTGGACGGGACTGTGCTCGTGGTGCGTCAGGGGCGGACCCGCAAGGACCACCTGGAGGCGGCCGTGGAGAATCTCGCCGCGGTGGACGCGCATCTGCTGGGCGTGGTCATGAACGGCGTCGCGCGCTCCCAGCGCGGCGGCGGCTACTCCTACGGCTACGGGTACGAGAGCACGTACCACAAGTCCCACGAGAAGTACCTCTCGAGCGTCGGTTCGTCGGCGAAGAAGGGGCGGCGTTCACGCCGCAAGGCCCGCACGCGCAGCTGATCGCCCCCACGCACGAAGCCCCCGCCGAAACCGGCGGGGGCTTCGTCGTGCGAGACGCGGTCAGCGCCTCAGGTACGTCCGCAGGCGTTCGCGCTGATCCGGGGCGGTGTAGCCGACGGCGGCCAGGGGCCCGAGGTCGAGGGCGCTGTTCGTCGGCCGCGGTGCCACGCCCTCCTTGCCGGCCAGGTACGCGGCGGTGGTCGTGGCGGAGACGCGTGCGGCATCGTGGCCGGTGTCCTCGAAGACCCACCGGGCGACGTCGTGCCAGGTGACCACGTCGCCGCTGTTGGTCATGTGGAACGTGCCCGTGGGCGCGTCCGTGGTGACCAGGTGCAGCAGGGCGTCGGCGAGGTCGTCGGCGAAGGTGAGACGGCCGTGCTGGTCGGCGACGACGGCCGGGTCGATCCCGCGCTCGGCGAGGGAGGCTATGGTGGCCACGAAGTTCTTCCCCTCCCCGATCACCCAGGAGGTGCGGACGATCCAGTGTCGCGGCACGGTGCGCACCGCGGCCTCGCCGGCGGCCTTCGACTGGCCGTAGACGCCCAGCGGCGCGAGCGGGTGGTCCACCGGGTGCTCCTGCCCCACGGGGAGGGCGCCGTCGAACACGTAGTCCGTGGAGACATGGGCCAGGCGCACGCCGGCCTCGGTGCAGCGGCGGGCGAGCTCGGCGACGGCGGTGGCGTTGACGGCCCAGGCCTGGGCCCGGCCCTCGGGCGTCTCGGCGGCGTCCACCGCGGTCATGGCGGACGCGTTGACCACGGCGCGCAGGCCGCGGAAGTGCTCCCGCGGCCAGGAGGCCGGATCGGTCATGTCCCAGGTGTCCCGGCCATGGGCCTCGACCGGGATCCCCGCGGCCTCGGCGCGGGCCACGAGGGCGCGGCCGAGCTGGCCGCCGGCGCCGAGCACGAGGATCGGGGCGGGCGGCATGGGAGTGACGTCCGCGAGCATCGGGTGGGCGCGGTCCTTGTCCGAGAGCTCGGCGTCCTCGAGCGGGATGGGCCAGGCGATGGCCGCCGTCGGGTCCGCGAGGTTGAGGAACGTGTACTGGCCCTGCGCGTCGGCGGACCAGTGATCGTTCACCAGGTAGGTGTAGGCGGTGTCCGGCTCGAGCGTCTGGTAGGAGTTGCCCACCCCACGCGGCACGAAGACGGCCTTCTCCGGGCCGAGTTCCACGGTGGCGACGGCGCCGAAGGACGGCCCTTCGCGCAGGTCCACCCAGGCGCCGAAGATCCGGCCGTGGGCGACGGCCACGTACTTGTCCCAGGGTTCGGCATGGATGCCGCGGGTGGTGCCGACGGCGTCGTTGAAGGAGATGTTGTTCTGCACCGGGGCGAGCGAGGCCAGGCGGGGGTGCCCGGCGGCGAGGGCGCGGATCTTCTCCCGCTGCCAGTTCTCCTTGAACCAGCCGCGGTTGTCCCCGTGGACGTCGAGGTCGAGGACGAGCAGGCCGGGGATGGCGGTCTCGGTGATGCGCATCAGCGGTGCCCCCTCACTGGCCCTGGGCGCGGTAGGTGGCCTCGACGGCGTCCTTGGCCGGGCGCCACCAGGCCTCGTTCTCGCGGTACCAGCGGACCGTGTCCGCCAGACCGGCGCGGATGTCCGTGAACTGCGGCTCCCAGCCGAGCTCGGTGCGCAGCGCGGTGTTGTCGATCGCGTAGCGCAGGTCGTGGCCCGGGCGGTCGGCGACGAGGTCGTAGTCGTCCGCGGGGCGGTCGAAGAGCTCGAGGAGGATCTCCACGATCTCCCTGTTGTTCCTCTCGCCGTCCGAACCGATCAGGTACGTGCGGCCGATCTCGCCGCGTTCGAGGATGCGCAGCACGGCCGAGGAGTGGTCCTCCGTGTGGATCCAGTCCCGGACGTTGACGCCCTGGCCGTAGAGGCGGGGGCGGACGCCGTCGATCAGGTTGGTGATCTGGCGCGGGATGAACTTCTCGATGTGCTGGTACGGGCCGTAGTTGTTGGAGCAGTTGCTCAGCGTGGCCTGCACGCCGAAGGAGCGGACCCACGCGCGCACCAGGTGGTCCGAGCCGGCCTTCGAGGCCGAGTAGGGGCTGGAGGGGTTGTACGGGGTGGACTCGGTGAACTTCGCCGGATCGTCCAGTTCGAGGTCGCCGTAGACCTCGTCCGTGGACACGTGGTGGAACCGCTTGCCGTACTTGCGGACGGCCTCCAGCAGCGTGAAGGTGCCGATGATGTTCGTCTGGATGAACGGCGAGGGATCGTTCAGCGAATTGTCGTTGTGGGACTCGGCGGCGTAGTGGACGACGGCGTCCGACTCGGCGACCAGGCGGTCCACCAGGGCCGCGTCGCAGATGTCCCCGACCTCGAGAGTGACGCGGTCCTCCGGCAGGCCGGCGAGGTTCTCCCGGTTGCCGGCGTAGGTCAGCTTGTCCAGCACGAAAACGCCGTGCCCGGTCTCACGGACGACGTGGTGGACGAAATTCGAGCCGATGAACCCGGCGCCGCCGGTGACGAGGAGGTGCATGGGGCCAGGGTATCGGGAGGACACGCAGCGGGCCTGGTGCCACCCTTAACTCCTGTTCGACACCTGGGGGACTGCACACCGGTGCCTCATGGCACACTGCCAGTGTGATCAAGGAGAAGGCGCTTAACGCCGCCCGCAGGGCGAAGCACCAGGTCTGGACCCTCCGGAAGGTGTCCGCACAGCAGGCGCGCGAGCTCCTCGACACGACGGCGCAGCGTCTCCGGCCGCTCAGCTTCAACCCCCACCGCTACCCGCTCCATCGCTTCCTGCGCTTCGATGCGCCGATGCAGGAGACCCTGCCCGCACCGGAACGCATCTTCGTCCTGTGGACGGGGTTGAACGAGATGCCCGCCATCCGCGCCGCCAACCTGGGCCGGATCCGCACGATAGTCGGGGTCCCGGTCGAATTCGTGACTCCGGCCACACTGCACGAGTGGACCGTGGAGCATCATCCTCTGCACCCGGCCTACCCGCATCTGTCCCTAACGCACCGCTCGGACTATCTGCGGGCGTACCTTCTCCACCACCATGGCGGCGGATACATGGACCTCAAGGCCCCTGCGGGTTCATGGGCAGACATGTTCACCCGCCTAAACGGCGATTCCGAGGCGTGGGTCCTTGGGTATCCCGAGGACTCCAAGGGGAGGATCCCCCCGTATGGCGGTCACATGGAGCGGGACCTGCGCATCCATTTCGCCAGCGTCATGGGGACGATGGCCATGATCGCTCGCCCCCGTTCGCCGTTCACGGCGGAGTGGTTCCACGAGGTCGAACGGCGCCTGGACTACTTCCTCCCTCTTCTGAGGGATCACCCGGGAGGCGTGCGAGACGAGATCGACCTGTACCCCGTGGGCTGGACCCAGATCCTCGCCGACATCGCCTACCCCTGTCCCTCAAGCACCATGACCACATCCGGCTGGAGAAGGGGTTCACCCCGCCCGACGAGGCCTATCGCTGAGACGCTCCCACGCCACCGCCCGACGGACCGTAGCGAGGACTCGCAAAGGATCTCATCCGGGGCGACGGCCCTGTGGGCGAGGTGCCGGAGGCTGTCACCCACTCGAATGGAGCAGCGCACGTCGGGACATGACGGCCCTGTAGATTGCGATACATGAAGTTCCTCGACAAGTCGAAGTCACGCGCCCTGAAAGCGATCCGCCGCGGCGACCCCGTGTCCTGGGTTCCCGACTGGATGGGACTGGGAAACATTCTGTACCAGGGACTGTGGGCATTCGAAGGCGACGACCGTCAAGAGGGGCGCAGGGTCCTGTTGCACCCCAAGCGGGAGGCAGCGGTCGCGCTCTTCCCCACTCTGCGGGGACGCTACTTCGTCACGAGGGACCGCGTGCCCTTCACCGCGCGACGGGTGATGCCATGGCGCGAGGAGTCCCCGGAGCCTATCCCCTATCAGCCCGCCGAGCTCCCAGGCTTCATCCGTGAGGTGCTGCTCCCCGGTTCCCCCGTCGCTGCGGTCCCGGATGGAATATCCGAGGACGATGTCGTTGTCAATGTGCGGCGCGGCGATTACTACTCGGTCCCCCAGCACGAGGCCGAGTTCGGAATGGATCAGGTCGCCTACGTTCGGGCCGCCATCAGCCGAGCGGCGGCGGTCTCCGGCCCCATCGGGCGCATCATTGTGATTTCGGACGGCCTGGACTGGTGCAGGGAGAATCTTGGCCCCGTCCTCGAGCCGCACGGCCCGGCGATCTATGAGGACGGCGACCTCTTCCACGATCTGCGCGCCGTCGTGCATGCCCGCCGCCTGATCATCACGAACTCCACCTTCTCCTATTGGGGTGGATACATCGGCGACGAGTTGCACCCGGGCCGTCTCGTCATTGCACCGGCACTGTTCAGCCGTAACCTCAACGGTGGTCGTGCTCACCAGCTCAGGCCTTCGTGGACCGTGCTGGAGGAAGGGTGCGGGGACCTCGCCAGGTAGCCCTCTGTCGGAACCTCGGAAAGGGGAACCGCCCTTGGCTATGCTGGGCGCATGGTTCATTCAAGCCGGTTGGAGCGCCGGGTTTGCATCTCGCTCACCGACAGTGATCGACGCCCCCGGTTCATGGATGGGCCGGGGGCCGCCTGGTTCCGCTTTTACGATGCGTTCAACGGCTCCACCTCGGATCCGTCCCCTTACTTCAATGTGGCCCGCTACCGCGAGCACTACCCCGGTTCACCCACCCCCGGCCAGGCGGGATGCGCCATCAGCCACTTCCGTGTCCTCGAGTCCTTCGCGTCGAGCACAGGCCCCGACGACGGGGTGGCTCTTATCTCCGAGGACGACGTCCTCATGCCGACCCAGACGGAGGCGGTCCTCAACTGCATCCTAAAGGACAACTCCTTCGACATCGCCGTGCTGGCAGATCGCGCCCCCACGAACCCCTCGCTCGCGTTCCACCGCATTCTTATGACCGAGTCCCAACTCTCGCTACTGTCTCGCCCCATTGTGCGCGGGGGCCGAATCCGACGGATCGGCCGGTTCGAGGGAAATCCATACACGACAGCCTTTTATCTGGTCACTCGCTCGGGTGCACGCAAGCTCGTCTCGGGACTCGTAGAAGATGCGGGCGGCCCCTGGACCATCGCCGACGACTGGCCGCTGTTCCGGGACAGGTACGGTCTCGACATTCGCGTGCTGAGACCCGGGCTGGTGACCTATATGGGCGGGTCCACGACGCGGGATGCGGAGTCCCTTGCCCGCGATGGCGAGACGCCTGGCCGCGCCGATGGTCTCCTGGTCCGCCTGAAGACGGCGGTAGCGCTGCGCTCGCGATGGCAAGCCTCGCGTCTCGCCGTTCGGGCCACCGCGCACGACATCAAGGCTCGCTGAGGCGACCCGGCGAGCCGCCGCGGCGGCCCGCCAGGCAGGAGGGTCCGTAGATCAGAACCCGACGGCGGAGGCCCCGTCCATCAGCCGCCGTGGTGGGATCCGCTTCAACAGCCGGTAGCGGACCATACCCTGCAGGGCGCCCAGGTGCCCGCCGGCGATTCGGGCGTGGCGTAGCCGCGCGCCGCGCTCGCGGGTGACGACGTAGGCCGGAAGGTGGCGAGCCACCTCCGTGGCCGACACCCGCCAGCTCGGCCCACTCATGCCCTCGTGTCGGTGGCGGATCCACAGCAGCATCCTGCCGACCTGCTGGATCCGCTGCTGCCGGAAGACGGTCTGCGGGGTGGACCGCAGGCGATAGTGGACGACCGCATGCGGCGCGTGCACGACGACCACCCCGCGGCGCTGGGCGCGCCAGGAGAAGTCCGTCTCCTCAGAGCCACCGGGGAAAGAGGAGTCCATCCCGCCAGCCGCGAGGTACATGGAGCGGCGGACGCCGAAGTCATTACCCGCCACGGTGGGGAGGTGCCCGGCGAACCCGCCATGCACCACCGGATACCCCGTCGCGTCCGTGCCGGGCACGCCGACCTCGGAAGGGATGTCATAGGCGGCGAGCACGGCGGCGTCGTTGAACCGCCGGTGGAGGAGGGTACCCACGGCCAGGGCGTCCTCCCGCGAGCGCACGGCCGCGGCGAGCTCCCGGACCCACTCGGGCCCGACGAAGTCGTCTGCGTCGCAGAAAAGCAGGACCTCTCCCGCAGCCGCCAGGGCCCCGACGTTGCGGGCGTGCGAGGCGCTCGCCGGCCCCCGGGCGTCGACCACGGTCACAGTGAGACCGTAGCGCTTCGCGGCCTCGCGGGTAGCCGACACCGTGCGGTCCGTGCTCCCATTGTCGGCCACGATCACCTCGAACTCCGGAGGGTCCACCTGCACGGCCAGGCTCTCGATCTGCTCGGCGATGTAGGCCTCGGCGTTGTACGCCGGGATAATCACACTGACCAACTCGGGATCGCCGGGTTCCCCTGCGCCCTGCCGCACTTCCCCGGGGAGCGCCGGGTCGTCGGGGCCAAGGCCCAGGCCGACCTGCGGTGTGGGACGACGGCGCAACAGGTGGTACTCCACGGCTCCCGCGAGCGTGCCGGCGGCCATCGCCGTCCGCGAAGCGAGCCCCCGCCAGTCCGCCGTCGTCGGATGGGCCGCCATCTTCAGCGCCGCCCCCAGGCACCGCACGGGCTCGCTCGCCCACGTCGTGGCTCGAGAGCGGTCCCACACGCCATAGCGATCCGCCAGGAGCGCATGGGCCTTCGCGGACCGGAACGCGATCTTGCGAGCCGCCCGCGGGCTGGCCTTGCCCCGGGAGGCGACCCTTACCTGCGGCATCTCCACCAGCCGGTGCCCGGCTCGTAGGACGCGGAAGGCGAGGTCGTTGTCATCGCCCGCGTGGGGGAATGACTGGTCGAAGCCACCTACGGCTTCGAGCAACTGACGCGATGCTCCGAAGTCGCCCCCCATCAGCACGGGGAAGGGGCCGGAGACCTCCCGGCCGGGTCCGTCCTGCGGCTGCAGCTCGTCTCCGAGCCGGTCGCGGACGGCGTCCAGTCCCTGGTCGAAGATCTCGGCGGGAAGGTGCGTCACGCTACCCGTCCAGATCGACGTCGTGCCGAAGGCCGCCGCCCCGGCGGCCACCCAGTGCCGCGAGACGACGTCGTCCGCATCGCAGAACATGACGTAGGGGGCGCGGGCGGCGGCGATCCCCCTGTTGCGGGCGTAGGAGGACCCCTGATGCGCCTCAGCCCGGACCACCCTGAGCGAGGGGCCGGACTCCATGAAGGGCCGCATGGCGCCCTGTAGGTCGTCGGTGGAACGGTTGTCCACGACGATGACCTCGAACGGGGGCGCACCGACCTGCGTGCGGAGCGCCTCCAGCTGCAGCGGCAGGGTGCGCGCGCCGTTGTAGACGGGGATCACCACGGACACCGACGGCGCCGTGGGGGTCGAGGCGCTGTGGGCGTGGATGGACATGATGTCAGGCCTCTTCCTGGATTCGGTCCGGCATGGAGAACTCGTCATCGGGGATCGCCGTCCACTCGGGGAGGAGCAGCGGGGACTCCCCGTCGCTGTAGAGGCGGTTGAAATGGAGCGGGGCGAAGACGGTCCTCGGGCGCTCCCATGCGGAGCGCGCGGTGGCGAGGTACCCGCCCCAGTACGAAAACGTGGAGTTGCCCAGGATCAGGTCTCGCGCCACGGCCAGCTGCGCCAGGTCCTCGAACATGTCGTGCGGGGTCGGCATGAAGACGACGGACCTCTCCCTCCCGAGGAAGCCGAGGTTCGCAGCGCACCAGTCCGGGTCGTCGGACACGACGACGACACGCTCCTGCCGCTCGGCCGGGATGCGCCGGAGCGCGGCATGCACGTAGCCGGGGATGTCGAAGCCGAAGACCGCCCTGAGGCCGGCGTCCGCGTAGTAGTCGCCGCGTCGCACATTGACGACCACGACGCCGTCCGGGCGAGCGGCCATCCGGCTGCGGAAGGACTCGCTCGCGAGCAGCAGCTCGCGCGCGAAGTCCCGCAGGTCCTTGAAGCGGAAATCCTGCCCCGCCTGCTGCCCCCACTCCACCGTGCGCCTCTGCCGCCAGCCCACGTCCGCCTCGTCGACCGTCAACGCCTGCAGCAGGGGGAACTCCTGGAGCCACGGGTCCATCTTGGGCTTGTGTCGCACGAGCCATCGCTCGCCGGTGTGCCGCTGCCGCGCCCACGCCGTCGCCCACAGGTAGAGGTAGTTCCCCCCGTTCATGGGCTCGGCGCCCCAGATGACGAAGGGCTGCTGGGTGCGTACCAGGGAGAGCGCCCGCGCACGGGCGGCGGCGGCAGGATCGCGGCGGGCCATGCCGCTACCCTACCGAGAGGACCTCTCCTCCCCGAGACGGAAGCGATCACTGTGGACCTCCTCTCCCCGGCGCGTGCCCTCAAGCACCGCGCCTTCCTGGCCCGCAAGGACGCGGAGCTTCGCGCAGAGGCCCGCCGCCTGCGGGCGGACCCCGTCTTCCGGGCCCAGTACTCGGCCGCCGAGGCCGGTCTCGAGGTTCCGCCGCTCGAGGACCATCCGGGGCCCTGGGCGATCGCCATGGTGCGCAACGAGGCGGACGTCATCGAGACGGCGGTCCGTCACCTCGTGCGGCAGGGCGTGGACCACCTGCTGATCGTGGACAACCTGTCCGAGGACGACACCCCCCAGGTGCTGGCACGACTGGCGGAGGAGTTCCCCCATGTGCACGTCGGCACGGACCGTGAGGCGGCCTACTACCAGTCCGCGAAGATGACCCGCCTGGCCGACCTGGTCTCCGCCGCGGGGGCCCGGTGGATCATCCCCTTCGACGCGGACGAACTGTGGTTCGCCCCGCAAGGCCGGCTGGTCGACGCCCTCACCGGCTCGGGGGCGCCGGTGCGCCGGGCCCACCTGTACAACCTCTTCCCGACGCCGGACGGGCAGCAGTGGCGCCTCGACACCGCCCGCCACTTCGACGACAAGGTCGCCTTCCGCGCATGGGAGGGGGCGGTCCTGGCGATGGGCAACCACGAGGTGAGCCGCCCGGGATCCCGCGAGGGCGAGGGGCTGCGCATCCTCCACCTGCCCTGGCGGTCCTTCGAGCAGTTCGCAAGGAAAACCCGCATCGGTGCCGCTGCGGTGGCCCTGGCGGACCTGGACGGGGACAAGGCCTACCACTGGCGCTGGCTCGGCTCGGCCTCGGAGGACGAACTGCGCACCGTGTGGCGTCGGCTCCTGTCCGGTGAGGCGGTCGCGAACGCCGCCTGGTATCCCCGGGGGACGCTGCGCCCGATCGGGGACACGTTGCCGTCGTCGTGGGCCGACGTCCAGGCGCTGCTGGGCCCGGGCCCGGCGGAAGGCAACGTGCTGAGCCGGTGAGGCCCCGATAGAGTCGCCACCATGAAGGGCATCATCCTGGCCGGCGGCACGGGCTCCCGGCTGCACCCGATCACCCACGCCATCTCGAAGCAGCTCGTGCCGGTGTACGACAAGCCGATGATCTACTACCCGCTCTCGACGCTCATCCTGGCGGGGATCAGCGACATCCTGGTGATCACCACCCCCCACGACGCCGGCCAGTTCCAGCGCCTTCTGGGGGACGGCTCCCAGTTCGGGATCTCCCTCACCTATGTGCAGCAGCCCTCCCCCGACGGTCTCGCCCAGGCGTTCCTCCTGGGAGAGGAGCACATCGGCGACGACCACGTGGCCCTCGTGCTCGGGGACAACATCTTCTACGGGCCGGGGATGGGCCAGCAGCTGCGGCGCCACACCGAGGTCCACGGGGCCACGGTGTTCGGCTACTGGGTGGCCGACCCCACCGCCTACGGCGTCGTCGAGTTCGACGGCACCGGGCGGGCCGTCTCCCTCGAGGAGAAGCCCACGGCGCCGAAGTCCCACTACGTCGTGCCCGGGCTGTACTTCTACGACAACGACGTCGTGGAGATCGCGCGCGCCCTGAAGCCCTCTGCACGTGGTGAGCTGGAGATCACCGACGTCAACCGCACCTACCTGGAGCGCGGCACCCTGAACGTCGAGGTCCTCCCCCGGGGCACGGCCTGGCTGGACACCGGCACCTTCCACGACCTCAACGACGCCTCGAACTTCATCCGCACCATCGAGTCCCGCCAGGGGCTCAAGGTCGGAGCGCCGGAGGAGGTCGCCTGGCGCCAGGGCCTGCTGACAGACGACGAGCTGCGCGAGCGCGCTGAGCCGCTGGTGAAGTCCGGGTACGGCCGGTATCTCCTGGACCTGCTCGAGAACGCCCGCTGAACCGGCGCGCACCCCGGAGAACCCATGACTCTCGACATCCTGTACGTCCGCCCCAGGGGCTCCGGCTGGGGGCCCGTCGCCGAGCTTGTGGCCCTCGCTGCTCGCCTCTTCGACGCCCGCGTGGCGGTGGTGGATGACCACGGGGAGGTGTCGCTGTTCCGGAAGACGGCAGCGTCCCTGCCCCGGGGTCGCCGGCGCCCGGGTCACCACCTCCTCGTCGTCGCCCCCCACGCGGGCATGGCCGCCTACGCGGCCCGGCCCCGTCTGTGGTTTCCGGGTTACGACTCCACCGCGGTGTGGGTCATCGACTCGTTCTGGACCGACAGGACACCGCGACTCCTGCGCGGCACCGCCCACGTGGATCGGGTGTTCATCACGGACCCCCAGCTCGTCGAGGAGTGGGAGCAGATCACCGGCACCCCGGTCTCCGTCCTGCCCTGGGGCGCGGACACAGCGCTCTACCCCGGCGCCGCGCAACACCGCGGCATCGATGTGCTGCGCCTGGGCCGCCAGCCCGAAGCCTGGGCGGACGACGACGCTACGGCCCTGGAAGCCCACCGGCAAGGCCTACGGTTCGCGGGGCGCCCGCCGACGAGTGACGACCCGGGCCAGAACCAGCGCAACGTCCGAGAGGCCCTCATGGGGGCGAAACTGGTGCTCGCATTCTCGAACCTCGTCAGCCCCGCTCCGTACACCCATCCCACACGGGACTACCTGACCGGCCGGTGGATGGATGCACTCGCGGCCGGATGCCTCGTGGCGGGGACCGCGCCAGCCGCAGCGACGAGCACGCTATGGGACGGGGCCACGCTGGAGATCTCCCCGACGTCGCGTGAGGATGCCTGGCCCATCCTGACCGCGGCCGCCGAATGCTGGTCCCCCGAGCGAGCTGCCGAGCAGCAGGAGTGCGCGCGTCGCACCCTCGACTGGCGATGGCGCCTGCGACAGATGGGCACCGTGATGGGGTGGCCCGAGCCGCCGCGTCTGACCCAAGAGCTAGAACGGCTGATCTCGTCCCCTCAGCAAGGCTGAACCGATTCGCCTATTCGTCGCCGCTTGCTGAGATCCCCAGGCGTCGATGGGCGTCCCACGCCGACCGGACCATGTCCTCCACCGAGTGGCGCATACGCCAGCCGAAGTCCTGGGCTGCCAGCGTGCCGTCGGCCACGATTCGCGCCGGATCCCCGGGGCGTCGGGCGTGCACCTCCGGCGGGTCGGAGACCCCCGTGACGTCACGGACCGCGGCCATGATCTCGCGCACAGAGGTCCCTTCCCCCGACCCCAGGTTGTACACGGAGTGCAGGCCCGCGCCGGACGTCAGCGCCCGCGCGGCCGCCACGTGCGCGTCCGCGACATCCTGGACGTGGACGTAGTCCCGGATGCAGGTGCCGTCGGGGGTCGCATAGTCGTCGCCGAAGATACGGGGCCGCTCGCCCCTCTCCAGCGCAGAGAAGACCATGGGGAAGAGGTTGTGGGGGCTGAGATCCGTGATGTCCGCCCACCCGGATCCGACCACGTTGAAGTACCGCAGGCTGGTATGACGGATGCCGACGGCACGCTCCTGGTCCCGCAGCAGCCACTCTCCGATCAGCTTTGACTCGCCATACGGCGACTCAGGTGCCGGCGATGTGTCCTCGGTGACCCGCTCAACGGCGGGTGTCCCGTAGACCGCAGCCGACGACGAGAAGACGATGTTCTCCACCTGCGTGGCCGCCATCGCGGCGAGTACGCTCGCGGTTCCCTGGACGTTGACGTGGTACGCCGTCAACGGCACCCGAACAGACTCCCCCGCGTACTTGTACCCGGCGACGTGGACGACCCCCTCTGCCTCATTCTCACGGAGCACCGCCGTCAGCGCTGCGGTGTCCGTGACATCCGCATGAAAGAACGGGACGCCGTCGGGGACGAACTCCCGGTGCCCGGTGGACAGGTCGTCTACGACCGCGACCGGCAGACCCCGCTCCCTAAACGCCCGGACGACGTGCGCCCCGATGTAGCCGGCGCCTCCGGTCACGACCCAGGTCATCACATCGCCCCCTTGTTCCGGGCATGGGTCTGGAGCTGCCCAAGTTGGGTGCGGACCTGACGGGCGATTTGGTCCTCCGAGAAGCGCTCCGCGTGCGCCCGCATCGCAGGGGGGTCCCAGTCCCGGGCCAGCGCCTGCTCGACGCCATCGGTCACGGCTTCCACCGTGGGCGCCTCGACGAACACCCCGTTGACGCCCTCTGTGATCGTGTCCAGATACCCGCCGGCCCGCAGCGCCACGGTGGGGACGCCCCACGCGCTCGCCTCCAGGGGAGTGATTCCGAAGTCCTCGTGGCTGGCCGCGATCAGCGCGGTGGCATGGGCGTAGGCCCAGCGCAGCTGCGCGTCGGTGAGGTCCTGGGCGAAGACGACGCCGTCGCCAGCCATCGCCTTCAGGCGCGCCTCTTCGGGGCCCTTGCCGATCACCAGCAGCCGCAGGCCGGTGCGCTCCGCTGCACGGATGGCCACGTCCACGTGCTTGTACGGCATGAGCCGCGCCACGGAGAGCAAGTATCCGCCCTCGGCAAGGTGCTCGGCGCCCGGGATCGGCTCCTGGGGTCCATCAGTGGACACCGAGTGCGGCGGGAACACGACGGGCACGTCTATCAGCCCGTACACCTCCTCGATGCGCTCCTTCACCACCGTGGAGTTGGCCACATAGCGTGATCGACGTCGAACGGCCGCGCGGTCCCACCTGCGCAGACCCGGGCGCAGCACGCGGGCGATCCGGCCCTTGATGCTGTTCTGACCGTCCTCGCCCAGGTAGTCGTCCAGCAGGTAGACCCAGCGCGCCGGGGTGTGGCAGTAGACGAGCGTGGCGCCGTCGTAACGGAATCCGTGGGCCCATCCGGAGGTCGAGACCACCGCGACCGGCTCCTTCACGTGCATGAGCGAGGAGGCGACGGGCAGCAACGGCAGGGCGCGGCGCGGATCCCTGCGCAGGACGCCGACCCGGTTCAGGGGGGAGGTGATGATCCGGGCGTCCTTGAACTCCGGGAACGTCCCCTCGGGGTCGTAGAAGGTCGTGTAGATCGGGGCGTCCGGCCACATGCGGTGCAGGGCCAGGACGACCCGCTCGGCTCCGCCCTTCTGCGTCAGGTAGTCGTGGGCGATCGCGATGCGGCCGGCGGCGTCGGCGGTCATGGGGTCCTCTCCTGCGAGCCGATGGTCAGAACGTGCGGCGAGCACGCTCGGGGTGGACGCGGCCAGCCTCCGCGGCGGCCTCCACCTGCAGCGCGATGAGCTTGCGGGCGACCGGGGCGGGGAGGCGGCCCGTCAGGGCGTCGACCGCCTTGGATCCCTGTTCCAAGGTGGCTTCCGTAGTGACCGCGGCGAGCGCCCGCACGGCGGCGCCCCACAGCCCCGCGGGGGCGCCGACCCCCTCGAGGACACCGACGCCGTGCTTGGCTACGAACGTCTGCCGGGCAGAACCCGAGTGCAGGGCCCGGCGGGCCTTGGTGTACGTCGTCGCGGCGGCGGCATGATGCCGCGTCTCCAGCTCCGGGCAGATCACCACGGGGTATCCCGCCGCGTGGAGCCGGTAGCCGAAGTCGACGTCCTCCCACCCGTAGCGGCGGTAGTCCGGGTCGTAGCCGCCGAGCTCCTCGTGCAGAGTGCGGGGCACGGAGACGTTGCCCGCCCAGTGCCGCCACTGCTGCTCTGCGGGCAGAGCGTATGCGTGGGCCCGGTGGGTGCGCCCCTGCGCCGTGCCGTAGACCTTTTGATAGGCCGTTTCGGGCAGGACGTCCTTGGTCAGGCCGATGACACCCCGAGGACCCTCCTCATGAGCGGCCACGTGGTCCCGGATGTAGTGGGGCCCGGGCTCCAGGTCGTCGTCCGCGCGGATGAGGATGCGGCCGGACGTCGCGTCGGCGCCGGCGTTGAGCGCAGCGACCCGTCCGCGGTTCTCCCGGAAGACGGTCCAACTCAGGTCCAGGCCCGGATGTTCTGCGGCCAACTGGGCGAGCACCGCTTCCGACCCGTCCACATCCCCGTCCACGACCACGTAGACCTCGAACGGCGGGGCGTCCTCCTGCGCGGTGAGGGCGCCGATCAGGCGCGGCAGCCGCTGGGCGCCGCCCCGGCTGGGGACGATCACGCTGGCCTCGGGGGTCAGGGGCGTCTCGGTCATGAGTCCTCCGCGGGGATCATAGGGACAGGTCATCCAGGAGCTCGGCGACGGCGGCGCGGCCGGCCTCGGGAGAGAACAGCGACTCCCAGCGGCGTCGCTGGGAGTGGGCCACCGCCCCCAGATCGATCGCTCGTACCGCCCGCAAGCAATTCGCGAGTGCGGCAGCGTCGCGCTGCGGAACAACGAAGGGGTGATCGCTGCCGACCACCTCGGGAACGGCCCCCGCATCGGAAGCCACCACCGGAACGCCCGCCGCCATCGCCTCGGCCGTCACCAGGCCGAAGACCTCGGCCCACTGCGACGGCACGGCCAGCACGTCCACGGAGGCCAGGAACTCACCGCTGTCCTGCCAGCCGAGCACCTGGACGTCCTCACCGGCTGCCGTCAGGGCGGTGGCGAGCCGGCCGGCCTCGTCCTCCGCCACGAATCGGCTCTCCCCCGCGACGCGGAACACGAAAGCACCCGGGTCGGTCTTCCGCAGCAGCGCGGCGGCCTCCAGGAGCGTCACGATGCCCTTGTCCTCGGACAGCCGGCCAAGGAAGCCCACGGTCACCGGATCATCGGCACCGCGGGCCCGCCGTGTCTGCGGCGCCGTCGGGGCCGGAACCCAGTTGTGGAGCACGCGCGCCCCGCGGATGCGGTCCGCCGCGAATCGGGACGGCGCGAGGACCGCGAGCGCACCGGGACGCGCCAGGGCGGAGAACACCCGCAGAACCGGCTTCTCGGGTACCTGATGCAGGTGCACGATCCGGCGCGGCCGGCCGGCCAGCGCCGTGGCCGGCAGCAGCCCGTTGCACCACACGACGTCGTCCCCGCCACGGCCACGGTCCCAGGCCCGGAGAGCACGCAGGTACCCCAGGCGTCCGGGCCCACCCACGCGGACCACGTCGAAACCGTCCGCGTCGAGGCGATCGGCGGTCTCGGCCGGGTGCGCCGGGGCCACGACGCCCACATCCCGCCCCAGCTCGCGCAGGGCAATGGCGAGGTGGTGCAGCATCACCTCGCCGCCACCCACTTCGCCCTGGTTCGCCAGGATCCAGATGCGACCGGTCATCCCGAGGACTTCCCCACCCGGCGCCCGAGCACCTCGAGGGTCGCCTCGGCGGTGGCCCGTGCCATCGTCTCCACGTCGCCCACGCGCACCTCACCCGGGCCGTCGGCGGCGGCACGCACGACGGCGTCGGCGATGGCCGCCGGCGTGGTCTCGCGGACCAGGCGCTCGGGGGGCAGGATCTCCCCGTTGCCGCCCACGTCCGTGGCGACGGCGGGCAGGCCCGCGGCCGCGGCGTCGAGCAGGGTGTAGCTGAGGTTCTCCCACGCGGAGAGCTGCACCAGCACGTCGTGCTCGGCCATGGTCTCCCACGGCTCCACGAAGCCGGGAAGGTCGACCGCCTCCGCGACACCGAGTGCCTCGGCCTGGGCGCGCAGCTCCCCCTCCAGGGGGCCAGCGCCGGCCAGCGTCAACCGCGTCCCGGGGTCCCGCTCCAGCAGGGCCGGCAGCGCGGCGATCAGCCGGTCGAGGTTCTTCTCGGGCGCCAGCCGGGACAGGGAGAGGATCCGCAGCCCCTCCCCCGGTGCGCGCCGCTGCCCCGCGGCCGCGGCCCGCACCGCGGACACGTCCACCCCGTTGCGCACCACGGTGAGGGGCGCCCCCGTGCCCCACTTGCGCCGGAGCACGTCCGCGGTGGACTGCGCCACCGAGACCACGAGGTCCGTGCCGCGCAGCCGGGCGCGGTGCGCGGCGTTCTTCACCCGGGCCGCCGCGGCGCGGTTGTACAGCCCGTCGTCCGGGGCGATCCCGTGCTCGGTGCTGAGCAGCGCCGGCGCACTGGTCCGCCGCCGGGCCCGCCCCGGGCCGAGCGCGGCGAAGGCCGTGAGGTCGGCGTAGGCCAGGTGCGTGTGGACCGCGGCCGGGCGCAGGGTGCGCACCGCCGTCCGGAGCGTGCGCACCGAGGCGGCCAGGCCGGCGTCGGGACCGACGTCCCCGGTGAACACCGCCGCCCCCTGCTCGCGCAGGCGCTCGGCGAGCGGCCCCTCGGGGCAGAGCACCGCCAGACGCAGACCGGGCAGGCCCACGCGCGCGACGTCGAGGACGTGCCGGGCCACGCCGCCGAGGTCGGCCACGGGAACCACCCAGAGCGTCAGCGGAGCCAGGGCGGTCCTCGCCGCCTCCGGGATCACAGCCACTGCTCCAGGCGGTCCAGGGCCGTCCAGAAGCCCTCGCCGTTGTTGATGTGGCCCTGCCAGATCTCCGGGATGAAGCTCACCCCGGGCGCCAGGCGGTCCAGCTGCTCGCACAGCACGGGCCAGTCGACGTCGCCCTCACCGATCTGCGGCCCCTCCCCGTCCACACCGGTGGCGTCCACGAGGTGCAGGTGGATGGTGTGCGGGGCCAGCTTCTCCACCATCTCCGAGAACGGGATCCCCAGGAACGTGGCCGAGAGCTTGGAGTGGGAGATGTCCAGGCACAGGGGCACCCCCGTGGCCTCCACGAACGCCACGGTGTCGTCCGGGTCCATGAAGAGGTTGTGGTACTGCTGACCGCCCATCAGCCACGGGAACGGCGGCAGCGTCTGCGCGGCGATCCGGATGCCGGAGGTGTCCAGGCGCTGCACGGCCTCGGCGATGCGCTCGTACTTCGGCCGCCGCTCCTCCGGGCGGATGTGCCGGTCCAGGGTGAACCCGCCCATGGTGATGACCATGATGGGCTCCTCCTCGTTCGGGAACCAGCGCTTCAGGTCCCGGGTGATGTCGATCGTGCGCTGCACCTCGGCGATCGAGCGCTCCCACACGGCGTCGTCGTCGCTGGCCAGGTCCACAAGGAAGTCACCGGAGAAGATGTCCGGCAGGTGGGTGGTGAAGCCCATCGGCATGGGCTCGCGGAACACCGAGTCGATGTCGATCTCGAGGTCCTTGTAGGAGAAGTGGAACTCCAGGAAGTCCGGGGTGCAGTCCTTCGTCAGCGCCTCGACGTCGTGGTAGCGCACCGGCAGGCCCCAGGGGCGCCGGAACTGGAACTGGCGCCCGGTGGGCACCGTGTCCGTGAGGTCGCCGGCGAAGAAGAAGTCGCCCTCGGCCATCTCGCGGTGCAGCGTGCGGCCGACCAGGCGCGGCAGCTCGTTGGGCTGCAGGCCACGGCCCGGGGACTTCACGGTCACGTCGTCGGCGGTGATCGTGGCGCCGACCCGCAGCGGACGGGCCGCCACCAGGGACTTGGCCAGGTTGATGCGGTTCATCGCCTCGCCCGTGGAGACCACGCGCTCGGTCCCGACGCCGATCGACTCCTCGATGTCCCGGGTCTGCCGGACCAGCTGCGCGAACTCCTCCGGCAGCAGGGAGACCTTGTGGTCGTTGCCCTCGAGCCCGCGGTCCACGGTGAAGTGCTTCTCGATGATCGCGGCGCCCCGGGCCACCGCGGCCAGGGCCACGTGGAAGCCGCGCTCGTGGCCCGAGTAGCCCACCGGCGTCTGCGCGATCTCCGCGAGCCGGTCCAGGTAGGCCAGGTTCACGTCCTTGTAGGGGGCGGGGTACGTGGACTGGGCGTGCAGCATCGCGAAGGGGACGCCGAAGGAGCGCACGAGGGCCGCCGCCTCGCGGATCTCCTCCTCCCGGGACATGCCGGTGGAGAGCACCATCGGCAGGCCGGAGGCGGCCGCGTCCCGCAGCAGACCATGGTTCGTCAGGTCCGCCGAGGCGATCTTCACGCCGTCCACCGGGTACTCGCGCAGCACCCGCATGGACGGGGCGTCCCACGGGGTGCACATCAGGGCGACGCCGGCGTCCCGGACGTGGTCGAACACCCGCACCATGTCCTCGGCGGAGAGCGAGAACTTGGCCAGCTCGTCCAGGGTGCGCTGGGCGCCCAGGTCCTCACCGGCGGTGGCCGCACCGGACTGCCGGTACAGGGCGTCCATGTCCCGCAGCTGGAACTTCACGGCGTCCGCACCCGCCTCGACGGCCAGGTCCACGAGACGGCGAGCCAGGTCCACATCGCCCTGGTGGTTGTTGCCGATCTCCGCGATCAGGAACGCCGGGTGGCCCTCCCCGATCCGGTGCCCGCCGATCCGCAGCTCCGCCTCCCGGTCGATCGCCAGGGCTGTCAGGCGGCCGCGCTCGTCCAGCAGCGGCAGGTGCAGCGCCCCGGCGGGCAGGGCCTCGCGCATCTCGGCCGGGGAGGCGCCCAGGGAGGCCGTCGCCGGGTCGCGATGGGCGACGTCGGCCGCGGCCACGTCCAGCGACGCCTCCGGATGCGCCACGAGCCAGCGGCGCACGTCCCCGTCCGTCAGGGAGCCGACGAGGAAGCCGTGGGAGTCCACCACGAACACGGTGCGCTCGCGGTTGTCGGTCATCTTGTGCAGGGCGACCAGGAGCGAGTCCTCGGGGAAGACGAGGTAGGGGGTGAGCCTGCGTTCGATGATCACTGCGCGCCTCCGGGGGTGCGGTTCGGGCCGGTGGTGGGGGTCTCGTCGGTGCGCGGGGCACCGAGGTCGGGGCGGTGCCGGAGCACCTTGTGGACCGCCAGGTACTGGTCCATCTGCTGCTCGGCGAGGGCGAAGTCCAGCTCGGTGTCGATGTCCACGCCTTCGAGGTCGTCGAGCTCCAGCAGGCCGATCCGGCCGCCGAGCCGGTTGTGCAGCCGGTCGTAGACCCAGGGGCGCGTCACGTAGAGGGACCCGTTCTCGCGGAACCGCAGGTCGGTGCGCGTCATGTCCTGCCGGCGCTTGCGCGCCGTGACGTCGAAGTCCGGGATCGGGTCCCCGTCGGGGTCCTCGGCGTGGCGCCACAGGAACGGGGACACCCGGACGACGCCGACCAGCGAGTCCACCCCCGTGTCCCGGAACTGCCGCACGGCGCGGTCCAGGGTGCCGGGCAGGCGGAGCGGGCTGGTGGCCTGGAGGAGCATCACGCCCTCGGGCTCGACGCCGGCCGCGCGCTCGGCCGCGAGCACGTGCTCGATCACGGGCTCGGTGGGCGTCGAGTCCTGCGCCAGGTGGGCCGGGCGCAGGCCCGGGACGTCCGCGCCGTAGCGGAGGGCGACCTCGGCGATCTCGGCCGAGTCCGTGGAGACCACCACGTGCAGGTCCTCCTCCGCCTCGAGGGCGGCCTGGATGGTCCAGGCCACGAGCGGGTGGCCGCCGAGGAGGCGGATGTTCTTGCCGGGCAGCCCCCGGGACCCGCCGCGCACGGGGATGACGCACAGGATGCTCACGCGGACTCCTTCCAGACGTGCTCGGCGATCGCGGCCGCGGGGTCCGGGGTCGGCGGGGCCAGGGCGGGGGTGGGCTCCGGGGTGCGGCCGGGCCGCCACCGGGTCATGCCGTAGCGCCGCCAGAACCCCTCGAGCCAGGCGGGCGGGTCCGGGTGGACGGCCCACGCGGGTCTGCCGGCCTGCGCGGCCTCGAGGATCCCGGTGGAGAAGACGGCGGCCACGGGTCCGCGGGTGGCGACGAGAGGCGCCCCGGCGTCGTCGATCCGCACGCCGGCCCTGCGCCAGGCCGCGTGCTGGCCGCGGGAGAGACGGTCCCGCTCGGCCGGGTGGGGGCGGTAGGCGGCGCCGGTGGCCCGCACGTACTGTTCGGCGGCCGCGGCGAAGTCCCGGCGGGCCAGCTCGGCGCCGTGCAGCTGGCCGAGGAACACCCCGGGGCCGTCGTCCCCGGCGTCCGAGCGCGCGGGCGCGGTCCGGCGGGCCTGCTCCAGCAGCGCCGAGCCCACCGGGACGGCCTCCACATCGGCGCGGCCCTGGGTCCACCAGTCCGCGTCCGCGCTCGTGAAGGCGTACAGGGTGGCGTCCTGCGGGACGGGCGGCGTGGACACGGCCAGCAGCCCGTGCTGGACGACGCCGACCCGCGCCCCCCGCTGCCGGGCCCAGCGCACGGCGGCGCGGCCCGAGGGCAGGTACTCCCCCGCCACCAGGACGCGGCGGAGCCCGGACAGGCGATCCGTCACGACGTCGGCGGTGGCGGCGTGCTCCCGGTGACCCGCGGCCCCGGGCAGGGCGGGTGCGTCTCCGGCGGGCAGCACCCAGCCGACCCCGGTGGCGGCCTCCGGCCGCGCGGTCACCAGGGCGGCCACGGGCGAGGCCAGCGCGGCCAGCTGCGTGGGGCCGAAGGACTCGAGGGCGACGAGGGTGTGCACGTCCCCCGGCGGCAGGAGCAGGCGGGGGGTGCCGTCGCCGGTGGACCCGCGGCGTGTCAGGGCGCCGGCCACGCCGCGCACGGTCGAGCGCGCGGTGTCCGCGGCCCGCCGGGTCAGCGGCCACTGGGCGCGCTGCCACGCGTGCCAGCGTGGCAGGTCCTCGGAGCGCCAGAAGAGGGGCGCGTCGGTCATGCCCACCACCCCTGGGCCATGGCCGCCCGGTGCGCGAACGTGTGCTCCGCGTGCGACCGGCGGCGGCCGGCCTCCCGGATGCGCGCCCCCCAGGCGGGATCCGCGACGACCCGGCGGCCCAGCTCGATGAGGTGGTCCGCGTCCTCGAAGACGAGCACCTCCTCGTCCGGGACGTAGAACTCGGCCACGTCGGCCCGATCGACCAGCTGGAGACCGCCCATGCCGGGCACCTCGAAGGTCCGCATCGCGTGGCCGGCCTGCAGGCCGTGGATGTTGATGGCACCCGCGGCGGCCGCCTGCACGGCGTACGCCTCCTCGAGGGGGATGTCCCGTTCGGCCGGCAGGTCCGGCCGGGTCAGCTCCCACGTGCGCAGGCGGTCCACCGGGTGGTGGCTCCACTGACGCCCGTAGGCGCGCACCGGCACCCCGGCCGCGGCCAGGCGCGAGAGCAGCTCCACGCGGTTCGGGTAGCGCGAGCCCACGAAGACCAGTTCCTCGCGCCGCGGCACCTCCGGCAGCGCCATCGCCGGGTCGAAACCGTTGGGCATGTAGTGCGCGTCCACGCCCTCGCCGGCCAGCAGCTCGGCCTCGGAGCGGGCGTAGCTGAGCACCGGCCCGACGGAGCGCAGGAACTCCATCGAGTAGTCGTGCCGCGCGAGGTCGTCGTACAGCCAGAGCATGCGGGGCAGGCCCGCATCGAGGATCTCGGACCAGAAGTCCTCGCCCAGCGAGTCCCCCTTGATCACGAGCACGCGGTCCGGCCGGGCCTCGCGCAGCGCGGCCACGGCCCGCCCCGTGTCCCAGGCGACCCGCGCGGCCGTGCGGTCGACGCCCGCCTTCTGTGGCAGCTCGAGCAGCCCCTTGTTCCGCAGCTTCATGCCGAGCGTGGCGTAGGCGTCGTAGCAGTGCACCGTGACGTCGAAGCCCTGGGCCGCCCACGCCGCCGCGATGGAGCGGTGGTAGCCGTGGAACGCCGGCGAGACGAGGAACAGCCGTTCCGGTGAGCGGCCGCCCCGAGCGTCGGGCGGCGCCGGCACGGTGTAGCCGGTGGCGCTCATCGGCGCTGCCCCTTCCAGACCAGCGCGTGCTCGTCCCGGAGGACGGCGCGGGCGTCCACGTCCACACCGCGGGCCTGCCGGAGCGCGTTCACGGCGAAGTTCGCCCCGGTGGCCGCGGTGAGCGCGGCCTTGAGGACCCGGGGGTGACCGAACTTCCGGGCGTAGCGGTACCGGGAGTCCACCAGCCAGCCGCGCCGGCGCAGCGGGTCCGAGGAGCCGTGCAGCCCGTGCGGCACACGGACGGCCGGCACCACGATCGACGGCACGCCGCGCTCGCGCAGGCGACGCTGCAGGTCGACCTCCTCGGAGTTCATGAAGTACTCCTCGTCGAACCCGCCGACGGCGCGGACCTGCGCCATCGGCAGGAGCAGCACGGCGCCCATCACCCAGTCGACCGCCACGGGCGAGGCGGACCGGGCCGCCGCGACGTCGTGCCCCACGGCCTCGTGGAGCACGTCCAGGTGACGGAAGCGGGCCAGCGGAGTCAGCCACTCGACGGTCTGGTGCAGGACCGTGGGGAAGTGCCGGCCGGACCACTGCGGCGAGCCGTCCTCGTTGACGACCTGCGGACTGACGACGGCCGGCTGGTACGGAGCGGCCGCCGCCACCAGCGCGTCGATCTGCGCCCCCGTGATCTCGGCGTCCGAGTTGAGGACCAGGGCCAGCTCGGTGGTGACCGCGGCCAGGCCGGTGTTCACGTTCGCCCCGAACCCGCCGTTGCGCTCGCGGCGCACCACGGTGAGTCGTGGATCGTGGGCTTCGGGATACGGGGTGGGCGAGGCGTCGTCCGAGACCACGACGGCGGCCAGCGCGTCCCCGGGATCGGTCAGCAGGCGGGCGACGAGGGCGAGGGTGGGGGCCGGATCGCCGTAGTGCGGGATCACCACGGTGACGGCCGCCGTGGGCGACTGGGCTGCCATGCGGGTTCCTCCCTCGGCTCGGATGGAGGGCGCACCCAGCGCCCGATAAGCCTGTGACGAGTATAGGGAAGGACTGGCGGGGGCCCGTGCCGTCCGGTGGGGCGGCCTCGTGGCCGTCGACACGGTGCTCGGTACACTGACCGGACAGCCACGGGATGGAGAGGGTGAGCCATGCCCGGCACCCAGGGGGAGGACGAAGCCATGCGCGAGACGACCGCGTTGCGCATCGGCGCCGGACTCGATGCTGTGACGGTCAGCGGCCTCACGGGAGACGAGCGGGCGGAGGTCGTCGAGTCCTGGGCCCGATGCGGTGTGGAGGCCGTGGAGCCGCCGGCCCGCGCGGATGCGCACCGCGACGCCGACACCGCGCGTCCGTGGCTCCAGTGGCACGAGGACCTGGTGTTCCTGGCGACCTCACGGGCGATCGAGTCCGCCCGCGGCACCCACCTGCTGTTCCATGCCGCGTGCCTCGCCGCACCGGACACCGGGGCGGCGATCGTCCTGGTGGCGGCGTCCGGGACGGGCAAGACGACGGCCACGCGCCGACTGGGGCCCCATTTCGCCTATCTCACCGACGAGACCGCGATCATCGCCCCGGACGGCCTGGCCGTCACGCCCTACCCCAAGCCGCTGTCCGTGCTGGGGTCACGGGGAGTGCGGCCGAAGACCCAGCGCGGCCCGGACGACCTGGGTCTCGGCCCGACCCTCCCCGACGCCCGGCTGGCCCGGATCGCCGTGCTCGACCGCGTGCGGGATCCGGCAGGCCCGGTGACGCCGCGGGCGGAGGCCATGGAACTCGTGGCCGCGCTCGAGGCGCTCGTCCCCCAGACGTCCTCCCTCGCCCGGCTCCCCCGCGGTCTCGTGACGCTGTGCCGCGTCCTCGACGCGGTCGGCGGCGCCCGACGCCTCGTCTACGCCGAAGCCGAGGACCTACGGGACGTCGTCGACGGCCTGCTGGCGGCCCCGCCCACGCCCGTCACCCCCGCCTGGGAGGCGCTCACCGATGAGGAGCTGCGGGCCTCGGCCGGTGCGGCGGCCCCGGGCGCGGTGTCCCGCTGCGCCGTCGACGACGGCATCCTGACCGACCACGGCCGCCTGGTCCTGCTCGCCTCGGAGCGCCTGGTCGTGCTCGACGGTCTGGGCCCGTCCGTCTGGCTCCTGCTGGACGAGCCGCGGACGGCCGCCGACGTGGTGGGCCGTCTCCGCGCCGAAGGGCCCGTGCCCGACGACGCCGAGACCCGGGTGCAGGAGGCGATGGACGCCCTGGTGACCGCGGAGCTGGCCACGACCGGCTGAGCCGGCCCGGCCGGTCGCCCCTATGGTGTCTTCCGCAGACGCCAACGGAGATCGAACTTGGTCGACCGCGCCTTACGGAGCGCCCGGTGGCGCCACTCTTTCAGGAATTCGCCCACGCCGACGCGTGAGGCCTTGCCGCCATTCGTCGCGCGCCATCCCACGTGGTCGCCGTCCTGGATGGACGACTCCCCCTCCCAGTCGGCGAGGTTTGGGCGCACGGCGAGTACATCGATGCCCAGGTCGTCCCGATAGAACCCGTGGTAGTCGGCCGCCCACCAAGGCCGCCCACCGAACTCCTCATCAAGTGACCGCACGATGCCACGTGCGGCTGATCTAGTGACCAGATACAAGCCCATGCCGGTTAACCCGGCACTCCAGCGGCCCATGGTTACAACACCGCTGTGAGAAGGGTGCGGGAATCGGCGCGCAAAAAGTGACAATTGGACGAAATGCTCAGACTTGCTCCCTACGGATCGGTCGCGCCGTCCGGCGGGGCCGTAGGGATCAGCTAGGACGACGAGGGACGTCGTGGAAACATATGGTGCGATTCTTCGCACCACCGCTTCCGCATCCTCGGCAAACCGCGCGTCATCTTCCGCGACAAGCAGCAGATCACGGTCAGCTCCGGTCTCCTCGGCAAAACTTCGCATGACCCCCATGTGGCTCAGGGTGCAGCCGATCTCACCGAGACGGGGATCACGCTGGAAAAAGTCCCGGAACCGCTCCACATCGAAGTGCTCTGTCACCGAGCCCGAACGATTGTCGATGGCGTCGAACACCTCAAAGTCCTCACCCCCCGGCTGGGCTCGGAACCCGGACAGGCGCGTGCTGTCCGGCAAGGCGATGACGACACGACGGATGATGCGGGACCTCGGAGAGCGCGGCTTGACCGCCACTGATCGCTCACCTCTCTCCCTTCACCTGGCCGTTGCGTCTGCACCGGCCCGACGCCGCCACCACGACGTATCTCAGTGTCCGCCCCAGTGCGTGGGCGGCCAGACGGTCACGAAGACCTCGCCCACGATGTCCTCGCGGGTGACGAAGCGGGCGCAGTCCCCGGCCTGGTCGGCGGGGATGCCGCGGCACGCGATCACGGAGTCGGCCGAGTTCGAGCGGTGGTCGCCGAGCACGAGCATCGAGTCCTCTGGCACGGTGACCGGGCCGAAGCAGCGCGCGGAGATCACCTCGGACTCGCAGTCCAGCTCGTCCCGGATGAACGGCAGGTCGTTGTGGATGTACGGCTCGTCCAGGGGCTCCCCGTCCACCGTCACGGCGCCCTCGGCGGTGCAGCACTCCACGGTCTGCCCCGCGGTGCCGATCACGCGCTTGACCAGCGCCTGCTCGTGCGAGCGGCCGATGCCGGTGAGGTCGCCGAACGTGCGGACGGCGTTCTCCACGGCCCCCTCCGACGAGGCGGGGGTGGCCCAGTCCTCGTTCGCCGTGAAGACCACCACGTCCTGGGAGTCGGCCATCCCGTCCGGATAGGCGGTGCGGTTGACCAGCATGCGGTCCCCCACCTCGAGGGTGTTCTCCATCGAGCCGGACGGCACCGAGTACACCTTCACCCACAGGGCCTGCACCACGGCGACGACCGCGATGGCCACCACCACGTTCACCAGCAGGGAGGCCCAGAACGGCAGGCGCGGACGGCGAGGCTGCGGCGCGGCGCCCGCCTCGCCGTCGACGTCGTCCCCGCGGGCCGGCTCGAGGCGCTCGGCCATGGTCAGGCGACGCCGTCGAACAGGCTGGTGACCGAGCCGTCCTCGAAGACCTCGCGGATCGCGCGGGCGATCAGCGGGGCGATCGAGAGCACCGTGAGGGTCTCGAAGCGCTTCTCCTCCGGGATGGGCAGGGTGTTGGTCACCACGACCTCACGGGCACCGCACTCGCCGAGACGCTGGGCGGCCGGGTCCGAGAACACCGCGTGCGTGGCGGCGATGATGACGTCCTTCGCGCCGGCGTCCTTGAGGATCTGCACGGCGCCGGCGATGGTGCCGCCGGTGTCGATCATGTCGTCGATCAGCACGCACACGCGGCCCTCGACGTCCCCGACCACGGTCTTGGACTCGGCCTTGTTCGGGACGGTGAGGTCCCGGCTCTTGTGCACGAAGCCCAGCGGCACGCCGCCCAGGCGGTCCGCCCACTGCTCCGCCACACGCACGCGACCGGTGTCCGGGGAGACGACCGTGACCTCCTCGCCCTCCACGCTGGAGCGGATGTGGTCCGCCAGCAGCGGGATGGCGAACAGGTGGTCCACCGGGCCGTCGAAGAAGCCCTGGATCTGGGCGGTATGCAGGTCCACGCTCATCACACGGGAGGCGCCGGCGGTCTTGTACAGGTCCGCCACGAGACGGGCCGAGATCGGCTCGCGGCCGCGGCCCTTCTTGTCCTGGCGGGCGTATGGGTAGAACGGCGAGACCACCGTGATGCGGCGGGCGGAGGCGCGCTTCATGGAGTCCACCATGATCAGCTGCTCCATGAGGTGGTTGTTCAGCGGCGCCGGGTGCGACTGGATGATGAACACGTCCTTGCCGCGCACCGACTCGCCCGAGCGCACGTAGATCTCGCCGTTGGCGAAGTCGTAGGCGCTCATGGGGAGCAGCTCGGTGCCCAGCTCCTCGGCGATCTCCTGCGCGAGCTCGGGGTGGGCGCGGCCCGTGGCCAGCACCAGTCGCTTGTCCTCGCTGCGGCTCAGCTCCGTCATGACGTCCTCAACATCCTTCGTGGTCTCGCGTTCCAGGACCGACAGCGGTGGGCGCCCGGCATCGGCGTCGGCCGCCCGTGGCGGCCCGGTCCTCGCACCCATCCTAGGGCGCGCGGGATCAGCCCTCGGCGTCCGCGACCGTCGCCCCGGCCGCCTCCGCGGCCTGGGCGGACGTGCTGCCGGGGCGCTTGGCGGGCACCCAGCCCTCGATGGTGCGCTGCGCCACGGCGTTCAGCGCCAGGGCGCCGGCCGGGACGTCGTCGCGGACCACCGCGCCGGCACCGGTGTAGGCGCCGTCGCCCACCGAGACCGGGGCCGTGAACACCGTGTTCGAGCCGGTGCGCACGTGGGCCCCGATCACGGTGCGGTGCTTGGCGACGCCGTCGTAGTTGGCGGTGATGTTGCCGCAGCCGATGTTGGTGTACTCGCCGATCTCGGCGTCCCCGGCGTAGCCCAGGTGGGAGAGCTTGGCGCCGCGGCCCACGGTCACGTTCTTGGTCTCGTAGAACGCGCCGATCTTGCCGTCCTCCCCCAGCACCGTGCCCGGGCGCAGGTAGGTGAACGGGCCGACGGTCGCGCCCGCGCCGATCACGGCCTCCGTGGCGTCGGTGCGCTTCACCACGGCACCCTCCCCCACCTGCGTGTCCGTGAGGGTGGAGTCCGGGCCGACGACGGCGCCCATGGCCACCGACGTCGTGCCATGCAGCTGGGTGCCGGGCTTGAGCGTGACGTCCGAGGCGAGGGAGACGGTGACGTCCACCCACGTGGAGGACGGGTCGACGACCGTGACACCCTCCTTCATCCAGCCGCGCAGCACGCGATCGTTGAGCTGGCGGCCCAGGTCGGAGAGCTGACGGCGGTCGTTGGAGCCCTCGACCTCCCACACGTCGTCCGTGCCCACCGAGGCGACACGGCCGCCCTCGGCGCGGGCCATGCCGAGCACGTCCGTGAGGTACTTCTCACCCTGCACGTTGTCCGTGGAGATCTCCGGCAGGGTGCGGCGCAGCAGGGCGGCGTCGAAGGCGTAGATGCCGGAGTTGACCTCGCGGATCGCCACGAAGGAGTCGTCCCCCGTGGACTCGGCGTGGGCGAGGGCGTCCTTGTGCTCCATGATCCGCTCCACGAGGCCCTCGGCGTCGCGGACGATGCGGCCGTAGCCCGTGGCGTCTTCGAGGGTGGCGGTGAGCACGGTGACGGCGTTGCCGTCCGCCTCGTGGTCCGCGACGAGGCGGGCGAGGGTCTCCGGGGTCAGCAGCGGGACGTCGCCGTAGGTCACCACGACGGTGCCCTCGAGGTCCGCGGGCAGGGCGGCCAAGCCCAGCTCGACGGCGCGGCCGGTGCCCGGCACGTCGTCCTGGTCGGCGATCGCCAGCGCGTCGATGCCCAGCTGCGCCGCCACCGTCTCGATGTGCTCGGCCACGCGGGCCCGCTCGTGCCGGACCACGGCCACGAGGTGCTCCGGCGCGAGCGACCAGGCCGCCGCGAGCGCGTGGCCCACGAGGGAGCGCCCCCCGATCGCATGCATGATCTTCGGCGTCGTCGACTTCATGCGGGTGCCCTGGCCCGCGGCCAGGACGATCACGGCGGAGGGACGGGCGGACGGCTGGGACATGGGGGCTCCTGCACCGGTGGGGGTCAGAGGACGGGGGTTCCGCCCCTAGGATTCGAACCTAGACCGCACGGCTCCAAAGGCCGGCGTGCTGCCATTACACCAGGGCGGAGCGCCGGACCCCAGGGGGCGGCGACGACGGCCCATTCTTCCACACAGGTCGCGCGGATCCGGGGTCAATAGGCGCCGTCGGCGGCGATCACGGCCTTGACGGTCCGCCCCAGGATCACGAGGTCGCCCAGGATGGACCAGTTCTCCACGTAGTAGAGGTCCAGGCGGACCGCCTCCTCCCACGGGAGGTCGGACCGGCCGGAGACCTGCCAGAGGCCCGTGATGCCGGGCTGCACCAGGAAGCGGCGGTGCACGTACTGCTCATAGGCCTCGACCTCGTGCGGCAGGTGGGGCCGCGGGCCCACGAGGGACATGTCCCCCCGCAGCACGTTCACGAGCTGGGGCAGCTCGTCGATGCTGGTGCGGCGGATGAGCTTGCCGACCCGGGTGATGCGCGGGTCGTCCTTCATCTTGAACAGGACGTCCGCATCCCCGCCGTCCGAGACGAGCCGCTGCCGGATCTCCTCGGCGTCCACCACCATGGAACGGAACTTGAGCATGGTGAACGGCCTGCCGCCGAGACCGATCCGCTCCTGCCGGAACAGCACCGGCCCGCCGTCCGTGGCCTTGACCGCGATCGCGACGGCGATCAGCAGGGGCGAGATGGCGATCAGGCCCAGACCCGACGCGACGACGTCGAACGCCCGCTTGGCGAACGCCTTGCCCTCGGAGAGGCGCGGGGTGGAGAGGTGGATGAGCGGCAGACCCGCGAGGGGCTGCGTGTGGAGACGGGGTCCGGCGACGTCCACGAGGGCGGGCGCCATGATCAGGGAGACGCCGCGCTCCTGCAGCTCCCAGCCCAGTCGGCGGACGTCCCCGGGGACGAACGAGTGGCCCGAGGTGATCACCACGGCTTCGACGTCGCGCACCTCCACGAGGGCGACCACCTCCTCCACGGTGTCCAGGTCCGTGGAGACCGGTATCGGGAGGTAGTCCTCCCGCCGGGCCCTGTATCCGGGGAGAGCCGCCGCCACGGGGGCATAGCCGGCGCCGGCCTCGGAGTCGAGGGTCTGGAAGATGTGCCGGACCGCCTTCGGGCCGCCGACGAGCAGGAGCCGCCGCCGGAACCTGCCGCGGTGTCGCTGCCGCGCCACCCACCCGCGCACGAGGAACCGGCCCAGCAGGAGCAGGAGCACGCCCAGCGGCAGAGCCAGGCCCACGTAGCCGCGCGCCACCTCGAGACCTGCCGCATAGGCGAGGATCGCGACGGTGCCGAAGAGGTAGAGGGTGCCCTGCAGGACCCGCTTGTACTCCTCGCTGCCCACCCCCAGGATCCGGATGTCCCGCGAGCCCTGGATGGTCAGCGCGAGCACCCAGGCCGCGCTCAGCGCGAGGCTGATGACGCTGTAATCGATGACTTCGGCGCCGGGGAGGGTCGTGCGCCGCGGTCCGCCGAAGCGGAGCTGGGCCGAGACGAAGGTGGCGAGCAGGACCGCGACCACGTCCACGATGAGGACGAGCAGCGGAAGGCCCCGCTCCCAGGGCCGGCCCAGGACACGGCCGCGGGCGGTCGAGCCCATGCGGAGCGCGGTCGACTCATCACCGGGACTCCCGATCACGCTCTGCTCCTCCGTCCTGACGCGGGGGGTGGTCCACGTCGTGGGGGTCGGGCATGGTGCTGTGCCCCAGCCCCCGATTGTAGGCCGGAAACAGCCTTCAGCTGTGCCACCTGCCACACTCTCCTGTGCGCGCCCGCCGGTCAGTCCCCTTCGGCGAGTTCAGCGGCCTGCAGCCACTCCTCCTCCAGGACGTCCAGCTGTGCGTCGAGGTCCTTCAGGTCGGCGGAGGCCGCGGTGAGGGCATCGAAGTCCTGCGCCTGCCCCAGCTCGGCCATCCGCGCCTCGAGGCCGGACCTGCGGTCCCGGAGCCGGGTCATCTGCTTCTCGAGCCGGGCCATCTCCTTGCGGGCCAGCCGACGCTCCGCCTCGGTGGGCCCGGTGTCCTCCTCCGGTCCGCCCATGCCCGCGCACGTCCCGACGACGTCGTTGCGGCCTCGGGCCGCGCCGGCTCCCCGGGCCGGGCCGCCGGCGTCGTCCATCGCGGCGCGCAGCTCGAGGTACTGGTCCACCCCGCCGGGCAGGCCGCGGACCTTGCCGTCCCCGAGCAGGGCGACCTGGTGGTCGGTGACGCGCTCGAGCAGGTAACGGTCATGGGAGACCACCACGAGGGTCCCCGGCCACCCGTCCAGCACGTCCTCGACGGCGGCCAGGGTGTCCGTGTCCAGGTCGTTGGTCGGCTCGTCGAGCATGAGGACGTTGGGCTCGCCCACGAGCAGGCGCAGCAGCTGCAGGCGCCGGCGCTCGCCGCCCGAGAGCTCGGAGACCTGAGTCCACTGCCGGGAGGTGCCGAAGCCGAGCATCTCGAGCAGCTGGCCGGAGGACATCTCGCGGTCACCGACCTGGAAGGACGAGCCTTCGCGGGCCATGACTTCGGCGACGCGCAGGTGGGCGACGTCGTCGAGCTCCTTCACGTCCTGGGTGAGGGTGGCCGAGACCACCGTCTTGCCGCGCTTCACCCGCCCCGAGTCCGGGGCGGTGCGGCCGTCGAGCAGGCGCAGCAGGGTCGACTTGCCCGCACCGTTGACGCCGACCACGCCGAGCCGCTCGCCGGGCGCCAGGCGCAGGGTGACGTCGTCGAGGATCGGCTTCTCCCCCAGCGTCAGGCTCACGTGCTCGAGGTCGAGGACGTCCTTGCCGAGCCGGGCCGTGGCCATCTTCGCCAGGGACACCGAGTCGCGCGGGGCGGGGACGTCCTCGATGATGGCGTTGGCCGCCTCGATGCGGAACTTCGGCTTGGACGTGCGCGCCGGGGCGCCACGGCGCAGCCAGGCGAGCTCCTTCTTCACCAGCTGCTGACGCTTCTGCTCCGTCACCGCCGCCTGCCGGGAGCGCTCCGCGCGCGCGAGCATCCACGCGGCGTAGCCGCCGTCGAACGGGTCCACCGTGGCGTCGTGCACCTCCCACGTGCGCGTGCAGACCTCGTCGAGGAACCACCGGTCGTGGGTGACCACCACGAGGCCGCCGTCGGTGGGGCGCCAGCGCTGCTTCAGGTGGCGGGCGAGCCACGCGACGCCCTCCACGTCCAGGTGGTTGGTGGGCTCGTCGAGGAAGAGGACGTCGTCGTCCCCGGCGAGCAGACGGGCCAGGGCCACGCGACGGCGCTGGCCGCCGGAGAGGCCCCGCACGGACTGCTCGAGGTCGAAGCTGTCGAGGAGACCCCCCAGGACGTCCCGGACCTTGGGGTCCGAGGCCCACACGTGGTCCTCCACGTCCCCGACCACGGCCTGACGCACGGTGTGCTCCGGGTCGAGCCGGTCCTGCTGGTCCAGCACGCCCACGCGGACGCCGCCGCGGCGGGTGACGCGGCCCGTGTCGGGTTCCTGGAGGCCGGCGAGGATGCGCAGGAGCGTGGACTTGCCGTCGCCGTTGCGGCCCACGAGTCCGATCCGGTCCCCCTCATCCACGCCGAGGGAGAGGCCCTCGAGGACGGTGCGGGTGCCGAAGGCGATGCCGATGTTCTCGGCGCCGAGCAGGTGGGCCATGGAGGAGGTGGTCCTTTCCGGACGGAGGAGGGGTGGTCGGGTGCGGCGGGGTGCGCCGCCGGGTGTCAGAGCACGTGGGCGCCGGGCACGGGGCCGTGGACGGGGAGGGCGCGCACGCCCGTGCGCTCCTCGATGGCCGAGGCCAGCCGCAGCGCGGAGGCCTCGTCCTGCGCCACGAAGAGCAGGGTGGGGCCGGAGCCGGAGACCATGCCGCGCAGCGCGCCCTCGTCCAGGCCGAGGTCGAGGACATCCGAGAGCTCGGGGAAGAGGACGACGGCCGGGGTCTGCAGGTCGTTGTCCATGGCGGTGGCGAGTTCGAGCGGGTCGGCCGCGGTGAGGGCCCGCAGGACGGCCTCGTTCACCTCCGGACGCGTCGGCCCGTCGGGCAGGTGGCCCTCCCGGCGCAGCTCGTCCAGGGTCTGGAACACCACGGGGGTGGACAGCCCGGCGTCCGCCGGGACGAGGACGAGGTGCACCGGGGTGCGGGCCGCGACGGGGGTCAGCTCCGCCCCGGTCCCGAGCCCGACGGCGGCGCCGCCCAGCACGCTGAAGGGCACGTCCGCGCCCAGCGGGGCGGCCAGCTCGGCGAGCTCGGCGCGGGTGTGCCCGGTCTCCCACAGGGCGCTGCACGCGAGCAGCGCGGCGGCCGCGTCGGCGGAGCCGCCGCCCATGCCGCCCGCGACCGGGACCTGCTTGGCGACCTCGAGGTGGACGCCGTGGCTGTCAGGATCGAGCCCGAGGGTGCGCCGCAGGTGCGCGGCGGCGCGGTGCGCGAGGTTGCGCTCGTCCCAGGGCACGTCCTGGGTGTCCACCAGACTGATGTGGCGGCCCGACGGGCCGACGGTGATCCTCCCGTCCGTGCGCGCGATCGCCGTGACGGTCTCCCGCAGGCTGACGGCCAGGTACACGGTGGCCACGGGGTGGTAGCCGTCCGCGCCGGGCGGCCCCACCCGCAGGGACAGGTTCACCTTGCCGGGGGCGCTGACCGTGACGTGCCGGGCCGTGGGGTCGAGGCCGAGGTCCTCCGTCGTCATGCGCTCACCTCCTCCGCCGCACGCCGCGGGCCGTGCTCGGCGATCCGCGCGAAGGCCGCGATGTCCAGGGCCTCGCCGCGGGCGCGCGGGTCCACGCCGGCGGCCACCAGGGCGTCCTCCGCCGCCTGCGGGGACCCCGCCCAGGAGGCGAGCGCGGCGCGCAGGGTCTTGCGGCGCTGGGCGAAGGCGGCGTCCACCACGGCGAAGACCTCCCGGCGGGATGCGCTGCCCGCCGGCGGCTCGCGCCGGGTGAAGGCGACCAGCCCGGAGTGGATGCGCGGAGCCGGCCAGAACACCTGGGTGCCGATGGTGCCCGCCTTGCGCACGTCCGCGTACCACGCCGCCTTGGCGGACGGCACGCCGTAGACCCTGGAACCGGGCCCGGCCGCGAGACGGTCCGCGACCTCCTCCTGCACCATCACCAGGCCGTGCCGCAGCCCCGGCAGGACCGCGAGCGCGTGCAGCAGCACGGGCACGGCCACGTTGTAGGGCAGGTTCGCCACGAGCGCGGTGGGGCCGCCGGCGGCGGCAGCGGGCCGGACCTCGGCCAGGGCCTGCTCGCTCAGCGTCATGGCGTCCGCGTGCAGCACGGCGAGGGCGTCCTCGGCCCCGGGGCGGAACTCGGCGGTGGTGTGCGGCAGGCGGGCGGCGGTGACCGGGTCGATCTCGACGGCGGTGACGGCGGCGGCCGCGTCCAGCAGGCCGAGGGTGAGCGAGCCCAGCCCGGGGCCGATCTCGAGCACGTGCTCGTCCGCGGTCACGTCCGCGGCCTGCACGATGCGCCGGATCGTGTTCGGGTCGATCACGAAGTTCTGGCCCCACTGCTTGGTGGGACGCAGGTCCAGCTCGGCGGCGATGCGCCGCACGTCCGCGGCGCTCAGCAGCGGGGCGGGGGCGGGGTGCGGGGAGGGCTGG
>NZ_JABFAX010000009.1:0-39384 GCF_017168395.1 Micrococcus sp. KRD128 | reverse complement strand
CGTCCGACCCGCCCCTGCGCTGCCCGCCCCCTCGGCGCACACGGTGCGGTGGGAGATCACGATCGTCCTCGGCCTCTCCCTGGGGAAGTCGGCGGTCTACGCGATCGTCCAGCTCATCGACAAGGCCACCCAGGCCCCGCTGGGGGAGCAGACCACCGTCCTCAACCCGGCTCTGGCCGACCGCTGGGCCTTCGACCTGACCTATCAGCTGCTCGGCATCGGGTTCGCGCTCGTGCCGGTGGCCCTCGTGCTGCACCTGATGCACCTGCGCGGCCGGAACCCGTTCCGGGTGCTCGGCCTCGACCTGCGCCGCCCCGGCCGCGACCTGGCCTGGGGCCTGGGCCTGTTCGCGGCCATCGGGCTGGGCACGCTCGGCGTCTACGCCGCCGGCCGGGCCCTGGGGATCACGACGGCGATCGTCGGCTCGGCGCTCGGGGAGAGCTGGTACCAGGTGCCGGTCCTGCTGCTCTCCGCGCTGCGGCATGGACTGCTGGAGGAGGTCATCGTGGGCGCCTGGCTCGTCGACCGGCTCGGGTATCTGCAGCGGCTCCGCGCCGCGGGCCTGGCGCGCGATCCGGCGCCGGCCGTGCCGTCGTCGTGGGTGAGCGCCGAGGGGCTGTACCTGCCGACCCGCGCGGCCGTCGTGGTGCTCGGCCTCGCGCTGCTGCGCGGGGCGTACCACCTGTACCAGGGGATCGGGCCGGGCGTGGGCAACGCCCTGATGGGCGTGGTGTTCGCGCTCGTGTTCCTGCGGGTGCGCCGGGTGATGCCGCTGGTCATCGCGCACGCGCTGCTGGACGCCGTCGGGTTCGTCGGCTACCCGCTGCTGGCGCGGGCGGGGCTGCTCGGCTGAGCGGCCCCGCCCCCGCGCTCAGAGCGTGATCTCACCCTTCGGGGTGCGGAAGGTGACCGAGACGATGCCCGGGGTGCCGGAGGGCGCGACGTACTCGATGTCCACGTCCTGGACCTGGCCGTCCTCGTCGTCGCCGAGCCACTCGGCGAGGCGCTCGGGGGAGCCGGCGATGTTCAGGTGCTCGATGGTGGCCTGCGGCTCGGCCGCCTGCGAGGGGTGCATGTCCTCCTGGCCGTCGGCCCAGCGCAGGATGAACGGCAGCTGCGGGTCCGCGAGGGTGCCCTTGATGCCGATCTGGCGCCAGGACAGCTCGCGGCCGTCCGGGAAGCGACGGTTGCCGGGGACGGCCTCGCGGCCGAGGCGGCGCTCGAACCGGCCGATGTCCGGGGTGGCCACGGCCCAGCTCATCCAGCCGCCGCCCTGCTCGGTGCGGGCGCGCACGAGCTGGCCGAACGGCGCGCTGAGGGAGGCCGGGTGGTCCAGGGCCTCGACGACCTCCAGATACTGCCCCCCCGTCATGGGGAAGAGCGCGTTCTGGGTGCCGAAACGTGGGTGGACACCGCCCTTGATCCGCTCGATGCCCAGCGTCTCGGCGATGCGGGCGACCGTGGCGTCCAGGCCCTCGGGGCCGGCGGCGTAGGACACGTGGTCCATGCGACAGGTGTGCACTGCGCTGTTCCTCTCCGTTCCCGGGCTGCCCCGGGGGTTGACCTGGTGCGAGTCGGGGGGCGTCGAGCCCTTGACGGGTCGGGTGCCCCCGTGCGGAGAGCGTATCCGCGTGTGACACGCGTGACGAAATCGTGGCGGGGCGGCGGGCTACACTCGGAGACACGGTCACGAGAGTCAGCAACAGGCCCCGGCATGCTGACCGGCAACCCTCCTTCCGCGGTGGGGTGCCCCGGGTGACGACCAGGCCGGCCCCACAACGGGTGCCGGCAAGCGCGGGCCGATCCCACGGCCCCTCTCGACGGCGCCGGGTCATCTCCGGCACCTCGACGACGCCGGCCCCCGGATCGGCACGTCGGCCGGCGGGCGGGGCGGACGGGTCCGGCCCCTGATCCCTTCAGGAGGGTCCGCCATGACCGACCAGCCCACCCCGACCCCCGACGCCTGGGGCTTCTCCACCGCGCAGGTCCACGCGGGCGTCGCCGTCGGCCAGCACGCCTTCGGTGCGACCGCCCTGCCGATCTTCCAGACCACCTCGTACGACTTCCCGTCCGCCCAGGTGGCCGCGGACCGGTTCGCGCTCAAGGACCTCGACCCGCTCTACACCCGCATCGGCAACCCGACGCAGGGCCCGGTGGAGGAGAAGATCGCCGCGCTCGAGGGCGGTGTGGGCGCGCTGCTGCTGGCCTCCGGTCAGGCGGCGACGACGTTCGCGATCCTCAACCTCGCCGGCGCCGGCGACCACGTGGTCGCCTCGGCCAGCCTCTACGGCGGCACGCAGAACCTGTTCAAGCACACCCTCGCCAAGGTCGGCGTCGAGACGACGTTCGTGACCGACCCGGACGACATCGAGTCCTGGCGCGCCGCCGTGAAGCCGAACACCAAGGCGTTCTTCGGCGAGACCCTCGGCAACCCGCGCGGCGACGTCCTGGACGTGCGCGCCGTCGCCGACGCCGCCCACGAGGCCGGCGTGCCGCTGATCGTGGACAACACGCTGGCCACCCCGTACCTGCTGCGGCCGATCGAGCACGGCGCCGACGTCGTCACCCACTCCGCCACGAAGTACCTCGGCGGGCACGCCGCGGCCATCGCGGGCGTGATCGTCGACGCCGGCACGTTCGACTACGCGCAGCACGCCGAGCGGTTCCCCGGCTTCAACGAGCCGGACGAGTCCTACCACGGCCTCGTCTACGCGCGGGACCTCGGGGTGGGCTCGCCGTTCGGCGCCAACCTGGCCTTCATCCTCAAGGCGCGCGTGCAGCTGCTGCGCGACTACGGCTCGGCCATCTCCCCGTTCAACGCGTTCCTGGTGAACCTCGGCCTGGAGACCCTGTCCCTGCGCATGGAGCGGCAGGTGGCCAACGCGGCCGCGGTGGCGGGCTGGCTGGAGGGTCGCGACGACGTCGAGCACGTGGTCTACGCCGGCCTGGAGTCCAGCCCGTGGCACGAGCGGGCCCAGCGCTACCTGCCGAAGGGCGCGGGCGCGTTCGTCTCCTTCGAGATCGCGGGCGGCCGCGAGGCCGGGGCCGCGTTCGTGGACGGGCTCACCCTGCACCACCACGTGGCCAACATCGGCGACGTCCGCTCCCTCGTGGTGCACCCGGCCTCCACCACCCACGCCCAGCTCACCGACGACGAGCAGCGCGCCGCGGGCGTCACTCCCGGCCTGGTGCGGCTCTCGCTCGGCGTGGAGGACCTCGAGGACATCCTCGCCGACCTTGAGCGCGGCTTCGCGGCCGCCGCCCGCCGCGGCGACGACGACGCAGGGGATCAGGCATGACCGCCGTCGCCACGCGTCCGTCGCGCACCGCGCTGCCCCGCGGCGGCCGCCACCGCCTGCGGGTCGGCGAGCTGCGCACCGAGACCGGCGGGCTGCTGCCCGACGTCGAGCTGGCCTACGAGACCTGGGGCACCCTCGCCGCCGACGGCTCCAACGCCGTGCTCGTGCTGCACGCCCTCACCGGCGACGCGCACGTGGCCGCGCACGAGCAGGACCCGACGCCGGGCTGGTGGGACGCCCTCGTCGGCCCGGGCCGCGCCGTGGACACGGACCGGTGGTTCGTGGTCGCCCCCGCCATGATCGGCGGCTGCCACGGCTCCACCGGGCCCTCGACGCCGGCCCCCGACGGGCGGCCCTGGGGCTCCCGGTTCCCGTTCCTCACGCTGCGGGACGCGGTCGAGGCCGAGCGGCGCCTGGCCGACCACCTCGGGATCGGCGCCTGGCACGCCGTGATCGGCGGATCGATGGGCGGGGCCCGCGCCCTCGAGTGGGCCGCGACCCACCCCGCGCGCGTCGCCGGGGTGGGTGTGCTGGCCGCCACCGCGGCCTCCTCCGCCGACCAGATCGCGTGGGGGCAGGCGCAGACCGCGGCCATCCGCCTCGACCCGGACTTCCAGGGCGGCGACTACTACCCCGGCCCCGGCCCCGTGGCCGGCCTGGGCATCGCCCGGCGCATCGCCCACACCACCTACCGCACGGCCGGCGAGCTCGGCCAGCGGTTCGGCCGGGAACCGCAGGGCGTCGAGGACCCGTTCGGCACCGTCGTCGGGGTGCCGGGCGGGCGCGGGCGCTACGCCGTGGAGTCCTACCTGGACCACCAGGCGGCCAAGCTCGCCGACCGGTTCGACGCGAACTCCTACCTCGTGGTCACCGAGGCCCTCATGGGCCACGACGTCGGGCGCGGGCGCGGCGGCGTGGCGGCGGCGCTCGCGGACTACCGGGGCCGGGCGTTCGTGGCGGCCGTCGACTCGGACCGGCTCTACCTGCCGGCCGAGTCCGAGGCGCTCGCGGCGGCGCTGCCCGCGCGGCCGCCGGTGCACACGATCGCCTCGCCCATCGGCCACGACGGGTTCCTCACCGAATACGGGCAGGTGGCCGACACGCTGAAGCGCGCCCTCGCCCTCTGAACTTTCGTTCGGGAAACGGCGGCGTGTCGCGGCACTGTCGTTCGGGAAACGGCCACCGGCCCCCGCCGGCCGGGCTCAGGGCTCGACGATGTCCAGCGGCTCGGTGTGGTCCGAGCCCTGCGGCATCGGCGCACCGAAGAGCGGCTCGGGGACGGGGCGCTTGGCCGTGACGCCGTCGCCGGAGGAGACGCCGCGGAGGCGGCGGACCACCCACGGCGCCAGGTGCGTGCGCACCCACGCGGCGTCCGACGCGCGGGCCTCGCGCCACGTGCGCGGCGCCGGCGGGGCCAGGCGCAGGTGCTCGAGGCCGTGCTCCACGCCGAGGGTGTCCAGCACCATCGCGGCGATCGTGTGGTGGCCGAGCGCGGAGAAGTGCAGGCGGTCCTCGGCCCACATCTCCCGCCGGGCGAGGTCCTTGAGCGACCACATGTCCGGCACCAGCGCGTCGTGCCGCAGGGCGATGGTGCGCACGTTCTCGTTGTAGATCGCCACGGTGCCGCGGATGCGGCCGATGACGGGCGTGCCCTTCACGTCGGTCGCGTTGAACAGCAGCACGGTGGCGCCGTCGGAGGCCAGGCGCTCGACGACGGCGTCCAGCCGGGCCGCGATCTCGTCCGGGTCCGCGCCGCGCAGGATGTCGTTGCCGCCCGCGCAGACGCTGATGAGGTCCGGCCGCAGGGCGAGCGCCGGCTCGACCTGGTCCTCGGCGATCTGGTCCAGCAGCTTCCCGCGGACCGCCAGGTTGGCGTAGGCCAGGTCCTCACCGGCCGGGGTCAGGCGGGAGAGTTCCTCGGCCAGGCGGTCGGCCCAGCCGCGGTGGTAGCCGGGGCGGTCCGGGTCCGGGTCGCCGATGCCCTCGGAGAACGAGTCCCCGATGGCGACGTAGCGGCGCCACGGATGGGCGGCGGGATCGTCGACCGGGGTCGCGTCGGAGGCGTGCGGAGGCTGGGAGGAAGATGGGTTACCCACGGGTAGGATTCTGCCCGCCCCGCGCGGGAGGGGTCAACCGCCGGGCGGGGCCGACCGCGCCGCTCGCTAGGCTGGCGGGCGTGAACGCGAACCCCACCCCCGCCGTCGAGCCCGTCGTCCGCTGGTCCCGCCCCGAGGGCGAGCGCACCGAGGACCTGCTGGTCGTCCTGCACGGCTACGGCGCGAACGAGGACGACCTGTTCGGCCTCGTCCCGCACCTGCCCGAGCACGTGACGGTGGCCGCCGTGCGCGCGCCCCTGCCCCTGCAGCCGGGCTCCCACGCCTGGTTCCCGCTCTCCCAGGACCCGGTCACGGGCGAGCTGGGCTCCACCGCCGAGCCGGTCCGCGAGGCCGTCGAGGCCCTGCACGCCTGGGTGCAGGCCGTGCGCGGGGACTTCCGCACCGTCTCCCTGCTCGGCTTCTCGCAGGGCATGGCGATGGCCACGTCGCTGCTGCGCCTGGACCCGGAGGCCTACGCGTGCACCGTGGCGCTGTCCGGCTTCGTGGTGGACCCGGAGCTCACCGAGCCGCGGCTGCGCGAGCTGTTCACCCGGGACGACGACGTCGCCCGCGTCCGACCGAAGGTCTTCTGGGGCCGCGGCCAGGAGGACCCGATCATCTCCGAGCCCCGGGTCGAGGAGACCCATGCCTGGCTGACCGCCCACGTGGACCTCATGAAGATCGTCTACGCCGGGCTCGGCCACGCGATCAACGAGCAGGAGCTGGGCCACGTGAAGGAGTACCTCGTCCACATGGTGCCGCCCCGCGGCTGACCCACCGGGCCTGTTCGACGACGGCGCCGCGGCCGCCCGCCGGTGCGTCGGCTCAGGCCTGCTCGGCCTGGACCACGAACGCCTCGCCGTTGAACTCCACGACGTCCCCGTCGTGCAGCTGGGCTCCGCGACGCGTCTCGACCGCGCCGTTGACGGTGACGAGACCGTCGGTGACGACGTCGCGGGCCATGGCGCCGTCCTCCACGAGGGAGGCGAGCTTGAGCGCCTGGCCGAGGCGGATGGACTCGTCACGGATGGGCAGGGGCTGGGCGTCGGGTGCGTTCGTCTCGGTCATGGTGTCCATCATGGCCGGTAGGCTGGACGGGATCGACCGGCGCGCCGCGCCGGAACGGGCCCGCCGCGTCGAAGGCGGCCGGGTGCCGTCGTCGTCGTGATCCCCTCCCGCCCCGCCGATGAGTACGGAAGTGATGCCCCCATGGCTGCCAAGTCCCCGCTGGACAACGTCATCAACCTCGCCAAGCGCCGAGGCTTCGTGTTCCAGGCCGGTGAGATCTACGGCGGTTCGCGCTCCGCGTGGGACTACGGGCCCCTGGGTGTGGAGCTGAAGGAGAACATCAAGGCCGAGTGGTGGAAGACCTTCGTGCGCTCCCGTGAGGACATGGTGGGCCTGGACTCCTCCATCATCCTGCCGCGCGCCGTGTGGGAGGCCTCCGGCCACGTCGAGACCTTCACCGACCCGCTCGTGGAGTGCACCCAGTGCCACAGGCGGCACCGCCAGGACCACCTGCTCGAGGCGTTCGAGGCCAAGAAGGGCCGGCCGGCCGAGGGCATGGCCGAGATCGTGTGCCCGGACTGCGGAACCCAGGGCGCCTGGACCGAGCCGCAGCTGTTCTCGGGCCTGGTCAAGACCTACCTCGGCCCCGTGGACAACGAGGAGGGCCTGCACTACATGCGCCCGGAGACGGCGCAGGGCATCTTCGTGAACTTCCTCAACGTGCTGGGCGCGGCCCGGAAGAAGCCGCCGTTCGGCATCGGCCAGATCGGCAAGGCGTTCCGCAACGAGATCACCCCGGGCAACTTCATCTTCCGCACCCGCGAGTTCGAGCAGATGGAGATCGAGTACTTCGTGCCGCCGGCCGAGGCGGGCCAGCACTTCGACCGCTGGGTCGAGGACTGCTGGGACTGGTTCATCGACCTCGGCATCGACCCCGCGAACCTGCGGAAGTTCGACGTCCCCGCGGACGAGCGGGCCCACTACTCGGACGCCACGATCGACCTCGAGTACGACTTCGGCTTCACCGGCGGCGACGGCTGGGGCGAGCTGATGGGCATCGCGAACCGCACCGACTACGACCTCGGCCGGCACACCGCGCACTCGGGCACGAAGATGCAGTACTTCGACCAGGCCAACAACGAGCACTACACCCCGTACGTGATCGAGCCGTCCTTCGGCCTGACCCGCGCCATGATGGCGTTCCTCGTGGACGCCTACGCCGAGGACGAGGCCCCGAACGCCAAGGGCGGCGTGGACGTGCGCACCGTGCTCAAGCTGGACCCGCGCCTGGCCCCGGTCAAGGCCGCCGTGCTCCCGCTGTCGAAGAAGCCCGAGCTGCAGCCGGCCACCCAGTCCCTCGCGGCGGAGCTGCGCACCCTCTGGAACATCGAGACGGACGACTCCGGCGCGATCGGCCGTCGCTACCGCCGCCAGGACGAGATCGGCACCCCGTTCTGCATCACCGTGGACTTCGACACCCTCGAGGACCAGGCCGTGACCATCCGCGAGCGGGACACCATGGCCCAGGAGCGCGTGGCGCTGTCCCAGGTGAAGTCCTACCTGCTGGAGCGCCTGGTCAAGTGAGCGGGGACGTGACGGGAACGGTCGGGGCTGCGGGGCACGACGACGGCGGCGCGCTGTTCGACTCCGCCGCGGTCGCCGGCGGGAAGATCGTGCTGCGTCCCTGGCGGCCCGGGGACGACCTGGCCCTGCTCGAGGTGTGGGGTGACCCAGCCAACGCGCAGCAGCACCAGGACCGGGCGATGCTCGCCGAGGACGCGGAACGGCCCTGGCGCCGCGCGCTCGTGGCCGAGGCCGCCGGTGTGCCGGTGGCGGCCGGCGTCGTCTACGCCTCGTCCGTGCACCCGCGGCGGCTGTGGCTGTACGTCGAGACCGCGGCCGCCGAGCGGCGCCGGGGCATCGGCCGGGCGCTCGTGGCGGCCCTGCGGGGGCTCGCCGTACAGGCGCACGCCGCCGGCGCCATCCCGACGACGGCCCTGAAGGCCCGGTTCGCCAGGGACGCCCTGGTGCCCGGCGTGGCCGGCGCCGACCCGCAGACCGAGGCCGACGGTGCCACGGGCCGCCCGCCCGTGGACACGGACGCCGTGCGGTCCCAGACCGCCGCCCTGGCCGCCGGCACCGAGGCGTTCCTCGTGGCCGAGGGCTTCACGCCCGTGCAGCGCTCCCGCCGCGTCGCGATCGCCCCGGGGGCCATCGGCCTGCCGGACGTGCGCGGGGAGGAGCACCCGGACGGCGTGGTCCTCGAGGAGGCCTCGACCGGCTCCGTCGAGCTGACGCAGGCGGTCACCGCGTTCTACGACGCCGTGCACGCGTGGGACCCGTCGACCCTGAGTGTCGGGGCCGCCCAGCAGCTGCTGCTGGGCCCGGCCACCGGGGCCGCGGGCGCCGTCGTGCTCCGCGACGCGCCGAAGGCCGAGGGCGGGCGCATCCGCGCGTTCGCGGTGTCCTACACGCCGGAGCGCCAGGACGCGCCGGCCGATGTGCTCGTGGGCTGGGACCCGGAGCTGGGGGAGGAGGACGCGCTGCAGGCCGTGGCCGACCTGCTCGCCCTGCTCGTGGCCCAGTACCCCGTGCAGATCGAGGTGGACGAGGCGATGGCCCCGCTGGAACGGATCGTGGACGGGCTCATCGGCGGCAACGCGGCGCGGACCCTGGTGGACACGTACGTGTTCGTGGACGACGCGCCGGGCGCGTGAACCGGGCGGCCGCAGCGGACCGCCGGCGCGCCCGCGCCCTGCGGGGCACCGTCCTCGCGGTGGCCCTGCTCAACGGCGCCTACCTGGTGGTCGAGATCATCCTGGCCCTGGGGATCGGCTCGGTGGCCCTCGTGGCGGACTCCGTCGACTTCTTCGAGGACTTCGCCGTCAACCTGCTGATCTTCGTGGCGCTGGGGTGGACGGCGGCCCGGCAGGCGGTCATCGGCAAGGTCATGGCCGGGGTCATCGTGCTGCCGGCCGTGGCGGCGCTCGTCATGGCGGCCACGAAGGTCGGGGACCCCGAGCCGCCGGCCGCGGGCGTGCTGCTGGGGGTGGCCGTCGGCTCGATCCTCGTGAACCTCGTGTGCGTGGCCCTGCTGTCCCGCGTCCGCACCGACGGCGGCTCCCTCACCCGGGCGGCGTGGCTCGCGGCGCGCAACGACCTCGTGGCCGGCGCCGTGCTGATCGCCCTGTCCGGGATCACCGTGCTGACGGCGTCGGGCTGGGCGGACATCATCGTGGGCGTGCTGCTCGTGCTGCTCAACGGCTCCGCCGCCAAGGAGATCTGGGAGGCCGCGACCGAGGAGCACCTGGCGGCCCGGGCCCTCGCCGGCGAGGTCGACGACGACTGAGCGGTTCCTACGGGGTGGCGGGCAGCCGGGCGGCCAGCACCGCCCCGACGACGGCCAGGCCCAGGAACACCGTCAGCGCCGGTGCCAGACCGACGGCGCCGGCCAGCGCCCCGACCGCCGGGCTGAGCCCGACCCCGGCCAGCCGCATGCACCAGCTCGTCACCGCCAGCCCGGTCTGCGGCTTGAGCCCGGGCGCCTCGTCGCCGAGGGCATAGGCCACGGGCACCACCACGGCGCAGCCGAGCCCCGCCAGGGCCAGCCCCGCGAACGCGGCAGGCACGGCCACCGACTCGGGCAGCGGCGCCAGGGCCAGCCCCAGCCCCACGACGACGGCGCCCAGCCCCGCCGTCAACGCCCCGCGTCGTCCCAGGGCGGCCAGGGTGCGGTCGCCCGCGAGGCGGCCGATGAACTGCGCGCCCAGCAGGGTCGACGCGCCGAGCACCGCCGCGGCCGGGTCCAGGCCGCGCTCGGTGATCAGGAACAGGGTGGCCCACGCGTTGCCGAACTCCTCCACGCCGAAGCCGGCCATCGCGATCACCACGGCGGGGACGAGCGCGGCCAGGGCGGCACGCGGCGGGAGCACCCCGCTGCGGGCCGGCGTCGGGCGCGCGGATGCCTCGTCGGACGCGTCATCGGTCGGCACCGGATCCGCGGGGTCCTCGGTCAGGAACAGGCGCCGGACCCCCAGCAGCACCGCGACGCACACGGCGCCGTTGAGCCCCAGGTGCAGGGCCGCGGGGCCGCCCACGGTGATGACCGCGGCGCCGAGCCCGGCGCCGGCGGCCGCTCCGAGGCTCCAGCCGGCGTGCATGGTCGTGAGCACGGGCCGGGCCAGCCGGGTCTGCACCTGCAGGCCCTGCGCGTTCTGGGCGGTGTCCACGACGGCGTCGAGCACGCCCGACGCCAGGACGAGGCCCGCGAAGACCCACAGCGGCCAGCCCGCGGCCGTGCCCGCACCGTGCCCGGCCCCCGCGCCCGCCCCGGCGATGTCGAGGACGAGACCGGCCGCCGTCGTCAGCAGGGCGATGGCCACGCTGCCGGCGAGCATGACGCGGCGGGCGCCGAACCGGCGCAGGATCGGCGCGGGCAGGGGCCCGGCGAGCGTGCCGCCCACGGCGAGCGCGATGACGAGCAGGCCGAAGGCGGCCGGGTCCAGTCCGAACGCGGCCTTCGCCTCCGGGTAGTGCGGGATGAGCGCGCCGAGCAGGGCGCCGTTCGTCGCGAAGGCGGCGGTGACGGCCCAGCGCGCGCGACGGGCTCGGGCGAAGCCGTCGTCGGCTGGGACGTGCGGCGCGGCCTGGCTCATGCATCCCAGCCGAGCAGGCGCCAGACCTCCGCCCAGCCGGCGAAGATCTTCGCGTTGTACTCGACCCCGAGCTGGTTGGGGTTGGCGAACAGGACCCAGTCGGCGGCGGCGACGGCGTCGTCGGCGGCGAGCTTCTCCGCGACCTCCTCGGCGGACCCGGCGTAGGTCGGGCCGGAGCGGGCGGCGCCGCCCTCGAGCATGCCGGAGGAGTCGCGCGAGGCCCGCTCCCGACCGAAGTACAGCTCGTCCTCCCGGTCCTGGATGACGAACGCGGAGCGCGTGACCGCCGTGCGGCCCGGACCGGCGTGGCCGGCCGCGGCGAAGGCCTCCCGGTAGCGGGCGATCTGGTCGGCCTGCTGGACGTGGAAGGGTCGGCCGTCGTCCTGCAGGAGCAGGGTGGAGGAGAGCATGTTGTAGCCGTCCCGCCCCGCCTCGACCGCCGACGGCGTGGACCCCGACCCCCACCAGATCCGGTCCGCGAGCCCGGGGGAGTGCGGCTCGATCCGCAGCGGCTGCGAGCTGTGCGCCCAGCCGGAGGTCAGGTCCGGCGCCGCGATCCCCTCACCGCGCACGGCCGAGAGGAAGCGGCGTCCGCGCTCGCGGGTCACGTCGGCCCAGGTCTGCCCCTCGGCGAGGGTGTAGCCGAACTGCGCCTGGCCGTCGAGGGCGGCCTCGGGTGAGCCGCGGGAGACGCCGAGCTCGAGCCGGCCGCCGGAGATGAGGTCCGTGGTGGCCGCGGCCTCGGCCATGTACAGGGGGTTCTCGTAGCGCAGGTCGATCACGCCGGTGCCGAGGCTGATCCGCTCGGTGCGGGCGGCCATCGCGGCGAGGATCGGGAACGGCGAGGAGAACATCCGCTGGAAGTGGTGGACGCGCAGCCAGGCGCCGTCGAGCCCGGCGTCCTCGGCGGCCACGGCCATGGCGACGACGTCGTCGAGGGCCTGCCGCGCGTCCGGTTCGGCGCCGGGACGGTGGATCCAGTGGCCGAAGTTGAGGAAGCCGAGGTGCTTGCGGGTCATGCCGGGTGCAACCGCGGGGCGGGCGGGGCTGTTCCCGGTGCTCGTCTGACCGCCGGCCGGCGACATCACCTGCGGGCAGACCCGCGGAGATGTCGCTGCGGAGCGGTCGATCGCCGCGGCGTCCGCCATACTGGCGGGCATGAGTGAGCAGTGGAGCGAGAAGGACATCGAGCTGGCGAACCGGCTCTTCGACATGGCGCGTGACGGGGACACGGCCCAGCTGAAGGCGTACCTGGACGCCGGGGTGAGCACGCGCCTGCGCAACCACGCGGGCGACTCCTTCCTCACCCTCGCCGCCTATCACGAGCACCCGGACACGGTGGCGATGCTGATCGAGGCCGGCGCCGAGATCGAGCACGCCAACGATCGCGGCCAGCGCGCCCTGACCTGCGCCACGTTCAAACGGGATGTCGCCTCGATGCGGCATCTGCTCGCGGCCGGTGCGGACCCGGACGCGGGCACCCCCTCGGCGCGTCAGACCGCTCAGATGTTCGCCGGTGCTGACCTGCTGGCGGTGCTCGACGGCGGGGACGCGGCGCCGGCGTCGGAGGCCTGACCCGCCGGGAGGACGGTCTGCCCGTCCCGGCGGGGTGCCTCTGCGATCGCCTCCCAGCGGGCCTCGTGGTGGGGCACGGTGACGCGGGTGCCGGGCGGAATGGAAGAATGGGGTCCGACATGACTTCTTCCCACACCCTCCCCGCCGCGGCGGTGACCGACGCCGACGACGTCGCCGACCTCCACGCCGCGCACTACGCCAAGTCCGCCGGCGCCGGTCGACGCATCACCGACGACGATCAGCTCCACGAGGCCCGCCACCCCGCCCCGACGACGGACCGCCTGGCCCTGCCCCCGCTGCGGCTGGGGCCGCTGACCATCGACGTCCCCGTGGTGCTCGCCCCCATGGCCGGCATCACCAACACCGCGTTCCGCCGCCTGTGCCGCGAGTACGGTGGCGGCCTCTACGTCAACGAGATGGTCACGGCCCGCGCGCTGGTCGAGCGGAAGCCCGAGTCGATGCGCATCATCCAGCACGACCCCGACGAGGTGCCCCGCTCCGTCCAGCTCTACTCCGTGGACCCGGTCACCACCGGCGCGGCGGTGCGGATGCTGGTCGAGGAGGACCGCTGCGACCACATCGACATGAACTTCGGCTGCCCCGTGCCGAAGGTGACCCGGCGCGGCGGCGGCTCGGCCCTGCCGTGGAAGTCGGAGCTGTTCGCCTCGATCGTCAAGGCGGCCGTCACCGAGGCCGCGAAGAGGGACATCCCGGTGACCGTGAAGATGCGTCGCGGCATCGATGAGGACCACCTGACCTTCCTCGACGCCGGCCGCACGGCCCGCGACCTCGGCGTCGCCGCCGTGGCCCTGCACGGCCGCACCACGCGCCAGTTCTACTCGGGCACCGCCGTGTGGGACGACATCGCCCGGCTGCGCGAGGCCCTGCCGGACATCCCCGTACTCGGCAACGGCGACATCTGGTCTGCGGAGGACGCCATCGCGATGGTCGAGCAGACCGGCGTGGACGGCGTCGTGATCGGCCGCGGCTGTCAGGGCCGGCCGTGGCTGTTCGGCGACCTGCAGGCCGCGTTCGAGGGCCGCCAGGACCGGTTCCAGCCGACGCTCGGCATGGTCGCGGACACGCTGTACCGCCACGCCGAGCTGCTCGTGGGCACCTTCGGCGGCGACGAGCTCAAGGCCCTGCGGGACATCCGCAAGCACGTGGCCTGGTACTTCAAGGGCTACCCCGTGGGCTCCGAGATCCGCACCGCCCTGTCCACCGTCCCGGACCTCGCCACGATGCGCGAGATCCTCGCCCGCGTGGACCGCGACCAGCCCTACCCGGGCGAGGCCGCCGAGGGCCCGCGCGGCCGCTCCGGCGCCCCCAAGCGCCCGCACCTGCCGGACGGCTGGCTCGACTCCCGCGAGCTCAATGCCGAGCAGCAGGCCATGATCCAGGCCGCCGAGCTGGACGTCTCCGGTGGCTGAGCCCACGACGCCGGTGCCCGCAGCCGGAACGCCCGCCGCGCCGTCGTCGCCCTGGACCGGCGCCGCCCACCAGCCGGTGCTGTTCGGCCCCGAGGGCCGGCCCCCGTATGCCGGCCGCGCCGTGCAGACCCCCGGCTACACGCCGTGGGACCGGGAGCGGTGGCTGCCCGAGCCGCCCAAGTCCTCCTACCGCTCGGACTTCGAGCGGGACCGCGCCCGCGTGCTGCACTCCGCGGGCCTGCGCCGGCTGGGGGCCAAGACCCAGGTGGTCGCCCCGGACGCGGACGACTTCGCCCGCACCCGCCTGACGCACTCGCTCGAGGTGGCCCAGGTGGGGCGTGAGCTCGGTCGGTCGCTGGGCTGCGACCCCGACCTCGTGGACACCGCCTGCCTGTCCCACGACCTCGGCCACCCGCCCTTCGGACACAACGGGGAGAAGGCGCTCGACGCGGCCAGCGAGGACGTCGGCGGCTTCGAGGGCAACGCCCAGACCCTGCGGCTGCTGGCCCGCCTCGAGCAGAAGAAGCTCTTCGCGGACGGCTCCTCCGCGGGCCTGAACCTCACGCGCGCCGCCCTCGACGCCGCGTGCAAGTACCCGTGGACCCGTGAGGACGCCCCGCTGCGCCCCGACGGCACGCGTTCGCGCAAGTTCGGCGTCTACGAGGACGACCTGCCCGTGTTCCGTTGGTTCCGCGCCGGGGTGCCCGGCACGCGCACGTCCATGGAGGCGCAGGTCATGGACCTCGCGGACGACATCTCCTACTCCGTGCACGACGTCGAGGACGGCGTGGTCAACGCCGTGTTCCAGCTCAAGTGGCTGGCCATCCCGGAGCACCGGGAGCGCGTCGTGGAGACCACCCGCCAGTGGTACCTGCCGCACACGGACCCGGCCGAGGTCGACGCGGCCCTGGCCCGCCTCGAGGCCACCGACGTGTGGGTCTCCGAGATGGACGGCTCCCGGCGGGCGCTCGCGGCGATGAAGGACATGACGAGCCAGCTGATCGGCCGGTTCTGCAGCGCCGCCTTCGACGCCACGCGCCAGGTGTTCGGCAACGAGCCGCTCACCCGCCACGGCGCCGACGTCGTGGTGCCCGAGGAGACGGAGACCGAGATCGCCGTGATGAAGGGCATCGCGGCGGCCTACGTGATGACCGCCGAGCAGCGCCAGCCGCTCTACGCGCGGCAGCGCGAAGTGCTCGCGGAGCTCGTAGCGCTGCTCGACGCGACGGGGGACCGGTACCTCGAGCCGATGTTCGCGTTCGACTGGGCGCAGGCCCCCGACGACGCCGCCCGGCGGCGCGTGGTGATCGACCAGATCGCCTCGCTCACCGATTCGACCGCCGTCGAGTGGCATCACACCCTGGTGCAGGGCGCGCAGTTCCGGCGCGTCTGGCTCTGACCGGCGGGTCCAGCAGCGCGGGCAGCACAGCCCCGGCGGGACCCCGCAGGACGTGCGTGACCGCGCCGCTCAGCTCGGTCTCCACCGGATTCACCTCGACGACGGCGGCCCCGGCGCCCAGCGCCACGAACGGCAGGGACGCCGCCGGCTGGACGATGCCCGAGGTGCCGACCACCAGGCACAGGTCGCAGTCCTCGAGCGCGGCGAACGCGCGGTCCCAGGGCTCGGCCGGCAGCATCTCCCCGAACCACACGATCCCCGGGCGGACCAGCCCGTCCCCGCACACGGTGCAGGCCGGCGGTGCCTCGCGGAGCATCGCCTCGAGGTCGGCCTCGGAGCCGGCCGTCGCCTCGTCCGCGGGCGCGCCCGGGTCGACGTCGGCGGGGGCCCCGCAGTCGGCGCAGCGGTGCTCGAACAGGGAGCCGTGCAGGTGCGCGAGGACCCGGGCGCCGGCGCGCTCGTGCAGGTCGTCCACGTTCTGGGTGACCACCTCCAGACCGGGTGTGCGGCGCTGCCAGGCGGCGACGGCGTCGTGCCCCGGATTCGGTCGGCGGGCCCGCACCATCCGGGCACGCCACCGGTACCAGGACCACACGAGCGCGGGATCCGCGAGGAACGCCTCCTCCGTGGCGAGCTCCTCCGCGGAGAACCGCTCCCACAGGCCGGTCTGGGCGTCGCGGAACGTGGGGATGCCGGACTCGGCGCTCATCCCCGCCCCGGAGAGCACCACGGGACGCTCGGCGGCGGCCACGAGCCCGCGGACGGCGTCCAGCGCGTCGGGGTCGAGGTCGGGAGCGGTGGCGGCGGGGACGGGGTGCGGATCGGCCATGTCCCCAGCCTAGGTGTAGGAGGGCATGACGTTGTTGACACGCACCGGGGCCAACGAGGCCGGAGGAGCCTCTCCGCAGGAGGTATGCGGCCGATGGTAGTTGTAGTGATTCACCCACACCTGCAGGGCCTCACGCCGAGCTAGCGTGAGTCACGAGCGGGCTTCCTTCCGCGGATGAGTGGATGTCGCAATTCCCATCCTGCGGGGCGGAGCCCGCTCGTCTCATCTCAGCCCGTGCCTCGTGTCAAGAACCTCATGACCCACAACACCTAGGCAGGCGGCACGGGTGGGTGCGCCCCCCTCGTTTGGGGGCGGTGTGCGGCGGTATTCCGTCGGAATACCGCCGAAAATCGCCCCCGAACCACAGGGTGGGGTCAGGCGACGTCGGGCGCCGTCGTCGGCAGACCCGTGCCGGCGGCGCGGGCGAGGGCTCGGCGCAGGCCGCGGGCCTTGAGGAGGACCTCGTCGTGCTCGGCGGCCGGGTCCGAGTCCGCGACGATCGCCCCGCCGGCCCCCACGGACCAGCGGCCCCCGGCGAGCACGGCCGTGCGGATCACGACGGACAACGACGTCGTCCCCTCCGCGCCCAGCATCCCCAGCGCCCCGGAGTAGACCCCGCGCGGGGAGGCCTCCCACGCGGCCAGCAGCTCGACGCTGCGTCGCTTCGGCGCGCCGGTCATCGAGCCGCCGGGGAAGAGGGAGCGCACCACGTCCACCGGGTCGACGCCGGCCCGCGCGGTCCCCGTGACCGTGGAGACGAGCTGGTGGACGGTCGCGTAGCTCTCCACCGCCATGAGGGAGGGCACCTGCACGGAGCCGGGCGCGCACACCCGGGAGAGGTCGTTGCGCAGCAGGTCCACGATCATGAGGTTCTCGGCGCGCGTCTTGGGGTCGGCGGCGAGCGCGTGGGCGGCCTCGGCGTCCTCGGCCGGGTCAGCCAGTCGGGCGGCGGTGCCCTTGATCGGCTTGGTGCTGTACCGCCCGTCCCGGCCGGAGAGGAAGCGCTCGGGGGAGGCGGAGACCACGGCCCACCGGCGGGAGCCCGTGCCGTGCTCCAGCAGCGCCGCGTACGGGGCCGGCTGGTGCGCGGCGAGCTCGTGGAAGAGGACCAGCGGGTCCACGCGCAGCCCGGGGTCGGCGTCGAAGCGGGTGGTCAGGCACAGCTCGTAGGAGTCGCCGGCGTGCAGCGCGGCGCGGCAGCGGGCGATCTGCTCGGCGTACGCCGCCCGGTCCTCGCGCCACGTGCCCGGCGCCTCCTCGTCGGCCCGGGGTTCCGGGCCGGCGTTCTCCGGGGGCGGCACGACGGCGTCGCCCGCCGCCGTCTCGAGAGCGCGGCGGGCCGCGGCGAGGGCGCGGCGCACGTCCGCCGCCCAGCGGTCGGCCCCGGCCTCGGCGGCGGTCGGGTCGAGGGAGACGACGCAGCAGTGCAGCACCCCGGCCGCGTGGTCCGCGACGACGTAGCGGGACGGGCGCACCCAGAACTGCGCGGGCAGGGACGCGGGGTCCCCGGGTCGACGTGAGGGCGGGGACACCCCCAGATCCGCCAGGCCGAGTTCGTAGCCGAGCCAGCCGACCAGGCCGCCGCGCAGGGGCAGGCCCTCGCCGCCGACCACCGGCCGGGGTGCGGCCGCGGCCGCGAGGTCCGCCCACGCGCGGTCCGGATCGGCGGGGTCGTCGTGCCGGACCAGGCGCGGGCCGGGGGAGGGCACACGGCCCTGCTCCTCGCCGAGCACGTCCAGCCCGTCGCCCGCCACGGACCAGCGCGCCTCGGCCGGGTCCGGCAGAGCGGAGTCCAGCCAGAACGACGCGGCCCCGCGCATGACGGCGTGCGCATAGACCGCCGCCACGGCGCTCGCCGCCGTGTGGCCGGCCGCCGCGAGCGCCGCGGCGTCCAGCGTGCGCACGGCCACGTGCAGCGGGGTGGCGGCGGCCTCGGGCGGTGCGGGGGCGGTGGGCATGGCCCCCAGCGTAGGGGCCGGACCCCGCCCGGATCGCTCCGTACGCTGGCGACATGCCCTCTTCCCCGCCCCGCCGCGCCCTGGTCGCCGCGCTCGAACGCCACCAGGTGGCGCTGTACCTCGCGGGGATCGCCGCGGGCGCCGTCGTCGGATGGGCCGTGCCCGGGGCCGACGCGTGGGCGGTGCTCGTCGAGCCGGTCCTCGCGCTGCTCCTGCTGGCGACGTTCCTGGCGGTGCCGTTCGCCGCGCTGGGCGCGGGGCTGCGGGACGGGCGGTTCCTCGGGGCACTGCTGGTCCTGAACTTCGTGGTGGTGCCGGCGGTGGTGTTCGGGCTGAGCCGGTTCGTGGCCCACGACGACGCGCTGCTCGTGGGCGTGCTCCTCGTGCTGCTGGCCCCGTGCGTGGACTACGTCATCGCGTTCACCGCACTCGCGGGCGGGGCGGCCGAGCGGCTGCTGGCGGCGGCTCCGCTGCTCATGCTCGTCCAGCTGGTCGTGCTGCCCGTGCTGCTGCGCGTCGTCGCCGGCGAGGCGGTGGTGGCCGCGGTCGACGTCGGGCCCTTCGTCCGTGCCCTGGTCATGCTGATCCTGGTGCCGCTCGCGCTCGCGGCGCTGCTCCAGTGGGGTGCGGTGCGCGGCCGCGGTGGGGTGCGGGACACGGCGGCCGGGGTGGTGCGCGGGTTCACGGCGGCGATGGTCCCGCTCATGGTCGTCACGCTGTTCACGGTGGTCGCCTCGCAGATCCGCGGGGTGGGGGAGCGGCTGCCCGCGCTGGCCGCCGTCGTGCCCCTGTTCGTGGCGTTCGCCGTCGTGATGGTGGCCCTCGGCGTGGTGGCTGCGCGGTGGGCGCGCCTCGACGTGCCCGCAGGACGGGCGCTCGTGTTCTCGGGCGTGACGCGGAACTCCCTGGTCGTGCTGCCGCTGGCGTTGGCCCTGCCGGCGAGCCTGGACCCGGCCCCGCTCGTGGTGGTGACGCAGACGCTCGTGGAGCTCGGGGCGATGGTGAGCCTCGTCCGGCTGGTGCCCCGGCTGCTGCCGCTGCACGGGCAGTCCGCGGGGGCGGGCGAGGGTCGAACCGTGACCTGACCGCCCAGAATGTTGCCTTCCCGTGACCGGAATCACGGTCCCGGGTGGCTATGGTGGGCGACATGAGCCTCTCGTTCGTGTCCTCGGCGCGCCGCCGTCACGGCGGCCTGGCGTCGGCCGCGCTGTTCCATCCGCTGGTCGAGGCGGCCACCGGCGCACTGCCCGTCATCGACCCCGCCACCGGGCGCCCCGCGTCCGAGGGAGCGGACGCGGCGCGGACCGAAGCGCCCCGCGCGGCGGGGACCGGTCCTGCACAGGCCGCAGCGGAGACCGAGCCGTCCACGGAGGCCGGTTCCGCTCGGGGCTGACCGCCCCGCCCCGTCCCTAGAATGGTCCGCATGGCTGGACTGATCGTGCGCAAGGACATCGACCTCGTCCGCGAGCGCACGGACCTGAAGGCCGTGGTGGAGGAGTTCGTCACCCTGCGCTCGGCGGGCGTGGGCTCGTTCAAGGGGCTGTGCCCGTTCCACGACGAGCGGACGCCGTCGTTCCACGTCCGCCCCGGCGTGGGCACCTATCACTGCTTCGGATGCGGCGCGCACGGGGACGTCATCAGCTTCCTCATGGAGCTCGAGCACACCACGTTCATGGAGACCGTGGAGCGACTGGCGTCCCGGGTGGGGGTGGAGCTGCACTACGAGGACGGCGGCACCGGCCCGGACAAGGCGGAGACGGGGCGCCGTCGTCGCCTGTTCGAGGCGAACAAGGTGGCGGACGAGTTCTTCCGTCGGGCCCTCGGCTCGCCCGAGGCCCAGGCCGCCCGCGACTTCCTCACCCAGCGCGGGTTCACACAGGAGCACGCGGCGCAGTTCGGCCTCGGGTACGCCCCGCAGGGGTGGTCGCATCTGCTGGACCACCTCCGGCAGCGCGGCTTCCGGGACGAGGAGCTGCGCGCCTCCGGGCTGGTGTCCGAGGGGCAGCGCGGCCTGTACGACCGGTTCCGCGGCCGCCTGCTCTGGCCCATCCGGGACATGACCGGCGCGACCATCGGCTTCGGCGCCCGCAAGCTCTACGACGACGATCCCGGCCCCAAGTACCTGAACACCCCCGAGACGCCGCTCTACAAGAAGTCCCAGGTGCTCTACGGCATCGACCTGGCCAAGCGCACGATCGCCAAGGAGCGCCAGCTGGTGCTCGTCGAGGGCTACACGGACGTGATGGCGGCCCACCTGGCCGGCGTCGGGACGGCCGTGGCCACGTGCGGCACCGCGTTCGGCGCGGACCACATCAAGGTGGCCCGCCGCCTGATCTCCGACGACGGCACGGGCGGCGAGGTGATCTTCACCTTCGACGGCGACGAGGCCGGGCAGAAGGCCGCCCTCAAGGCGTTCGACGAGGACCACCGGTTCCTCGCCAAGACGTTCGTGGCCGTGGAGCCCAGCGGCATGGACCCGTGCGACCTGCGCATGCAGAAGGGCGACGAGGCGGTGCGCGCGCTCATCGCCTCGCGGCGCCCGCTCTTCGAGTTCGCGATCCGGGCCGGGCTCAAGGACTACGACCTGAACACCGTGGAGGGCCGCGCCGGCGCCCTGCGCCACGCCGCGCCGATCGTGGCGGGGATCAAGGACGCCGTCCTGCGCCCGGGCTACGAGCGGGAGCTGGCCGGCTGGCTCGGCCTGGACCCGAACGCCGTGCACCGGGCCGTGGCCGCGGCCGGGCGCGCACCGCGGCGGGGGCCCGAGCCCGAGGCGCGGCCGACCCCGGCGAGCGACGGGCAGGCGGTCGGGCCCCAGGGCCGCCACGGAGAGGCCGCCGCCCCGGCGCCGCGGATCGTGGTGCCGGTGGACCCGCGCGACCCCGTCACCCGCCGGGAGCGGGAGTCCCTCGAGGTGGTGCTGCAGCACCCCACCCTGCTCTCTGCGGAGCAGTGGACCGCGCTGTACGCCGCCCGCTTCACGGTCCCGCAGTACGCCGCCGTCCACCAGGGCGTGAAGGTGGCCGGCTCGGCCGGGGCCACGCCGCAGCGCTGGGTGGACGCCGTGCGGGACGCGGTGCCCCAGGAGGTGGCCGGCGTCGTCTCCGAGCTGGCCGTCCGCGACCTGCCCGCCCGCACTCCCGAGGATGTGGACCGGTACTGCCGGGACATCATGAACCGCCTGTTCGCCCTGCAGATCGTGCACCGCAAGGAGGAGCTGCTCGGGCGCCTGCAGCGGCTCGGCCCCGAGGGCGACCCCGCCGAGTTCACCCGCCTCAACAGCGAGCTCATGGAACTGGAGGCGCGCCGCCGGGCCCTCCGCGCCGACGACTGACCCCCACCCGTTTTCGTTCGGGAAACGGCGGCTCCAGGCGCGTTGTCGTTCGGGAAACGGCGGCTCGCGGTCAGTGCTCGTCGACCGTGAGCACCTCGCCCGACGTGGCGTCGATCTCGACCTCGGGGCCATCGGAGCCGTCCTCGCGATCGAACCCGACCTCCCACTGGAGGGTGCCGTTGTCGTCGTCCAGGTCCATCTCGTCCAGGGTCACCCCATCACGGCCCTCCCGGGCGGTGTCGAGGGCCTGCTGGGCGGTGACCTCGGCCTCCTTCGCCTTCTGGACGTCCTCGGGATCCGACTCGCGGTCGGTCTCGGTGATGTCGCCGTCGGCGGTGACGTCCAGCTCCTTCACCTCCTCGCCCACCACGACGTCGACCTCCCAGGTCCTGTCATCGTCGTCGGCATCCACCGCGACGATGATGCCGCCGGCGTCCTTCTCCAGGACCGCGTCGATCACGGCGTAGGCGGGGTCGTCGGCCGGGCCGGTGGCCGAGCCGCTGCCGGCCGCGGCGGCCGTCGACGAGGCCGAGGCGGAGGACTCCGTCGATGCCGACGACGCCGAGCCCGACGCCTCGTCCGTGGCGGGGGTTTTCGCCACCGCCGAGGGGGCGTCGACCTCCGGCGAGGCGGAGCCGTCGTCGCCGTTGTCGGCCGTGGTGCCGCAGGCCGCGAGGGCGAGCGCGACCAGCGCGCCCGTGCCGGTCAGCGCGGTCTTGCGCGTGAGGGTCGTGATGGTCATGGACACGTCTCTCCTTCGGGCCCGTTCCTGATGGTTCTGGGGATGTCCTCGCACCGTAGGCCCGCCGGAGCCGTGCCTGGCAAGGGCCCCCGGTCCCCGGGCGTGGGCGGGACGACGACGGCGCCCCGCGGCCGGGTGGCGCGCGGGCGGGTGGCTCTGGTAAAGTTCCATCCGTTGTCCGAACGGCTCCGGCGGTTCGCGGCACATTCCCCCGTAGCTCAACGGCAGAGCATTCGACTGTTAATCGAAGGGTTGTTGGTTCGAATCCAACCGGGGGAGCCGAGCAGAGGCCCCTGCACCGACCATGTCGGTGCGGGGGCTTCTTCGTGCCTGGAGGATGACCGGGCCGAGCAGTTCCGCGAGCGTGATGTCGAAGACCTCCGCGATGGTGGCCAGCTCCTCCAACGTAAAGGCCACCCGCGCGCGAAGCCGGTGTGAGATGCCGCTCTGTGAGACGCCGAGCGCTGCTGCTAGGTCTGCCTGGCGTTTGCCGGAGCGGGCGAGCCAAGCGCGCACCTCTGCGGCGACCATCGAATTGAAATCTGAGCCGCTCTCATCGTTCGAGCTCGTCATGGGCAAGACCCTATGGCGCAGGCGAACGGCACACAAGGCTAGAGAAATAAATTTGCGATGAACGCAAGCCGAGGGCTGTGCAGATATGCGCACAGCGCATACAGTGTGGGCCATGAGCAATCACACCCGTTGCGTCAGGTCGAACCTGGCAGCCGAAATCAGCAGACGAGACCTGACCCAGGCCCGCGCAGCGGCACTGGCCGGTCTCACCCCGGACGGTCTTTCCAAGCGGATGTCCGGGCAGGTCGAATTCCGCCTAGGCGAGCTGCTGGAGCTCGCCCGTGTCCTGGGCGTGCCGTTCGCGACGTTGGTAGCCGGCATCGATGCTGCAGATGAACAGCTGGCCGAGGCATGAACGGCTATTCACTTCAGCTGGCCTACACCCCAGAGGCAGCGCGCGAAGTCACAGACCAGATCAAGACCGGCCTGGAGTCCGTGTACCACCTGATCCGGTCCGCGTATCGGGGGCGGGCTTGGGAGGTTCTGGGGTACCGGAGCTGGGACGAGTACGTGACTCGGGAGTTCGGCAACTTGCATCTTCGGCCGCCGCTAGAAGAGCGACAGGACATCGTGCTGTCCCTCCGTGAGGTGGGGATGAGTACTCGGGCGATCGCGTCCGCGACACAGATCAGTGAGGCCACGGTGCGGCGGGAGCTTAAGCACGCAGGTGCGTCAAAAGACGCACCTGGACGTGCACCGGCCTCCGTCGTCGGGGTCGACGGGAAGACCTACGAGGCCACGAGGCCCGCTCGCATTGGAAACCTCGAGCCCTCCATGGGGGTCCGAGGTGGTCAAAGTGACGTTGACGCGGTCTTGGACATGCCGGCCGAGGACTTCGGGATCGAGCCGCTGGACTTGGTCCGGCACGACGAGGAACAGAAGGGCCGCGCGCGTCGTGTGCTGACTGCGTTCAACGGGTCGGGTGCGGCCGCGGTGCCAGCGCTGATCAAGGCGGCTACCCCGGTGGCCTCGCTGGTGTCGCCCGCGACGGGTAAGGCGCTGGTCGAGGACGAGGACTTGCACGGGGTCGTGTGGGACTCGGTGCGGTGTGTGCGGACGCTGGCGCACGTGATCCGGTCCGTGGGCCATGTGGACGGTCAGTCCCAGGCGGAGATCCGGTCGACGCTGCGGGATGCGGTGGACGACCTGGATGAGGTGCTGAAGAAGATCGAGGAGGGCACGCGATGAGCGCGCAGCAGATGTGGGAGGCCCGAACGTCTGGGCCGAAAAGGGCGGAAGCCCCGGCCAGCGTGCAGGCTGTCGGGGCTTCCGAAAACGCTCAAGCCGAGACGGTGCACATTCCAAAGAACACGCCGGTCGAGCACTCGAAGGATAACACCGGTACGCGGCCCACGGGCAGTGGGATTCGGGCGCTTCCCCGCCGGGTCAACCCGAACGATGGCCGGTTCATCCGGGCCGTGGTGGCCGGGACCGCTGTGGCCGGGCTGGTGGCGTTCTCCATCTCGTTCGCGGCGCTGTACGAGGTCGCGGCGTGGCTGGGGTTGCCGCCGTTCATGCATTGGGCAGTGCCGGTCTTCATCGACCTGGCGATCCTGGTCTACGCAGGCTCCGTACTGGTGCACGAGTCCCGAGGGGAGTCCGCGCGGGCGTCGTGGTGGGCGCTGGGGGCGTTCACGGGCCTGTCGATGATCGCCAACGGGGCGCATGCGTGGAGTGCTGAGAACGCGAGCGTGTGGCATTCCGTGGTGGGTGCGCTCATCGCAGTGATGGTTCCGGTGGCGGTGTTCGTGGCCACGGATCAGCTGGCGCGGGTCGCGGTGGAGAACCCGGACTCGCGGCGGGCCGAGCGCGCATCGCAGGTGTCGGAGGAAGCAGAGCAGCTGAAGGCTCAGGCGGAGCTGGATCGGCAGCGCGCGGAGCTGGAGGCCCAACTGGCGGCGAGCCGCCGACAGATCGAGGCCCAGCGGCGCGAGGCCGAGCGGGAGGCCGAGGTGGCCGAGGCTCGGCACCGGCAGGAGCTGGAGCGGATGGAGCGTCAGGCCAAACTCGAGACCGAACGCGAGGCCCGTGAGGTTCAGCCGGCCGTGGTCGAGGAATCGCAGCTCGCCCAGGTGGTCGAGGTCGTCGAGACCGTGGCGTCGTCAGAGCCGGTCGTCGCAGAGACGAAGACGGTGGAGAAGGCATCGGGTGCGGACATCACCGCATGGATCGTGGCCCGTGCGCAGGAGGGCCAGGTGCCCTCGGCGGCGGAGGTCGCAGAGAAGTTCGGGTGCTCAGAGCGCACCGGGCGTCGCCGCTTGGCCGATGCCCGTGAGACGCACGCCGAGGCGTTCGGGACCGAGGAGGAGCAGGCATGAGCATCGAAGCGATGAAGTGGGCGCAGAAAGTCGCGGAGACGGGCCAGCTCAACACCGGCCAGGCGTTCGTGCTTTTGCTGCTGGGTGACCATGCGGACGAGGCGTGGTCGTGCCACCCGAGCCAGGAGTTGCTGGCCCGGCGGTCGGCCCAGACGGTGCGTTCGGTGGAGCGGCACATCGCGCGGCTGCGAGACCTGGGCCTGGTGGACACCGAGTCTCGGTACGGGGACGGGCGCGGGCGGGTCGGCTTGAGGTACTACCTCCGCGAAGAGGCCCTGAACGGCCTTGTCCAAGACGCCGAGACCCGCATGAACACGCGACCCGACAATCTGTCGGGTAAATCCGAGACCCGCATGAACACGCGACCCGACAATCTGTCGGGTAAATCCGAGACCCGCATGAACACGCGACCCGACAATCTGTCGGGTAAATCCGAGACCCGCATGAACACGCGACCCGACAACCTGTCGGGTGAGTCGACTCACCCGATAATTTCGGCGGACTCACCCGACAATCGCGACTTTGCCGACTATAAGGATCGCGCGCGGACTAACCCTCAAGAACCCTCATCTGTCCGTCCGTCAGTCCGTCAGTCCGGTGCAGTGCGCGCGGAGACGACGACGGACGACGGACGACGGACCGATCAGGTCATCGACGGTGGGGAAGGCGTGGGGCTGGTCCATCGGGGTGTGGTCCTGGCGGACTTGGTTCAGCGGGTGCCGGCGGCTGCGGACCTCGGAGACGGGCAGCTGCGGTCCATCGTGGACGTGGTCTTGGCGCGGGCCTCGGGGCCGGTGCGCAAGCCCACGGCCTTCGTGGCGCGGTCCTTGGCCTCGGAGTTCGAGGAGTTGGTCGCGGTGACCCGGCCCCGGCCGGTCGCCGTGACTCAGGCTCCGGCTGCTTCGGGGCAGGTGCGTGAGCTGCGGACCGGTGAGCCGTGCCAGGACCCGGACGTGCACGTCCCGGCGTACGGGCAGGCCGTGCTTGCGGACTGCCCGCACTGCCGGCTGGAGCGTCGGGCGATGCCACGGGCGTTGGTGGAGGCGGTGGACTGATGGCCGGGCAGGCGGACCGGGTGGCTCCGGCGGGGATGGTGCTGGTGACCGGTGACGAGCTGGCGGAAGCGGTGGCCTCGGTGCGAGGCACGGTGGTGGCCGTACTCGGACCCTCGGGCAACGGCGATGTCGTGGAGGACGTTCTCCAGAGCACGTGGGAGTCCGCGTGGCACTCCCGGGAGCGGTTCGATCCGGACCGGGGTTCCCTGCGGACCTGGGTCGGCACCATCGCCCGGAACCGGGCGGTGGATCATCTGCGGGCGGTCGGTCGGTCGCGGGCGGGCCAGGAGGCGCTGGAGGCTTCCGCGGTGGCGCGGGAGAAGACCGCGGTGTCGACGGTCATGGAGGACCCGGCCGAGGCTGTGGTTGAAGCGCTGGCTGCACACCGGGAAGTCGCGGAGGTGATGCGGGTGGTCGAGTCGGTCATGGAGTCCTCGGAGATGACGGCCCGTGCCCTGGCCGTGGTGCTGGCGTTCGGGGATGACGTCGTGGCGGCATCGGAGGCGATGGGCGTCTCGGTGACCGCACTGCGTCAGGCCCGGCGTGAGCTGGTGCGCTGTGCCCGGGTGGTCCGGGCGGCGCAGGAGGTGGCCCGTTCGGGGCAGGCGGTGACGATGCGTGTGCTGATCAGCTGCCTTCCCGACGACGGGGACGCGGGGGACTGGGCGCGGCAGGTCGCGTTGGCATGCGCGCAGGCGGGGGGCCGGATGGAAGCGGTCACGGTCGAGGACGTCATGCAGGCCACCGGGTTCAGCCACTCCACGAGTCGGCAGTACCTGGCCGAGACACGGCACCTGCTGAGGGTGGCGACAACGGTGATCCGAAACGAGAGGGCAGAGAAGTGAGCGAGCAGACGGAGTTCGAGCAGAGCCATGACGTGCCGGAGGGTCAGGAGCCGCGCGTGGTCTACGTAGAGCAGGACCGGGGGCTGTTCGCGTCCGTGCGGCGGCTGCGCCAGCGCGCAGGCGAGGCCGGGCGGCGGTGGGTGGCGGAGTCCGTGGACGCGCCGCTGCCGACGTCGTGGCAGGAGCGGGTACCGGACGCGTGGGACTCGGCGCGGGGTCGGTGGGTGATCGCGGCCGTGGCGCTGGCGGTGCTCGTGGTGTGGGTGCTGGTGGTGGTGCAGGCGATGGCGCGCTGACAGACCTTCGCGGTGGCGACCGCGAACCCAGGACGAGACGCGGCAACGAAGCAAGACGGGGCAGACGAGCGACGAGGAGTCGGACATGTTGAACGGAATCAACCCGGACGGGCTGTCGGGGTGGTCACAGATCAGTGGATGGGTGGTTGGGACGGCGCTGGTCGTGCTGATCCTGGCGGTGGGGGCTGGCGTGGTGCTGGCGGTGTGGGGCAGGGCCTTGTTCTCGCCTGGCGGGATGCGGAAGGGGTGGACGATGGTCGCGTTGGCGGCGGTGGGGGCGACGGTGCTGGGCGCTGGCACGGCCGGCGCGAGCTGGGGGGCTGGGCTGGGTACGAGCGAGCTGATGCCCGCCGGGGCCAGGCCACAGTCGGTCGCGATCGAGAAGAACGCCCCGAAGCAGACCTGCAACCGGCAGGCGGTGCGGGACTTCGACAAGGAGGAGCCGTCCCCGGATCGGGCAGAGCGTGAGCGTGTGATCAGTACGTTGCTCGGTGGACAGCCCGCCCTGGACGGGTACGAGTGGGGCAAGGAGCCTACCGGCACGGAATCCTCGTACACGGTCGTCACATCGGTGAAGTGGTACGCCACGGGCGAGGTGAACGGGTCGGGTGAGCCGGACTGCTCGGCGCAGAACGAGGCCACGGCCGAGTGCTCGCCGGTCGAGGTGCACGTGGCGCGTCAGTCGCTGACCAACGGTGCTCAGACCGGGCGGACCCTGACGCTGACGCGGGGTCAGAACTGCTCTTGATCTGATCTGGGAGTTGCCCCCACCTGCTGCGGATGCAGTGGGTGGGGGCTTTCTCGTGTGCGGGACAGGTGACATGCGTGGCGGTGCGGCGCGTCGTACATCTGGCAGCGGGCGGGAGGTGCCCGCGCGGGCCGGAAGACATCCGGGCCGTCGTCACATCACATCCCTACGGGAGGACCTCTGATGAGCAATCTGATTCACGCGGCCACCACGGTGGCTGCCGGTGTCCCGGACATCGCACCGCGCTTCGACGGGCCGTGGATGCCCACCATCCAGAACGTCACGGGCCTGGCGTTGGGCACCTTCCTGGTCCTCCTGATCGTCGCCGTCGGCATCGGCGTGCTGGTCTGGATCTTCGGCAAGCTCGCCTCGAGCGGCCGCACGCAGGACGTGGGTATCGGCTTCGTGGTCTGGGGCATCGTGGCTGCGGCTTTGATCGCCGGTGCCGCGGGCCTGATCGGTTGGGGCGCGGGCCTGCCGCTGTTCTGAGGTCCTGAGCGCACTCACGGAGGGAGAGAACGATGTGGGAAAAGGACTTCGAGGAGTTCATGCGGGGTTCGATCCTGGGGCTGGCGAAGGCCGCTGCCGGGCTGATCGAGCAGGCTTTCTCCGTGGGTGCGCTGACCCCGGAGTGGTGGGTCACGGTCGTCGGCGGTCAGGTCACCACCACGGTGGCCGGTGGCGAGAGCACGGTGATCGACCACCCGGGGATGCTGAACATCATCGTGGTGGCGATGATCCCGCTGCTGGTGATCTTCGTGGCCGTGCAGGTCGTGCTGTCGGCGGTGCGCGGGTCTACGGCCGGCATGGTGCGTGCGTTCCTGGCGGCGGTGTTTAGCATCCCGGCGACCTACGTGGTGGTCGGGCTGGTGTGGATGGCGATGGGGGCGACCCAGCAGCTGACCTTGTGGATCTTGCGGGTCGGTTCCGGTGGCACCGATGGCGAGGACGAGACGGTGGCCGGCGTGCTGGGACTGTTCGGTCTGACCTACGACGCCGCCAACGACGAGATCTTGCTGGATGAGAACTTCGCGCAGTGGGAGATGGCCAGTGAGAACGCGGAGAACGGGATGATCCTGGTCGCGTGGATCATCGCGCTGGTGATCTTCTTCGCCTGCTTCGTGCTGATGGCGATGATGATCTTCCGTCTGGTGCTGATTCTGATCTTGGCCTCGTTCGCGGCCCCGGCGATCTTCTCGCTGGCCCTGGAGCCGGCCAAGGCGCTGGCGGGGCGGTGGCTGTCGATGATGCTGGGGCTGATCATGGCCGGGCCGATCGCAGCCGCCGTCGTGCGGCTGGGCATGGCGATGGCGGCATTGTCCACGGATTGGGTGCAGACCGTGGCTGGCATGGTGCTGGTGTTCGTGGCTGCGGCCATGCCGATCTTCATGCTTGCGGTCACCGCGTGGCTGGGCGGCGGTGCCGGGCAGGCTGAACAGGCGGGCGTGATGGCCGCGAGCCGGGCCGGGCGTGGAGCAATGAATTCGATGCGGGGCGTTTCGGCGCGGGCTGGCCGGATGCGCCAGCGTGCCGGGGCGATGGTGATGCGAGGAGGCCGCTGATGGCAACGATGATTCAGGAGTCGATGGACTCGGAGTACGACGACGTCCGGTTCCCCCAGGAACGGACTCAGGGACTGATCCTGGGGCTGACCCTGGAGCAGGTGATCGTGGTTCTGGCCGGCGTGCTGATCGGCATGGCGTTCATCCTGCGGGGCGGGCCGGCCATGTTCGTGGGTATCGGGCTGATGGCCGTGATCGGCGCGTTCGGCGCGACCCGGTTCCGTGGCCGGTCCCTGCCTGGCTGGGTGTGGGTGGCGGCGCAGTACCTGCGGCGGGGGGGCCACGGAGCAGCTGGAGTACCGCCAGGGGATGGCCCCGGCACACGTGCTGGAGCTGGTGGACGGCGAGCCGCAGGCCCCTGTGAGCGAGGCAGGGCCGCAGGCCCAGCGTGATGCGAAGGGGCGGATCAAGCCGGGTGAGCCGGCACGGTTCCGGCTGCCGGGTGTGGCCGGAGAGCTGATGGTCTACGCGATGCCCAACGGGGCCGGGTTCGTCTGGGACCCGCGCGCCCGGGAAGCGGTGGTCTGCGCGAAGGTCATGACGACGCGGGGCTTTGATCTGGAGTCCTTCGACGCTCAGGAGGAACGGTCTCTGTCGTGGGGAGCGTCGCTGGCGGCGCTGTCGCGTCTGCCGGGTGTGGTGCGGATTCAGGCTTCGGATCAGACGACGCTCATCTCCGGTGCGGCCGTGGAGGACTTCTACGAGTCCAAGCAGGAGGGCGCAGGCCGGTCAGGGGCAAGCATCGACCCGTTCCTGGACCAGGCGTTCCGTGAGCTGATGAAGGAGGCCCAGTCGATGCCGGTGCACGAGCAGTGGCTGACGCTGGTGGTCTCCCCGTCGAAGATCAGCTCGCAGATCAAGGCGCTCGGCGGGGGCACCCCGGCGCTCATGGAGCACACGCTCAAGGTGATGACGACGGTGGAGAGCACGCTGCCGCGCTCGGGGACCCAGGTGACCGCCTGGCACTCCCCGCGCACGCTGGCCGGCCTCTCGCGGTCGGCGTTCGACCCGGACGCCTCGGTGATGATCTCGACCATGAGGGCGGACGGGCAGACGGCGGGCACCGCGCCCTCGAGCGCGGGACCGATGGCTGTGGAGGTCCATGCGGGCCACATGGTCACGGACGGGAACTACCACCGCACCTACAAGGTCTCCGAGCTGCCGCAGAACCTGGCCCGGCTGGGGTTCCTGGACGAGCTGGTGTTCGCCGGGGACTTCCGGCACACGGTCTCGGTGTTCCTGGCACCGGTGGAGCGTGGGGCTGCGGTGCGGTCCGTGCAGCGGCGCAAGACGGACTGGCACACGAACTCGCGGCTGATGAGCAAGCTCGGTCGCATCGGTTCGTTGGAACATGACCAGTCCCTGGAGGACGTCGAGCGCGAGGAGGCCGAGCTGCGGCGTCGGCACACGGGCGTGGAGGTCGTCGTGCTGGTCACGGTGACCGGGTCCTCGCGGTCCGAGCTGGAGTCCGCGGCGGCGGAGGTCGTGGCCTCCGGGATCACGGCCGGGTGCGAGCTGCGCCCGGTGTGGATGGAGCAGGACGCGGCGTTCGTGGCCGGTGCCCTGCCGTTCGGAAGGATGAAGCTCTGATGCGTGAAGAACCGAAGGTCGATCTGTTCCAGATCATCGAACCGGGCAAGGACGAGGCCCGAGAGGCCAAGCGTGCGGCCCGGGAGCTGGAGCGAGGCCAGCGGGCGCTGCGGAGGGCGATGGCCGCGCAGGCTAAGGAGGTGCGGTTCCCTCAGCCGCAGTGGGGCAAGGCCGGACCGCGCGGGGCGCGGCAGCTGCGGGGGCTGCGCACGCTGGCTCCGCGGCCGGTCCGCACGACGACGCACACGGCCTCGACCGCGTACCCGTTCGTGGCCGGCCCCGGTCTGGGTGCGCGTGGGCTGATGATCGGCAAGGACATGCACGGTGGCGGCGCGTTCTGCTTCGACCCGTGGGCGCTCTACGAGGCCGGGATCATCTCGGGCATGTCGATGATGCTGTTCGGTCAGGTCGGCACCGGGAAGTCGTCGCTGGCCAAGTCGCTGGCGGTGCGGCAGGTGCTGGCCGGGCGCAAGCTCTCGGTGGCCTCGGACAAGAAGGGCGAGTGGACCCGCGTGGTTAAGGGCCTGGGTGGATCGGTGATCCAGGTCGGCCCTGGCCTGGACACGCGCTTGAACCCGCTGGACCCGGGCACCCGGCCTTCGACGGACGTGCAGGGTGAGCCGATGACGGATCGGGCGTGGGCCTCGATGGTGCGGACCCGGCGCATGTCCATCTTGGTGGCCCTGGTGAAGATCCTCACCGACCGGGAGATGACCTCGCCCGAGCACCACGTGCTCTCGGCGGGCCTGGACGCGGCCGTGGCGGTCGCGGACGCCGAGGGACGTCCGCCGATCATCCCGGACGTGATCCGGGCGCTGGATGCGGCCCGCGCGGACGCGGACGCGATGAAGGCGGAGGCCGCGTCGGTGACGATGATGACGTTGGGTCGCGTGTCCTCCGGTGACCTGGCCGGCATGTTCGACGGGGAGACCACGGTGGTCCTGGACGATCAGGCGTGCGCGACGAGCATCGACACGTCCGCGTTGCTGGGTGCCTCCCCGGAGGCGGTGCGCGTGGTCAACGCGTGCGCGGGCGCGTGGACCGAAGCGATGGTCACCACGCGCGACGGCGGGCAGCGGATCGTGGTCTACGAGGAGGGCTGGGACAACATCAGCTCCGAGGCCGACCTGCGGCGCATGGTCGAGCAGTGGAAGCTCAGCCGCGCGTACGGCATCTTCAACGTGCTCGTGCTGCACAAGATCGCTGACCTGGACATGGCTGGTGATCAGAGCTCGAAGATGGCCGCGATGGCCCGGTCCCTGCTGGCCGACGCGGACGTGAAGGTGATCTACCGGCAGGACCGGTCCGCGCTGAAGATCACGACGTCGGAGATGGAACTGTCCGACCGGGAGCGGTCCCTGGTGCGGTCCCTGCCCAAGGGCACGGGCCTGTGGCGGCTGGGGGATTCCTCGTTCGAGGTGCAGAACGTGCTCACGCGGGCCGAGCTGCCGCTGTTCGACACGGATGAGCGCATGGACAAGGCGAAGGAGGCGGTGGCCTGATGCGACGTGAACGTGGCAACAACGCGGTCCTCGAGGGGGACAACCCGGCCGAGACGGCGCTGATCTGGCTCATTGGTCCGGTGGTGCTGCTCTACGGGGCGTACCTGCTGGCCGGGTTCCTGGCCGGGCGTATCCACTGTGGGGCACCGACGAAGCCGGACTCGCTGTTCGCGCCGTTGGGCTTCCTCGTGGGCGAGCACGACCCGGCCGCGTTCGGGGCCACCGTCCAGGGGTGCACGGCGACCACCGGCGGGGTCATCGGCTGGCTGATCGGTCTGGGGGTGCTGGCCCTCGTGCTGATCGGTGTGGCGGTGACGGCGTGGAGCCGGTACCAGCAGTCGGACGAGAAGTTCATCAAGGAGTTGCGCGAGCGCGAGGGCCTGGCCCGGTCTGCGGAGATCACCAAGACGGTGGGCCGCAAGTCGGTGCTGTCCCGGGTGAAGAAGGTGCGGCCCTCGATCAAGAAGCCGGCCATCACGGACGGGGCCATGCGTCTGGGCAAGGCCGAGGGCGTGGACGTGTTCGCGTCCTACGAGGAGTCGGTGGTGCTGATCGGCCCGCCGCGCTCGGGCAAGGGCGTGCACCTGCTGATCGGTGCGATTCTCGACGCACCCGGCCCGGTCATCACGACCAGCTCTCGTGCGGACAACCTGGGGGCCACGGCCGAGCTGCGCAAGAAGAAGGGGCCGGTGGCCCTGTTCGACCCGCAGGGGCTGACCGGTCAGCCCTCCACGCTGAAGTGGTCCCCGATCACGGGCTGTGATGAGCCGCGTGTGGCGAATCAGCGGGCGGCGTCGCTGATCGGTGCCTCCGGCCTGGGGTCCTCCAGCTCGAACGCGGAGTGGCAGGCGCCGGCGATCACGATCATGGAGTGCCTGCTGCACGCCGCGGCGCTGGGTGAGCGCACCGTGGATGATCTGATGCGGTGGGGCAACAACCCGGCCGAGGCCAAGGAGGCCGTGAAGATCCTCACCGAGCATCCCAAGGCGGCGCTGAACTGGAACCTGGTGCTCAAGGGCATCATCGAGGGCGACCCGAAGCTGCTCCAGTCCAAGTGGTTCGGCGTGGAGGGTGCGGTCAAGGGGCTGTCGGTGCCCGAGGTCCGCGACGTGCTGCGACCCAACCGGTTCGAGGAGACCCTGGACATCGACAAGTTCCTCACCGAGTGCGGGACGCTCTACATCGTGGGCACCAAGACCGGTGGCTCGTCGGCGGGGCCGTTCCTGATCGCGATGATGGACGCCATCACCGAGCGTGCCCGTGAGCTGGCGGCGAAGTCGCCCGGGAACCGGCTGGACCCGCCGCTGTCGCTGGTGCTCGATGAGATTGCGAACATCTCCGGTGCCTGGCCGGGGCTGACCCAGCTCATGGCGGACGGCGGCGGTGTGGGCATCTCTCCGTTCGCGGTGTTCCAGTCGATGGCTCAGGCTCGCAACGAGTGGGGCGAGCAGCAGGCGCAGGCGCTGTTCGACGCGGCCACGGTGAAGGTTCAGCTCGGGGGTGCCTCGAACGTGGCCGACCTGGAGCAGTTCGCCAAGCTGGCCGGTCAGCGCAAGATCATGCGGACCTCGAAGTCTCGGGGCAAGGACCACACCTCGGTCTCCGAGCAGATCCACGACACCGAGGTGGTCTCGGTCGCGGAGCTGCGTCGGCTGCCGTTCGGGTGGGGGGTCCTGCTGAATCGCAACGGCCGGCCGATCCTGATGCGGATGACCCGTTGGTGGGACCGCAAGGATGGCAAGCAGATCAAGGAGGCCGCGGGTCGGTACTCGAAGGCGCTGCTGGCCGAGCTGGAGTCCAAGGACCCGGCTCCCTCGACACCGACCGACGCGGACCGGGCCGAGGACTCCGTGGCGGCTTTGGATCCGGTGCCGGAGACGGCCCCGGCGATCCCGGTGCGGTGAGGGCGTGGGCAGGTTCGGGCTGCAACGCACGGGCTCGGCCGAGTACAAGCGGTACCTGCGGTCCCAGGCGTGGGGGTACAGGCGGGTGCGGTGGTTCGCGGACTGCCGGCAGGCCGGTCAAGAGCCGGCCTGCCAGGTCTGCGGGATCACGCTGACCCAGGCCGGGACCCTGGACCTACACCACGTCTCGTACAAGGGCGTGGGCCAGGATGTGGAGGGCCGGTGGCAGGCCCGTGAAGCGCACAACGACCTGATGCCGTTGTGCCGGGACCACCATCAACGGTTGCATCAGATCATGGACGGCAAGAGGGAGTTCTTTGGATGGGACCGCAGGCGGGCCACGGTCGTGATCGTGGCCAGGATGATCCGGCAGAGGCAGGCATGAGCACGGACGGGGATGCACGGTGCCATGTCTGCCAGCGGCCCGTCTCGACGAGGTGGCACTGCACCGATGGGCGGCACCTGGACCGCGCCGAGTGCCGTGCCGCCGGCGGAATTGGGGTGTGGTTGTGCGGGACATGCGAGGACGCGGCGCATCGCTACATGCGCTCGACCGGGGCAGGCGGGCGCGAGGCCGTTGAGGAGCTGTTCGCCCGGCTCGAGAGGCTGTTGGGCGGGCCAGCGCGCCGGTACAAGAGGGAAGGACGGAACTGATGGCATCGCCCTGGGTTGAAGACGAGGATCCCACGGACTGGGAGGGGCCGGCGGCCGCCGATGACGACGAACAGACGGGGACTCCGCTGCCCTACGTCGACCCGGAGGTCGCCGCGGAACTCGCGGGCGAGGGCCCGCCGGTGTGGATGGGCACGCGGTGGCGGGAGATCGAGGCCGAGCACCAGTGGGAGGCGTGGAACACGTTGCGCCGCTGGGTGGACTGGTTCGTGGCCGAGTACCGGCTGGTGACCTCGGTAGTGCCACCCTGCTGGTACAAGCACTCGGACCTGACCGCCGAGCTGTATGCGGCGATGTGCATGGAGTACAAGGTCTGGGAGGAACAGGCGCCAGGTTTGGGTCCGATGATGATGTGGCACCCCCATGTGGAAATGCTCACCGGCCGGCTGCGGCGCATGGTAGACGAGACCGGGTGCGCGAAGAGCGGCGTCCACAAGGAGCCCGAGGGGTACGGGGATCGGCCGGCGTTCACGCTGGGCTACGACGAGGATGACTTCACGGCCTGGGCAAGAACCACACAAGAAGTAACTACCCTGGAGCGACCCGTGATGGGGGTGCAGTACGTACGAGCTCGGCTCCTCAATAGTGGCGGTCAACAAGTCGCCATTTCAAACCCGGTGGGCCTCGCGCAGATGCACGGGGGAACGGATGTGGGTGCTGCGGTTGAGGTCTCCTCCTCAACCCCGAGCTCTCCTTCAGTGCGCCTATATGTATCCGAGAGGGAACCGGAATTGACAGTCGAATGGCAAACTTCTAAAGACGGGACGATCTGGGGGAGAGGTGATACTGAACGACTTTGAGTGGCCAGTAGGAGTGAAGTATATTTGACATACTGCTGGTTAAATGCATATTCACAAAAAAGGCGGGGGCGAGCTCAACAGTATTCGCTTAGCGATATAAGAATTGCGACCTCCAGTCGTTACCGCCTGGGCGTCGGGTTCCAATCCTCTGGTATGTCACGGAGGCGGTCAAGGCGATCGTGCGAGGGCGAGTCAGTGGTCTTAGTAACACGTGATGTTTCTCTTTCCCTGTCCCAGTTTTCTCCCCGAAGGTCGGCACGCATGCATTCGACAAGAAGGTGCCTGTGGCGAACGGTTGATTGGATATTTTCGGCCACCTTCTTGCGTGGGAACAGGTCAACTCTTAAAACTGACAGCGCGGTGGCTGCTGTCGAGGCGAATGCGAGGTCCCCCACACGGATCACGTCAACGGAGCCGACGAGTCTAACGTCGGACCAGTTTCCTTGAACTTCCTTGAATAGCTCACTAAAGTCCCCGGGAATAGTGGGCAGCGCCTCGTTCTCCTGCTCGCCGCGAAATATTGCCTGGATTGATTCAATGTACGCGTCCAGTGAGCGCATGAACGCAAAGTAGGCATCCTGTCGGGCATTGTATATGCGCGTGGATTTTTCGAGGCTCACTTGCTCATTGAATTGATCACTGCGCTGCTTTATGTCCGCCTTCGACTGGGCGCGGGTGAAGATTGCAGCAATTATCTGTGTCGCGATCGCACCGCCCGCACCAATCGCAGCTGATGCAATAGCGATCCCAGCAGGGTCCATGATCCAATCCTTATCTATGCTCTACGGGTAGAAAAAAGGGGCGCAACGGCCGCAGTTCCGATTAGTGTCCAAACTTAAACCCCGCATTAGGCCCATACCATGGATGCTCGATTTGTGCTCGGTCGACGGGTATGTGTGGGCAACGGGCGCGTGCTCCCTCCCTGGCCAGCGCTGGTCGTGTCGATGGCTTCGGCGCCCAAGTTTGACAGAGGTATCCCTCGGCCTCAAGGCCCAATCGGGAGCGGAGGGGTTGGGTGTAGAGACTCGGTATGGATGTGTGGCTGGCCTTCTGGGGCTGGGAGATGAGCCGAGGTTGACGACAATTACGAGCACGGTCCGAAACTATAAATTGCTTTCTGTGCTATCAAGCCCCGATGGAATCTCTGCCCGAGCCACGAAGTGTCCCGGGTGGGCGTAGACGGTCGTTTGCGCCCTTAGTCCGAACACGGAGAGTGGCTGGACAGATGCGTCACGGGAGTTTTCGCCGAGGGGCCTCTCGGCGTGCGTCTGATGCGACACTGGCCACATGAATATCGCTTGGACCAGACGGCCCAGGACGCGAGTCGTCTGCATGGGCGTGGTGCTGGCGGTACTGCTGACCGGGTGTGGGGCCTCCCACGGGGATGGATCGCCACCCACGTCGTCGTCCGCTCCACCAGGGACGCCGACCCCTGGTGGAGGATCGTCAAGTGGAGATCAAGACACCCTGGCGTACGCAGATCGGGCCCTCGACGTCCTTGATACCGGGCTGTATGCCTCCGGCGAGCGGTGGGAGCAGGCCCGAGCCCAGGTGCAGGAGACCGCCAGGACGGCGCGCTCACCTCGAGACCTCGACAGTGTCCTGCGCTATGCCACGGGGGTGGCTGGAGGGAAGCATTCGAGCTTCACTCCCGGCCCGGACCCAGCCGAGAGGGGTGAAAGGTCGACCTCCAGCGCTTCCGAGACACCCCGCATGAATGTCACGTTGCCGACCGTCACCACGACGGATGGCGTCAGCACCCTCAGCCTGCCAGCACTGCCCGTGGCCAGTGACGATCCCCAGGCGTCCGAGTACGCGATGGTCCTGGCGGACGGAATCGACGCCGCATCGCCCGCGACCTGCGGGTGGGTGGTGGACGTGCAGGGAAACCTGGGTGGGAACATGTGGCCGATGCTCTCGGGGGTCTCCGCGTTGTTGCCGGAAGGGCCGGCGATGTTCTTTCGAGATCGGGCTGGCGAGGACACGGCAGTGACCGTGCAGGAGGACGGGGCAGGCACAGAGGGCATGACGTTCGTCAGCGTGGGGCCCCGGACACAACGCGATGGCGCTCCGATTGCGGTGCTTCAAGACCGGTCCACGTCGTCCTCGGGGGAGGCGGTGCTGGCCGCCTTCCGAGGGTTGCCCAATGCAAGGTCGTTCGGGCAGTCATCGTCAGGGTATGGGTCCGGGAATGCGACGCACGTGCTGTCCGATGGCAGTCGTATCACCTTGACGGTCGCGGAGTTTGTGGACCGTGGAGGCGAGGTTCTGGGCGATCGCCCGGTGGACCCGGACGTGCCGATCCGTAGGGATGGGGGCGGCGGCACGGACGCGGCTCAGGCGGCGGCGAGGATCTGGCTGCAGGAACGCGGCTGCCCCTGAGCGCCCTGGCCCGCTCGCATCCCACGGCGCGCGGTCCAGCCGTCACGCAGGGGATTGTGCGTGCGCTGGCAGGTCGCTCCAATGGCAAGCGTAGTAGCGCGAATCGGCTCCGCCGTGAACGACCGAATCTGCCTAATCGACGGGCTGGAATCCAAGTTTCTGGTAGATCCCCATGGCCGCCTCGGAGGTGCCCTCGCCGAAGCGCAGACTCAGGGCGGGGTCGCCGGCGGCGGCGCAGACGTCGACGGCGTGCTGCACCAGGGCGCGCCCGACCCCCTTCCCGCGCGCGGCGGGATCGGTGAAGAGGTCAATGATGAACGGCCCCGCGAGGTCCGCGTCCCAGATCGAGTGGGTGACCACCATGATCGCCCCGGCCTGGCGGCCGTCCACCCACGCCGAGGCGCTCGCGTCGGCGCGCAGCTCCCCGTAGTCGCCGCGGAAGGTCGCCTCCATCTCCTCCCGCGCTTCGGCCAGGTCGGAGGCGGCGACGCCCTGTGGGTAGGCGGCGAGGTAGCACCGGGCCAGGTCATCGGCCGTCCCCGCGTCCAGTCCTCGGAGCTCGAGGCTTCCAGGGGCGTGGTCAGCGGAGTGGGTCGGCGGCAGGTGAAGGGTCAGCAGGTCAGTAGACACAGGGGTTCCTCTCGTGATGGTTGGCTACTCACAGTGATGCCGTCACAGAGTGAACTGAATCGCCCCGGGTTTGTTAGAGGCTCGTAAGTGCCGCCCCGGCAGGCGCCGGCACGGGATTCTCATGATGGTAGACGTCCTCGAACTCGACCGGAGGAACCATCCCGATCTCGCCGTGCACACGC
>NZ_JABFAX010000008.1:101444-166662 GCF_017168395.1 Micrococcus sp. KRD128 | reverse complement strand
CTCCGGCTCGCGCGGGGCCGGACCCGGTGCCGGAGCGGGCCGGTTCGGCTGCGCCGCCGCCGGTCGGTCGGGCCGTCCCTGCGGCGGGGCCGGACGTTCAGGCCGGTCCGTCCGCGCCGGGCCGGCCGGGCGAGCGCCGGACTGTGCGCGGGCGTCCCCGGTCGGCGCGTCCCCACCGAGGATCAGATCGAGCCGCGGGCGGATGCCGAGCACCTGGTGGACGGCCTCGCCGAGCACGCGGTCACCGCCCCGGCCGAGCAGCGACTGGCGGGGCCCGTCCTGCTGGAAGCCGATCGTCAGCAACGAGCCGTCGTAGCCCGCGACGCTCGCGTTGTCCTTCACCAGCATCCACACCAGGCGTGAGGCGTCCTCGAGGGCCGTGAGGATGTCCGGCCAGGCCCGGCGGATCATCTCCACCTGGCTCGCCGCCGGGGCGGGCGTGGGGCTCGACGGCGCGGCCGTCTCCTCCGGCCCGTGGGCGGGGGCCGGCGCGGCACCGGTGCGCTCCTGGGCCTGGGGCCGGCCCTCGGGCTCGGGGCGGCTCCCGGCCTTCGGGCGGCGCGCGTCCTCGGAACGGGCCCCCACCTCAGCCGGTTCGGGCCGCTTGGGCTGCGGCGGCTGCTGCGGACGCTCGGACCCCGTGGCCCCGGCGGCCACGTCCCTCTCCGGCGCCTCCGCCACGGACTGCGGGGCAGGCGGCGTCCAGCGCTCCGGCGGGGCGGTGGGCGCCGTCGACGCGGACTCCTCCGGCCGCCGCATGGCGGCCCGGGCGAGCGCGGCACCAGTCAGAGGGCCGGAGCCGTCCGCGTTCCCGGCCGATCCGCCGCCGTCCGCGGCGGGCATGCCGGACCGGGCCGGCGTCGTCGTGCCCTCCGGGGCGCCGTCCTCGACGGGCGCGGCGCCACCGAGCTCCAGGCGCCGTTCGAGGGCCTCGAGGCGGGCGGCCAGGCCGCGGTGCGTCTCGTCCGAGGCAGGCAGCAGCAGGCGCGCCATGAGCAGCTCGAGGTGCAGGCGGGGACTGGTGGCCCCCACCATGTCCGTCAGCGCGAGGTTGGTGACGTCCGCGAGGCGGGAGAGCTCCGCGCGGGAGAGCTGCGCGGCCTGCGCCGAGAGACGCCGCACCTGGTCCTCCGGCATGCCGTGCAGGATCGCCCCGGCCTCCTCCGGCAGGGCACGGGCGATCACGAGGTCGCGGAAGCGGTCCAGCAGGTCCTCGACGAAGCGGCGCGGGTCCTGGCCGGACTGCACCACGCGGTCCACCACGCGGAACACGGTGGGGGTGTCGTCCGCGGCGACGGCGTCGATCACGTCGTCCAGCAGGGCTTCCGGGGTGAAGCCGAGCAGGCTCACCGCGAGCTCGTAGGAGACCTGGCCCTCCTGGGCACCCGCGATCAGCTGGTCCAGCACGGAGAGCGTGTCACGCACCGAGCCCGTGCCGGCGCGCACCACGAGCGGCAGCACGCCCTTCTCCACGGACACGCCCTCCTCCGCGCACAGCTGCTCGAGGTAGGCGATGAGCGGCTCCGGCGGCACGAGCCGGAACGGGTAGTGATGGGTGCGGGAGCGGATGGTCCCGATGACCTTCTCCGGCTCCGTGGTGGCGAAGATGAACTTCAGGTGCTCCGGCGGCTCCTCCACGATCTTGAGCAGCGCGTTGAAGCCCGCCGCGGTGACCATGTGCGCCTCGTCGATGATGAGGATCTTGTAGCGGTCCCGGACCGGGGCGAACGTGGCCCGCTCGCGCAGGCCGCGGGCGTCCTCCACACCGCCGTGCGAGGCCGCGTCGATCTCCAGCACGTCCAGCGAGCCCGGCCCGCCGGTGGCCAGGTCCCGGCACGAGTCGCACTCGCCGCACGGCGTGGGCGTGGGGCCCTGGGCGCAGTTCAGGCAGCGCGCGAGGATGCGGGCGGACGTGGTCTTGCCGCAGCCGCGCGGGCCGGAGAAGAGGTAGGCGTGGTTCACGCGGTCCTTCGCCAGTGCGGTGCGCAGCGGGACCGTGACATGGTCCTGCCCGATCACGTCCTCGAAACGGTCCGGGCGGTAGCGGCGGTACAGGGCGGTGCTCACCCTCGAAAGCCTATCCGGCGGGCGGACGGGCTAAGGGAGCCGGGGAATGCGCACGCCCGCCGGCCCGTTCCCTGGCCCATGACCACCACGCACATGCACACCGACGCCGAGGACACGATCCACCCCACGCAGCCGGCCCCGGACGCGGGACCGCTGAGCCAGGCCGAGATCGACCGCCTCTTCGCGGACCGCCACACGACGCAGCTCTTCTCGGACGAGCCCGTCGACCTCGCGCTGATCGAGCGGGCCTACGCGGACCTCCGCTGGGCGCCGACCGCCATGAACAACCAGCCGCTGCGGCTCGACGTCGTGGACAGCCCCGAGGCCCGCGCCCGCCTGGCTCCGCTGATGATCGAGTTCAACCGGGAGAAGACGGAGCGCGCCCCGCTCACGCTGATCGCCTCCTACGACCTCGACTGGCACCGCCACATGGGCCACCTCGCCCCGTTCCGGGAGGGCTTCGAGGAGGATGCCGAGGGCAAGCCGGGCATGCGCGAGGGGATGGGCCGCACGAACGCGCTCATCCAGGTGGGCTACCTGCTCGTGGCCCTGCGCGCGCACGGGCTCGAGGTCGGCCCCATGGCCGGGTTCGACGCCGCCGCCGTGGACGCCGAGTTCCATGCGGACCGTGCCTGGAAGTCCCTCCTGGTGATCAACGTGGGCCACGCCGCCGCGGACGACGAGAAGGCGCAGCAGCCCCGCCAGGGCCGCCTCGACTTCGACCAGGCCGCCCAGGTCCTCTGACCGGGGCCGGGTCTGCGGCGGGCCAGGGCGCCGGCCCGTTCAGAGCCCGGTGAACACCCACGGATCGCGCGGCAGGGCGGCCGGGTCGAACGCGGGCACGGCGGCCGCCAGCGGTCCCGCGGGCAGGCCGAGGGACTCCAGCAGCCGGTCCCGCACCCGCTCGGGGGTCCACGCCGGGTCCTGCGCGGAGAGGTCCTCGAGGGTCACGGCGCCGTCCCGCTTGGCCAGCCGCCGCCCCTCCGCATTCAGCACGAGCGGCACGTGCAGGTACTCCACCGCGGGCGTCGGCTCCCCGCGTGCGGCGCACAGCGCCTCGGCCAGCCAGCGCTGGCGCGGGGCCGAGTCGAGCAGGTCGTCGCCGCGGACCACCTGGTCCACGTCCTGCGCCAGGTCGTCCACGACGACGGCCAGGTTGTACGCGTACGCCCCGTCGTTCCGGCGCAGCACCAGGTCGTCGACCAGGCCCGTGACGTCGCCGTGCAGCACGTCCACGGCGGTCGCGCGCGGGATCTCACCGTCCGGCAGGCCCGCGACCTTCGCCGCGTCGATCCGCAGGGCGGCGGGACGCACCCGCCGTCGCTCGGCCCGCTCGGCCTCGGTCAGGCCGCGGCAGGTGCCCGGATAGAAGCCGGGCGGACGCAGCGGCACGGCGCCGCCGGAGGCGGGGGCGCCGTCGTCGGGTCGCGGGTGCGGGGCCGACGTCGCCTCGGCGATGTCCTTGCGCGAGCAGAAGCACTCGTAGACCGCGTCCGCGCCGTGCGCGGCGCGCAGGGCGGCCACGGCGGCGTCGTACAGGGCGGTGCGCTCGGACTGGCGCACCGGCTCGGCGTCCCAGTCCAGCCCGACGGCGGCCAGGTCCGCCCGCTGGTCGGCCTCGGCCCCGGAGCGGACGCGGTCCAGGTCCTCGATCCGCAGCAGGAAGGCGCGGTCCGTGGCGCGCGCGGCGAGCCACGCGACGAGCGCGGTGCGCAGGTTGCCCAGGTGCAGGCTTCCCGTGGGGGAGGGGGCGTAGCGTCCGGCGGGCATGGGATCTCCTGGGGAAAGTGAAGACCCCTCACGCACCTGCCAGAGCCCACCTACCCTTGCTACCTTCCGGTCCTGGGGGAGTTCAGCGAGATGACACCACGTGAGGGGCCGCCCACGACTCTACCAGGGCGGCGGTGGGCGGGGCGATTCGGGCCGCGGCGAGACCCGGACCGGGCCCTCGCCTCCCGCGGGGGATTGGCGCGGCCCAGGACGATCTGGTTATGATGGAGCCTGCCCTCGCGCGGTCCGCCGCATGAGGGCGCACCAAGGAGGATTCGCCTAGCGGCCTATGGCGCACGCCTGGAACGCGTGTTGGGTTAACAGCCCTCGGGGGTTCAAATCCCCCATCCTCCGCGGGCAAGCCCCGGGACCCCAGTGGTTCCGGGGCTTTTCGCATGTCCGGGGCGGCTGGTGGCGGGGGAGAGCGCCCGGATTCCCGATCCGCCACGCTGGATGCGAGACGCGGGTCACATTTGCGCGTATCCTTCTCCCCAGTCGTCCGGGACCGCCGGCGGCCGCCGCTCGGAGCTCGCACCGCACCGGCCATCCCCACCCCGATCTGGAGACCCCATGTCCTTCGCAGATCTCATCACCGCCGTGAACGACGTCATCTGGTCCCCGGCCCTGATCTGGCTCTGCCTGATCGTCGGCCTCTACTTCACCATCCGGACCATGTTCCTGCAGTTCGTGAACATCCCGGACATGGTGAAGCAGCTCCGCGAGGGCCAGGACTCCGCGGACGGCACCTCGTCCCTCCAGTCCCTCATGATGTCGCTCGCCGGCCGCGTCGGCATGGGCAACATCGGCGGCGTCGCCACAGCCATCGCGTTCGGCGGCCCCGGTGCCGTGTTCTGGATGTGGGTCATGGCCCTGCTCGGCGCCGCCACGTCCTTCATCGAGTCCACGCTCGGCCAGATCTACAAGGAGCGCGACCCGGACACCGGCGAGTACCGCGGCGGCCCGGCGTACTACTTCGAGAAGGCCTACAAGCACACGGCCGCCGCCCCCGCGTTCAAGGTGTACGCCATCCTGTTCGCCGTCGTCACCGTCTTCGCCACCAGCTACTTCCTGCCGGGTGTGCAGGCCAACGGCGTGGCCGCGGCCGTGGGCGAGGCGTGGGCCGTGCCCGCCTGGGTCGTGGCCCTGGCCATGGTCATCCTGCTGGCCTTCATCGTCCTGGGCGGCGTGAAGCGCATCGCGACGTTCGCCGTCTACGTGGTGCCCGTGATGGCCGTGCTGTACATCATCCTCGCGCTGATCGTGCTGTTCCTGAACTTCGACCAGATCCCCGAGGTCTTCGGCTCCATCTTCGCCAGCGCCTTCGGCGTGCACGCCGTGTTCGGCGCGATCCTCGGCCTCGCCATCCAGTGGGGCGTGAAGCGCGGCGTCTACTCCAACGAGGCCGGCCAGGGCACGGGCCCGCACGCCGCCGCGGCCGCCGAGGTCTCGCATCCGGCCAAGCAGGGCTTCGTGCAGGCGTTCGCCGTGTACATCGACACGCTCTTCGTCTGCTCGGCCACCGCGTTCATCATCATCTCCACGGGCGCCTACCGGGTGTACTCGGACGGGCCCGGCTCCGACCTGCTGTTCGAGGGCATCGTCTCCCCGACGGCCTCCGAGGGCCCGGCCTTCGTCCAGACCGGCTTCGACGCCGTGTTCTCCGGCTTCGGCCCCTCGTTCGTGGCCGTGGCGCTGGCGTTCTTCGCCTTCACCACGATCGTGGCGTACTACTACATGGCCGAGGTCAACCTCGTGTTCCTCACGCGCAACCTGCGCAACGGCATGGTCCGCCGCGTCGCGCTGCGCTTCCTGCAGGCCCTGATCCTCGTGTCCGTGGCCTACGGCGCCGTCGCCACCACGGGTGCGGCCTGGGGCCTCGGCGACATCGGCGTGGGCTCCATGGCCTGGCTGAACATCCTCGGCATCCTCGTGCTGCAGGGACCGGCCCTCAAGGCCCTCAAGGACTACCGCGCACAGAAGCGCCAGGGTCTCGACCCGCAGTTCGATCCGCGCCCGCTCGGCATCCGCAACGCGGACTTCTGGGAGCACCGCGCCGACGGCCTGATCACCCAGGGCGTCGCCGGCACGGCCGAGCACCCGGTCGTCGCCGAGGGCGGCGCCCACCGCGCCTGACGGACCGGCGGGGCCGGGCCCTCCCCACCCCACGACGACGGCCCGGACGCCGCCAGCGTCCGGGCCGTCGTCGTGCGCGGCAGGTCAGAAGAGCTGGCGCAGGTTCGCCTTCGCGAGGTCGAGCAGCTTGGTGCCCTTGCCGTCCAGGACGGTGCGCATGGCGTAGAGCGCGAAGCCCTTGGCCTGCTCGAACTCGATGCTCGGCGGGATCGTCAGCTCCTGACGCTCGGTCTTGACCACCAGCAGCGCCGGCCCGTCGTGGGCGAGGAACTCGCGCATCACCGCGGGCAGGTCCGTCGTGTGGTCCGCGCGGAAGCCCTTGATGCCGATCGCCTCCGCGATCGCCGCGAAGTCCGGGTTCTCCAGGCTCGTCCCGTAGGGGACGAACCCGGCGGCCATCATCTCGAGCTCCACGAAGTTCAGCGAGTCGTTGTCGAACACGAGCGTCTTCACGGGCAGGCCGTTCTGCACGAACGACATCAGCTCGCCGAGCATCATGGCCAGCCCGCCGTCGCCGGCCATCGCCACCACCTGGCGGGTGGGGTCGACCGCCTGGGCGCCGACCGCCTGGGTGACCGCGTTGGCCATGGAGCCGTGGGACAGGGAGCCGATGATCCGGCGGCGCCCGTTCATCGTCAGGTACCGGGAAGCCCAGATCACGGGGGAGCCGACGTCGGGCAGGAACACCACGTCGTCGTCGGCCAGCTCGTCGAGGAGGCGGGCCACATACTGCGGGTGCACGCGTCCGCGTCCCGGGGTGGCCAGCTGGTCGAGGTCCTTGCGGGTCTTGGCGTAGTGCTTGAGCGCCTTGTCCAGGAACGCCGACGACGAGTTCCCGCGCAGCAGCGGCAGCAGGGCCTGGGCCGTCTCCTTCACACCGCCCACGAGCGGCACGTCCACGGCCACCCGCCGGCCGATCTGCTCACCGCGCACGTCCACCTGGATGACCGTGGCGTCCTCGGGGTAGAACTGCCGGTACGGCAGGGAGGAGCCGAGGATCAGCAGCGTCTCGGCCTCCTTGAGCGCGTGGTAGCCGGAGGCGAAGCCGAGCAGGCCGGTCAAGCCGACGTCATACGGGTTGTCGTACTCGATCCGGTCCTTGCCGCGCAGCGCGTGGACGATCGGGGCCTGCAGGCGCTCCGCCAGGGCCACGACCTCGTCGTGGGCGCCGGCCGCGCCCGCGCCGGCCAGGATGGTGATCCGCTTGGACGAGTCCAGGGCCTCGGCGGCCTCGCGCAGCACGGAGTCCGCCGGGATGACGCGGGACGGCGTGTGACGGATCACCTCGGGCTCCGCGGAGAGCTCGGTGAGGGCCACGTCGCCCGGGATCACGAGCACGGCCACGCCCCGCTGCTCGACGGCGGCCCGCATCGCGGTGCGCAGCATGCGGGGCATCTGGTCCGCCGAGGAGACGTGCTCCACGTAGACGGAGCACTCGCGGAACAGGTCCTGCGGGTGGGTCTCCTGGAAGTAGCCCGAACCGATCTCCGCCGACGGGATGTGCGCGGCGATCGCGAGCACCGGGGTGCGGGAGCGCTGCGCGTCGAACAGGCCGTTGATCAGGTGGAGGTTGCCCGGACCGCACGAGCCCACGCAGACCGCGAGCTCATCCGTGAGCTGGGACTCGGCGGAGGCGGCGAAGGCAGCGGTCTCCTCGTGCCGGGTGTGCACCCACTGGATGCCGCCGTGGGAGCGCAGGGCCTCGGTCAGCCCGTTGAGGGAGTCCCCGGGCACGCCGTACATGCGGCGCACGCCCGAGGCGTGGAGGGTCTCGACGATGTTCTGGGCGACGGTGGCCACGGTGGAACCTCTCTCTGGTCGGGAGGCGCCCGGGCCGGTTCGGCAGGGGCGCGGCATTCCCTTCCACGCTAGGGGTCGAGGTCCAGGCCCGGGGAGGGTCGGCCGCCCGCAGGAGGCGTCCGGCCTGGTCAGCGCAGCAGGTCGCGCTCGACCCAGCGCAGCAGGGACTCGCCCGCCCGCTCGTGGACGTCGTCGGCGTCGCCGATGCCGCGTTCGGCGAGGATCGCCGCCGTCACCACGCCGTAGGGCTTCTCGGGGACGCCGTCGGCGGGGCGCACGTCCATGTGCTCCACGGCCAGTCCGCGCTCGTGCAGCCGGTCGGCCATGGCGTAGTCGCTGCGCGAGTCGCCCGCGGTGAGCCAGCGTTCGGGCACCGGGGTGCCCGCCTGTGCCAGCAGGTCGAAGCAGCGCTCGACGCCCAGGTCCTTGCCGGAGGAGCGGTGCTCGACGTCCACCGAGATCACCGAGGGGGCCACGCGCACGTCCTCGGCGAGTCCACGCTCGGCGAGCAGGTCCTCGACGCCCGCGGCGACGTCGTCGCGCACCCGCTCGTACTCCGTCTGGTCCGCGCCCACCGTCTTCTCGAGGGAGACCATGGCCAGCTTGGTGCGGTCGGTGAACTGCAGGTCCTCGGCGCGCTCATCGTTGAGGGCCCAGATCGCGTCACGGGTGTCCGCGTCGATGGCCATGTCCGGGTCGGTGCGGAGCCAGTCCGGGGCGGTGCCGTCCACGGTGACGTCGGGCAGGTCCCCGGAGGGCACCGCGGAGAACGGGAACCACACGGCGCCCTTCTCGCAGACCGCGTGGAAGGGGGCGTCGTCTGGGAGGCCCGCGTCGCGCAGCGGGGCGATCACGCTGTGCAGGAGGAAGTCCGTGGAGCGGCCCGTGTTGAAGCCGACCGGCACCCCGCGCCGCGCGAGGCGGACGAGCACGTCGATGATCCCCTCCGGCACGGTCCGGGTCTCGGTGGAGGCCACGGGGCCGTCCACGTCCAGCAGGAGTCCGATCGGGGAGGGAGTGCGCATGCCCCCACCCTAGGCCGCGGTGGCCCGTGCCCGCGATGGGCCCGGCGGCTACGCTGACCCTGAGACCCGCCCCGCCCGGGGCGCACCCCCGACGATCACCCCACGGGAGCACCCATGAGCACCGCCACCGACCTCGGCCCGTCCCGCAGCCCCTTCGGCCCCGACACCGCGGCGCGCGTCCCCAGCTCGGGGACGGGGCTGGCCTCGACGGGCGGCCGGGTGGCCATGCTCGTGGTCGTGATCCTCGCGGTCGTGGCCGCGTTCCTGGGCTCCGGCGTCGTCGGCGGCCTGACCCCCGTGGCCGAGGCCGCGGGCGGCTGGCTCGGCCCGGACGCCACCTGGGTGTCCCCGGCGACCCCCGCGTTCGGCATCTGGTCCGTGATCTACGCGGGCCTGTTCGCCTACGCCGTGTGGCAGTTCCTCCCCTCGGCCCAGTCCGCCCGTCACGACCGCCTGCGACCGTGGATCCTGGTCTCGGTGCTGCTCAACGCCGCGTGGATCTGGACGGTGCAGGCCGGGCTGCTGGGGCTGAGCGTCGTGGTGATCGCGTTGCTGCTGACGTGCCTGGCGTGGATCCTGGTGCTCCTCGAATCGGTCCGCGCGCACAGCTGGGGCGAACGGATCCTCCTGGACGGGGTGCAGGGCCTGCATCTGGGCTGGGTCTCGATCGCCGCCGTGGCGAACCTGGCCGCGTGGCTGGCCTCGACCGGCGTCGTCGGCGATCCGGGGCAGTCGTCCTTCTGGGCGAAGGTGATGCTCGTGGTGGCCGTGCTGATCGGCGCGTTCACGGCCGTGTACAACGGCGGCCGCCCGGCTCCGGCGTTCGCGCTCGCGTGGGGTCTGGTGTGGATCGGCGTCGGCCGCGCGGACGGCACGGGGCTGCTCTCGGGCAGCCTCGCCCTCCTGGCGTGGGGCGGCGCCGCGATCGTCCTGCTGTGCTGGCTGGCCGCGCTGCTGCTCTCCCGCCGGTCCGCGACGGGCGAGGCCCGCGACCTCGTCCTCGACGCCCTCGACGGCGGCGGCGACCCCATCGACGGTCGCCGCTGACCCCCGTCGTCGTCGATGGAACGGGGACCGATGCTGTCGTGACGTGCGGCAACACCTGTGCCTCTCACATGCGATGATGTGGTGATCCGAAGGCCCCGCCTCACGGCGGGGCCTTCGTCGTGCCCCGTCCCACCCACTCCAGGATCCTCGTGCCCCTTGCCCGTCTGCGCGCGGCGCTCCCCGCGGCCGCACTGTCCCTGCTCCTGCTCACCGGCTGCACCGCCGCCGACGACGGCGTCACCCCGGAGAGCGCCGCCGACACCTCCGCGTCGGTCAGCACGATGCCGACGACGCCCACCCCCTCCGTCGACGCGGCTGCGACGAGCCGTGCCGCTGCGTCGTCGCTGGCCGCCTCATCCTCCGCCGCGCAGAGCTCGCGCGCCGCAGCGTCGTCCTCGATCGAGGCTGCGCAGTCGCGTGCCTCACGTGCCGCGGAGGAGTCGCGTACTGCTGAAGGCTCCCGCAGTGCCGAGCCGGCGGCGCCCGCCGCCCCGGCCGACGTCGAGGGAGACGTGGTCACGGTCGAGTCGATCTCGGACGGCGACACGCTCCGCGTGACCCTCGGCGAGGTGTCCACGCGGGTGCGCCTGCTCAACATCGACACCCCCGAGACCCGTCACCCCTCGAAGCCGGTCGAGTGCATGGGCCCGGAGGCGACGGCGGCGCTGAAGTCGATGATCAGCCCCGGCGACACGGTGGTGCTGCGGTACGACCGCCGGCTCTACGACCGCTATGACCGCCTCCTCGCCGGCGTGTACGCCGACGGCGTCCTGGTCAACGCCGAGATGGCCCGCCTGGGCTACGGCGAGCCGGCGGTCTTCGACGGCAACGACCGTTTCCTGCCCGAGGTCGAGGCGGCGTGGGAGCAGGCCCGGGCGAACGGCGTCGGCAGGTTCTCCGGGGAGTGCGGCACCGCGGCAGAGCCCATCCCGGAGGCGGCACCGGCCCCCGCCCCGGAGGCGACCCCCGCACCCGAAGCCGCCCCCGCGGCCGGCGACGCGGGGCCGGTGCGCGGAGCCGACTCCGTGTGCCCGGACTCCCACCCGGTCAAGGCCAACGACAACTCGGGCATCTACCACGTGCCCGGTCAGCAGCACTACGGCAGGACCAACGCGCGCCACTGCTACGCCTCCGCCGCCGCGGCCCAGGCGGACGGCTACCGCGCGGCCCAGCGCTGAGGGCCCCGCGCACGACGACGGCCGCCCACCTCGCCAGGTGAGCGGCCGTCGTCGTCCGTGCCGAACGTGCGCTCGGCGCCGCGCCGGGTGCGGTCAGCGGCCCTCGTGGACGGCTCGCAGCTCGTAGCCGCGCTCCTCCACGGCCGTCTGCTTCTCGGCGCGCTTCTCCACCCCGGCCACGTCCTTCGGGGGCAGCTGCACCCGAGCCTCGGCGGGCAGGCCGGCCTCGAGCTGGCGGGCACGCTCCACCTCGGCGTCGACCTCCAGGCCGAGCAGCAGCACGATGTTGAAGATCCACAGGGCGAACAGCAGCGCCATGATCGTGCCGATCGCGCCGTACGCCGAGTAGCCGGCGAACTGCGTGAAGTACACGGACAGGGCCACCGCGGCCAGCACCATGCCCACCAGCGCCACGATGTTGCCGGGGCCGAAGAGGTGGAAGCGCGGCTTCTGGACGTTCGGGGTGGTGTAGTAGAGGGTCGCGATCAGCACCAGCAGGATCAGGACGACGACGGGCCACTTCACCCACGCCCACACCGGCAGGAACGTGTCCGAGAGGAAGTTCACCACGCCGGTCATGCCGAGCGGGCCGGCGATCGGCTGGAGGAAGCCGTCCACGAGCGAGCGGTTCAGCGCCAGCGAGAGCAGCACGACCACGATGCCCACGATCAGGATGAGCGTGGTGAGCAGGTTGGTCAGCGTCAGCTTCACCAGGCCGCGGCCCTCCTCGTAGCCGTACACCGTGTTGGCCGAGCGGTTGAACGCCTTCACGTACGCGGAGGCGGACCACAGGGCGGTCGCGATGCCGATGATGAGGGCGATGATCCCGCCGCCTGAGCTGGCCGAGTCGCTCATGGTGGTCACCAGGTTCGTGACGAGCGGCTGGTAGTCGCTCGGGACCAGGCCGGTCAGCTGCCCCAGCAGGTCGTCGATGGCCCCGCGGTTGGAGGCGAGCACGAGGGACAGGATGGAGAACACGGCCAGCAACGAGGGGGCCAGCGAGAGCACCAGGTAGTAGGTGAGCTTCGCGGCCAGGTCGGTGCCGCCGTCGTTGCCGAACTCCTTGAGCGCGCGCGTGAGCGCGTACTTCCAGCCGGCGCCGTCGAGCTTCACGCCCTTGAGCCTCTCGGCACGCTGGTCGGGATCGATCTTCGCGGCCTCCAGGGTCGCGTCCACAGGATGAATGGCCACGTCGGTCCTCTCGCGCTCGGGGGCAGGGTGCGGGTCGGGCCCCACGGTAGCGGACGGGTGTCCCGTCCGTCCCGACCGGAGTGGCGCTGGGCCGCGGACCCGGGCGATCAGCACTCGATGACGTTCACGGCCAGGCCGCCGCGCGAGGTCTCCTTGTACTTGGACTTCATGTCCGCGCCGGTGTCGCGCATGGTCGTGATGGCCTGGTCCAGGGTCACCCGGTGCGAGCCGTCCCCGAGCAGCGCCAGCCGGGCCGCGTTGATGGCCTTCACGGACGCGATCGCGTTGCGTTCGATGCACGGCACCTGGACGAGGCCGCCCACGGGGTCGCACGTCAGCCCGAGGTTGTGCTCGATCCCGATCTCGGCCGCGTTCTCCACCTGGTCCACGGTGCCGCCGAGCACGGCGCACAGCGCGCCCGCCGCCATGGAGCAGGCCGAGCCGACCTCGCCCTGGCAGCCGACCTCGGCGCCGGAGATGGAGGCGTTGCGCTTGTACAGGATGCCGATCGCCGCCGCGGTGAGCAGGAACTCGACCACCTTGTCGTCCCGCTCCTGCTGCGTGGCGCCCTCGGGGAGCACGAAGCGCATGTAGTAGAGCATGACGGCCGGGATGATGCCCGCGGCGCCGTTCGTGGGCGCGGTGACGATGCGCCCGCCCGAGGCGTTCTCCTCGTTCACCGCGAGCGCGAAGAGGTTGACCCACTCCATGGCCCACATGGGGTCGGTGCGGTTGGTGGTCTGGAGCAGGTGCTCCCGCAGCGCGGGGGCCCGACGGCGGACCCGCAGTCCTCCGGGCAGGATCGGCTCGGTGCGGGTCACGCCGTTGTGGACGCATTCCTCCATGACGGCCCAGATGGCCAGCAGCTGGGTGCGCAGCTCGTCGAGGTCGTGCCGGGTGGCCTCGTTGGCGAGCATGAGCTCCGCGATGCTCAGGCCGGCCTCGCGGCAGCGAGTGGCGAGTTCGGCGCCCGTGGAGAAGGGGTACGGTTCGCCGGTGTCGCCGTCATCGGTGCGGTTGACGTCCTTGGTGGCGTCCAGCTCGGCCTCGAGCTCGTCCGAGGTGACCACGAAGCCGCCGCCCACCGAGTAGTAGTCGCGGGTGTGGAGCTGTTCGCCGGCGTCGTCGTAGGCGGTCAGGCGCATGCCGTTCGGATGCCCGGGCAGGGACTCGCGCATGTGCAGCGTCAGGTCCGCCTGCCGGTCGAAGGCGATCTCGTGGCGCCCGTCCAGGGGAAGCCGACCGCCCGTGACGATCTCCGCCACGAGCCCGGTGCAGGCGTCCGGGTCGATGGTCTCGGGGTCCTGGCCGGCCAGGCCGAGCAGCACCGCGGTGTCCGAGCCGTGGCCCACGCCGGTGGCCGCCAGCGAGCCGAACAGCTCGGCGTGGACGCGGGCCGTGCGCTCGAGGACGCCGTGCTGGCCCATGCTGTCCGTGAAGCGGCGGGCGGCGCGCATGGGTCCCACGGTGTGGGACGAGGACGGGCCGATGCCGATCGAGAACAGGTCGAGGACGCTGAGCGCCATGCAGTGCTCCTAGGGTGCGAGCGGGACGCGCGGTGGCCGGGGGTGGGGGCCGGACGCGCGGGGCCGGGTGATCCGGTGCAGACCAGACTAGGGGCACGGGGCCCGGCAGGCCATGGGGCCGCGGGTCGTGGCCCGCGGTGCTCTCCGACCCGTCGCCCGCCGCACGGACCGGAGCCGGGAGCGCTCAGAGGATGTTGTCCTTGGACTCCTCCACCTGCGCGGCCGCACGGAACGCCGTCAGGTCACGCAGATACTCGTCCGCGTGGGGGAACACGGGCCCCTGCCCGGCCACGAGCATGACCCCCTCGAGGGGCTCGAACCGGGAGCGGCCCACGTGGATGTCCTCGCCGGCGTCGACCAGGGTGCGCAGCTGCCACCACGTGGGGGCCATCAGGTTGACCTCGCCGGCCCGGAAGCGGCGCAGCAGCTCGGCGGGCGACGCCCAGCCGTGGCTGGCCGCCTCGGAGGACATCCGCTCGGGGGACTGGCCCTGCGGCAGGTGGACGGCGAAGAAGAACGTGTCGTAGCGGCGCGGGCCCCCGTGCGGGGTGATCCACCGGGACCAGGGCACGAGCGCGCCGGCGTCGGGGCGCAGTCCCTCGCGGTCGAGCAGCTCCCCGAAGTCCACCTCGTGGCGCTCGACGGCGCCGCGCAGCTCTTCCGGGAACGCGGCCACCCGGGCCGGGTCCACGGGGGTGCCGGTGGCGGCGTCCCGGGCCAGGAGCACTCCGGTCTCCTCGAACGTCTCCCGGACGGCGGCGGCCAGCACGCGGCCGGCGCCCTCGGCGGGGTCGAGTCCCGTGAGGGTGCCGTGGGCGTCCACGGGCTCGTGCGGCAGCCCCAGGCGCCGGCCCCAGTCGGCCAGATCCGTGCCCTCCCACAGCCGGTCCGGCAGGTCGTCCGCGGGGTCCACGCGGCCGCCGGGGAAGGCCGTGGCGTGGGCGCTGAAGGCCATGGTCCCGGCGCGGCGGACGGTGAACACCGAGGTCTCGCCGCCGGCCCCGGGCCGGACCAGCACGAGGGAGGAGGCGGGCACCGCCGGGACCCGGGGCCGGTCCTCGGCAGCCGGGCGCTCGGCGGGCGGGGCGGCGGGGCTCACGGTGCCTCCTCGGTTCGGGCGATCATGGTCCGGACGCACGGGCCGACGACGGCGGCCCCGGCCGCTCCCGCGCGCGGGTCATGCGGCCCGGACGTGCGCGGACCCGTAGTCTGTAGCGTAAGTCACCGTGCTCGGGGCGGAGGCCCCGGGGCGAGACCGCGACCCAAGGAGGAGAGGCCGTGAAGATCCTGGTGCTGGCCAAGCAGGTGCCGGACACGTGGCAGGAGCGTGAGCTGAGCCTGGAGACCGGCTGGGTGGTGCGCGACGGCGCGGCCGAGCCCGTGCCGGACGAGATCAGCGAGCGCGTCATGGAGGTCGCCCTGGGCTGGCGGGACGCCGGCGCGGACATCGAGGTCGTGGCCCTGACGGTGGGCCCCGAGGACTCCTCGAAGACCCTGCGCAAGATGCTGGCCATGGGCGCGGACTCCGCCGTGCAGATCACCGACGACGCACTCGTCGGCTCGGACGCCGTGCAGACAGCTCGCGTGATCGCCGCGGCCGTCGAGAAGGAGGGCGCCGACCTCGTGCTCGCCGGCACGCTGTCCACGGACGGCGGCACCGGCGTGGTGCCCGCCATGGTCGCCGAGCTCCTGGAGCGGCCCTACCTGCCGCACGCCGAGGCCCCCGAGCTGGCCGACGGCGAGCTGACCGGCACCGTGGCGACCTCGGACGCGGACGTGCGCGCCGCCGTCGCCCTGCCCGCCGTGGCGGGCCTGACGGAGAAGACCGCGGAGCCGCGGTTCCCGAACTTCAAGAACATCATGGCGGCCAAGAAGAAGCCGCTCACCGTGCTGTCCCTGGCCGACCTCGGCATCGCCGCGGGCCCGGCCGAGGCCGCCTACCGCTCCGTGATGGTCTCGGCGGACACGCGTCCCGAGCGTGCCGCGGGCGAGAAGGTCACCGACGACGGCACCGCCGCCGAGCGGCTGGTGGAGTTCCTCGCGGGTCGGGGGCTCGTGTGAGCGCGAACGTGGAGGAGACCGAGATGACGACGCAGACCGACGCCGCGAACAGCGTTCAGACCGTGCTGGTGCACGCCGAGATCGGCGCGGACGGCGCGCTTCGCCCGGTCGTGGCCGAGCTGCTCGGCGCCGCGGCCACCGTGGGCGTGCCCGAGGCCGTCCTCGTGACCGGCGCGGAGGGCAGGGACGCCGCCGTCGCCCGTCTGGGGGAGTACGGCGCCACGCGCGTCCACGTCCTCGTGGCCGACGACGCCGCCACCACCCTCGGCGACGCCGCCGTGCAGGCCCTCGCCGCCGCGACCGCCCGCACCGCGCCCGTGGCCGTGCTGCTCTCCGGCAGCCCCGAGTCCCGCGCGGTGGCCGGCCGCCTGTCCGTCCGCGCCCGCGGCCCCGTGTGTGCGGATGCCGTGGGGCTGCGCTGGGCCGACGACGAGGTCATCGCCCGCCACTCCGTGTTCGGCGGCGACTACCTCAGCGAGTCCACCGGCGAGGGCGGCCCCCGGATCATCACCGTGCGCCCCGGCGCCGTCGCGGACCGGGCCCCGGCCGTCGAGGCACCCGAGGTCGTGGAGCTGGCCGCCGCCGAGCTCGGCCCGGTGACCGCCGGCGCCCGGGTGCTCGAGGTGAACGCCCGCACGCAGAACTCCGCCCGTCCGCCCCTGCGCGGCGCGAAGACCGTCGTCGCCGGCGGTCGCGGCGTGGGCTCCGAGGAGGGCTTCGCGATCGTCGAGCAGCTCGCCGACGAGCTCGGCGCCGCCGTGGGCGCCTCGCGTGCCGCCGTCGACTCCGGCTACACCGCGGCCGAGCGCCAGGTGGGCCAGACCGGCGTGATCGTGTCCCCGAACCTGTACATCGCCCTGGGCATCTCCGGCGCCATCCAGCACCTGGCCGGCATGAAGACCGCCAAGACCATCGTGGCGATCGACAAGAACGAGGACGCCGAGATCTTCGAGCACGCCGACTTCGGCGTGGTCGGGGACATCTTCCAGGTGGTCCCGCAGGTCATCGAGCAGCTGCGCACCCGCCGCGGCTGAACCGGTGCGGGCGCGGTCCGCTGCGGACCGCGCCCCTCGGACGAGGAGAAGCATGCCCAAGCAGCGAATGGCCGGCTACGTCCCCCTGAAGGGCGCCCCGGCCGAGACCGAGCCGACCCCGGCCGCCGCTCCGGCGCGGCCCGCCGCCCCCGAGCCGATCGCCGCCTCAGCGTCCCCGACGCGGGCCCCCGCACCCGCGGAGACCGAGCCCGTCGTGCCGGACGTGGCGGCCGCCGTCGCCGCCGCCGCGACCGGTGCGCCCGCCGCGCCCGTGGAGTCCGACCTCGTGCCGCTCGCGGAGCGGCGACGCATGGCCGGGTACGTGCCGTTCGCCCGGGAGGGGGAGTGGTTCACCGAGCTGGCCGCCGTGGGCGCCCCCACCGCGCCGGAGACGGTGGTGCAGGAGGTCGTCGCACCGGAGCCGGCCACCGCCGAGTCCGCGGCCGAGCCTGCCGCCGCGGCGCCGGCCCGGCCGGTCGTCGCCGAGCCGGCCGATGCGGAACCGGCCGTCGCCGCCCCCGTGGCCGCGGCGTCGGCCGCGGAGCCGGCCCCCACCGCGCCGGACACCCGGGCCGCCCCCGGTGCCGCCCCCGGCACGCCCGCGCGGACCGCGGACACCGACGCCGCCGAGTCCGCCGCCCCGTCCCGTCTGCGCAAGGCGCTGCCGGCGGTGGCCGGCGTCGTGGTGCTGGCGCTGCTCGCGGTGCTGGCCGGACGCTGGCTGCGGAGCCTGGACCCGGTGGCGGACTTCATCGCGACCTACGACGGGCACCCGGTCCTGCCCGAGGGCACCCCCGAGGGGATGCCCTGGTGGATGGGCTGGCAGCACTTCCTGAACATGTTCCTGATGGTGCTGATCATCCGGACGGGCCTGCAGATCCGTCACGAGACACGGCCTCCGGCCAACTTCACGCCGACGAAGGACGGCCTGTTCTCCGCGCGGGGCAACACCCCGAAGAAGTTCTCGCTCACCATCTGGATGCACCAGGCCCTCGACGCGCTGTGGCTGCTCAACGGCGCGATCTTCGTGGTGCTGCTGATCGTCACCGGCCACTGGGCGCGGATCGTGCCCACGGACCCGCACGTGTTCCAGCACGCCCTGTCCGCCGGCATCCAATACCTGTCCCTGGACTGGCCCACGGAGAACGGCTGGGTGCACTACAACGCGCTGCAGATGCTCTCCTACGCGCTGGTGGTGTTCGTGGCCGCCCCGCTCGCCGCCCTCACGGGCTGGCGCATGTCCTCGTGGTTCCCCACGGAGGCCAAGGGACTGAACAAGGCGTTCCCCATGGAGGTGGCCCGCAAGGTGCACTTCCCGGTGATGGTCTTCTTCGTGGCGTTCATCCTGGTGCACGTGTTCCTCGTGGCCTTCACGGGCCTGCTGACGAACCTGAACCACATGTACACCTCGCGCGGCGGCGCCACCGACGCGTGGGGCCTCGTGGTGTTCCTCGTGAGCGTGGCGGTCACCGCCGCCGCCTGGTTCTTCCTGAAGCCCGCCTTCACGGCCCCCGTGGCCTCCCGCTTCGGCACCGTGGGCCGCTGAGCCGACCCCACGACGGCGACGCCTCCTCCTCCCCCCACCGGGACTTTCGAACGTGATGTCGGGGGAATGAGCGCTTTCGAACGTGGGATAGGGCCTCTCTCACGTTCGAAAGCGCTCGGGTGCTCGGGCGTGCGGGGCGTCAGCTCCGGGCAGCGCGGAAGGTGACCTGCACCTGGACCATCGGCTTGTCGGCCACGGGGACGCCGTCGGCGCCGACCGGCACGAGGTCCACGTCCACGAGGCGCAGGGACCGGCCCGCGTGCCGCACCCGCGTGAGGGCGACCATCTCGCCGTGGCCCGGGCGCACGAACACCACGCGCACGGCCTGGACGTCGTAGCGCTCGCGGTCCGGCATGGCCGCCTGCGCGGCGGTGACCGCCCGCAGCGTCATGGCCCCGCCGTGGACGGCGCCCGACGGGTTGGCCAGCTCCGGCTTCGGGGCGAAGCGGGCGCCGGCGGCCGTCGCGGCGGCGACGGCGGGGCGCACGTCCGGAGCGGCCGTCGGCAGCGACTCGGGGCGGGCGGCGAGCAGCCCCGGCATGGGCACGCGGGTCTCGGCCCCGCGGGGCAGCCGTCCGGCGGCGACGAACTCGGCCATCCGCTCCGGCGCGCCGGCGGGCACCGACTGGAACCAGCCGGTCGCCTCGACCACGCGACGCCCGTCCGCGTCCTCGAGCCACGCGCGGGCCACGCCGCCGGCGGCATCCCAGGACAGCGGGCGGGTCCAGCACTCCAGCAGCGGGCCGTCCTCGTCCCCGGCCGTGACGGCCGCCGCGTCGAAGGCGGGCAGCGGGCCGAGCACGTTGACCTGCAGCTCGGTGGTGACCACGGTCTCGATGTCTCGGGCCGCGTGGTGCACGGCCACCGCGGTGGCGTTGTCCATGATCACGGTGGCCGCCGCGCCGGTGGGCCGGCCGTCCAGGTCGAGGCACCACGGGCCGACCTCGAACGCGGCCGGGTTGAGGGCGCCGTCCCGCTCGGTCATCAGCGCGTGGCGGCGGATGCCGAACAGCTGTTCCGTGCGGCCGGAGGGGTGGGAGCGGGGGCCGGTGGTGGGCGAGTCCGCGGTGGGGCTGGTGGTGGTCTGCACGGGGAGCACGCTAGCCCACGGTCCGGCGGCGACACGGCTAATCATTGGATGTCCTATTATCGTGGTGACGACAGTCACACCCTGTCGCCGCCCGCGGTGTCACCCCCGCACCACCCCGTCGTGGACCGCCCGCGCGGCCGGCCCGAGCCCCAGGAGGACGAACCCATGTTCCCCATCACCGACGACCAGAAGGCCCTGGTCGACGCCGTCCGCGACTTCGCCGAGCAGCGCGTCGCCCCGCACGCCCTCGACTGGGACGCCGAGAAGCACTTCCCGGTGGACGTCCTCGCCGAGGCCGGCGAGCTCGGCCTGGGCGGCATCTACGTGGGGGAGGAGCACGGCGGCACCGGCCTGGAGCGCACGGACGCGATCCTGATCTTCGAGGAGCTCGCCAAGGCGGACCCGGCCTCCGCCGCCTACATCTCCATCCACAACATGGTCGCCTGGATGATCGACTCCTTCGGCAGCGACGAGCAGCGCGCCCGCTGGATCCCCGACCTCGCGGGCATGGAGCACCTGGCCAGCTACTGCCTCACCGAACCCGGCGCCGGCTCGGACGCGGCCGCGCTGAAGACTCGCGCCGTCCGCGACGGCGACCACTACGTCCTCAACGGCGTCAAGCAGTTCATCTCCGGCGCCGGCGCGTCCGACTGCTACGTGGTGATGTGCCGCACCGCGGACACGGGCGCCCGGGGGATCTCCGCCGTCGTGGTCCACAAGGACACCCCCGGCCTGTCCTTCGGCCCCAACGAGAAGAAGATGGGCTGGCACACCCAGCCCACGCGCCAGGTGATCTTCGAGGACGTCCGCGTGCCCGTGGCCGACCGCCTCGGCGAGGAGGGCGACGGCTTCCGCATCGCCATGAAGGGCCTCAACGGCGGCCGCCTGAACATCGGCGCCTGCTCCATCGGCGGCGGCCTGGCCGCCCTGGACAAGGCCACCCGCTACCTCAAGGAGCGCAGCGCGTTCGGCGAGCCGCTCACCACCAAGCAGGCCCTCGTCTTCGAGCTCGCGGACATGTCCGTGAAGCTGGAGACCGCCCACACGATGCTCATGCGCGCCGCGGACGCCCTGGACCGCAACGACCCGGACACCGTGCGCCTGTGCGCCATGGCCAAGCTCGTGGCCACCGAACACGGCTACGAGGCCGCCGACACCGCCCTGCAGCTGCACGGCGGCTACGGCTACCTGCACGAGTACGGCGTGGAGAAGCTCGTTCGGGACCTGCGCGTGCACCGGATCCTCGAGGGCTCCAACGAGATCATGCGCATGATCGTGGGCCGCGGCCTGATCGGCTGACGTCGGGGGCCCCGCCCGGTCGCCCCACACAGCACGGCGCCCCGCGGTCACCACTCGTGACCACGGGGCGCCGTCCGTCGGGGCGGGCTCAGCCGAGCTGCAGCGGGTCCACCCCGGGCACGGGCTCGAAGTGCCCGGCCACGTCCTCGGCCGAGACGTCCTCGAGCCGGGCCGGGCTCCACGTCGGATCCTTGTCCTTGTCCACGAGCAACGCGCGGATGCCCTCGGCCATGTCCGGCTCGCGCATCAGGTGGGTGGCGATCGTGAACTCCTGGCGCAGCGCGTCGGCCACGGTCAGGTCCGCCCCGCGCGCGGCCAGCCGGCGCTGGGCCTCGTGGGCCACGGCGACGGCGGTCGGGGACTTGGTGCGGATGGCCTCGGCGGCCTGCCCCGCGGCCTCGGCGTGCTCCCCGCCCGCGGCGGCGCGCTCGTCCAGGGCGGCGAGGACCTCGGCGGCCGTCTCCCGGCCGTAGGCGTCCTCGATCCACTCCCGGCCGGCCACCAGCGCGGACGCGGGCCGTGCGTCCTCGGCCACCGCGAACCGGGCCAGCACCTCGTCGGCGGCGGCGAAGGCGGCCTCGTCGCGCCCGCCCGCGTCCGCGGCCGAGCCGAGGGCGCCGAACGCCGCGGCGAGGGCCTGCTCGAGCTCGTCCAGCCGGGCGGACTCCACGAAGACGTCCGCCAGGCCCAGGGCCACCGCGTCGGAACCGGAGGCGTGCGCCGAGGTCGCGGCCAGGTGCCGGCCCGCCTGGAAGGGTGCGCGGGCGAGGTGGAAGGAGCCGCCGACGTCGGGGGTGAACCCGATCGCCGTCTCGGGCATGCCGGCGCGCGTCCGCTCGGTGGCCACGCGGTGCGAGCCGTGCGCGGACACGCCCATGCCGCCGCCCAGGACGACGCCGTCCATGAAGGCCACGTACGGCTTGGGGTAGGCGGCGATGCGCTCGTTCATCGCGTACTCGTCGCGGAAGAACTCCTCGGCCTCCGCGAACCGCCCCGCCAGGAGGGAGGCGCGCAGGGAGACGACGTCGCCGCCCGCGCACAGCCCCTTCTCCCCGGCGCCGCGGATCAGCACGCCGCGCACGGCGGGGTCCGCGGCCCAGTCGGTCAGGGCCGCGTCGATCGCCCGGACCATGTCCTGCGTCAGCGCGTTCAGGGCGCGCGGACGGTTCAGCGTGATGCGGCCGAGGCCGTCGCGGACCTCGAGGAGCACCTCACCCGCCGCGCCGTCCCGTGCGGCCGCGGGGGCCGTCGTCGCGGTGGACTGCGCGCCGCTCATCGGTGCTGCCACCCCGCCTCGCGCTTGGCCGTGAACGCGTCCATGCCCTCCTTCTGGTCCGCCGTGGCGAACGCGGCGTGGAACACGCGGCGCTCGAAGGCGATGCCCTGGGCGAGCGTGGTCTCGAACGCGGCGTTGACGGCCTCCTTGGCCATCCAGGAGGCCGGCTTGGACTTGGACGCGATGGTCGCGGCCACCTCCAGCGCCTCCTCGAGGGCCTTCTCGTCGGCCACCACGCGGGAGACGAGCCCGATGCGCTCGGCCTCCTCCGCCCCGATCATGCGGCCGGTGAGGATCATGTCCATGGCCTTCGCCTTGCCCACGGCGCGGGTCAGGCGCTGGGAGCCGCCCATGCCGGGGATGACGCCGAGGTTGATCTCGGGCTGGCCGAACTTCGCGCCCTCGCCGGCCACGAGCACATCGGCCATCATGGCCAGCTCGCAGCCGCCGCCGAGGGCGTAGCCGGTCACGCACGCCACGATGGGGGTGCGGGCACGGGTGAGCCCGTCCCAGCCGGCGAACCAGTCGGCCGCGTACATCTCGGAGAACTCCTTGGTGGCCATCTCCTTGATGTCCGCGCCGGCGGCGAACGCCTTGGGGGAGCCGGAGAGCAGGATCGCCCCGATCTCCGGGTCGGTGTCCAGCTCCTGCACCGCCGCGACGACGGCACGCATCGTCGCCTCGTTCAGCGCATTCAGGGCCTTCGGCCGGTTCAGGCGGATGTGGCCGACCCGGCCCTGCCGCTCCACGATGATCGGCGACTCGGCGCCGTCCGGGGTGGTCTGCTCGCTCATGCCTCGCTCCTGTCCGTGTGTGATGCTCGGATGTCCTCGATGATGCCGGAAAAGTCGCGGGCGGCGCCTTCCCCGGCGGCGTACTCGGCGTATTTGGCCTGCGCGAGGCGCCCCAGGTCGGCCGCCACGCCCTGCTCGTCCAGGGCCGCGAGCGCGAGCCCGAGGTCCTTGGCCATCAGGGCGCCGGCGAAGCCGGGCTGGAAGTCCCGGTTCGCGGGGGAGCCGGGGACGGGGCCAGGCACCGGGCAGTTGGTGGTCAGGGACCAGCACTGCCCGGAGGCCTTGCTCATCACGTCATACAGGGCCTGGTGCTGCAGGCCCAGGCGCTCGCCCAGGACGAAGGCCTCGGCGACGGCGATCTGCGTGACCCCCAGCACCATGTTGTTGCAGATCTTCGCGGCCTGGCCCAGGCCGGCGGCCCCGCAGTGCACGATCCGCGCGCCCATGACCTCGAGCAGCGGCAGCACCTCGGCGTACACCTCGTCCGAGGCGCCCACCATGAAGGCGAGGGTGCCGGCCTCGGCACCCACCTGGCCGCCCGAGACCGGCGCGTCGGCCGCCCGCATGCCCGCCGCCTCCGCCGCCGCGGCCGCCTCGCGAGCCTCGGCGACGTCGATGGTCGAGCAGTCCAAGAACACGGTGCCGGGCCGGGCGGCGGCGAGCAGGCCGCCGTCGCCGTCCTCACCCCGGTAGACGTCCAGCACCAGGCGTCCGTGGGGGAGCATGGTCAGCACGACGTCGGCCTCCGCGGCCGCCGCGGCCGTGTCCGTGACGGTCTCGACGCGGGCCGCACGGGCCTTCTCGAGGGCCTCGGGGACGAGGTCGAAGCCGAGCACGCGGTGGCCCGCGGCGGCGAGGTTGGCGGCCATGGGGCCGCCCATGTGGCCGAGGCCGAGGAACAGAACGGTGGTCATGGGGTCCTCCTGGTCGGGACGGGCTGCGGGGCGGTCACGAGCCGGCCGGCATCACGAAGCTGGCGCCCTCGCGCACGCCGGAGGGCCAGCGCGTGGTGACGGTCTTCGTCTTGGTGTAGAACTTCAGCCCGTCCGTGCCGTGCTGGTTCAGGTCGCCGAAGCCGGAGGCCTTCCAGCCGCCGAAGGTGTAGTAGGCGATCGGCACGGGGATCGGCACGTTCACGCCGACCATGCCGGTGTCCACGCGGGTGGAGAAGTCGCGGGCGGCGTCGCCGTCGCGGGTGAAGATGGCCACGCCGTTGCCGAACTCGTGCTCGTTCACGAGCGTGAGCGCCTCCTCGTAGTCCTTCGCGCGGACCACGGAGAGCACCGGGCCGAAGATCTCCTCGCGGTAGATGCTCATCTCCGGGGTGACGCGGTCGAACAGGGTGGCGCCCACGTAGAAGCCGTCCTCGTGGCCCTCGACGACGACGCCCCGGCCGTCCTCGACCAGGTCGGCGCCCGCCTCGACGCCGGCCGCGATGCAGCCCTCGATGCGCTCCTTCGCGTCCTTCGAGACGACGGGGCCGAAGTCCGAGGACGCCTCGAGCGACGGGCCGACCCTGAGGTCCTTCACGCGCTCGCGGAGCAGCGTGATCAGGCGGTCGGCGGTCTCCTCGCCGACCGGGACGGCCACCGAGATCGCCATGCAGCGCTCGCCCGCGGAGCCGAAGGCGGCGCCCACCAGGGCGTCGGCGGCCATCTCGAGGTCCGCGTCCGGCATGACCACGGCGTGGTTCTTGGCCCCGCCGAAGCACTGCGCACGCTTGCCCATGCGGCCGGCGTGCGCGTAGATGGACTGCGCGATCGGGGTCGAGCCGACGAAGCCGACGGCCTTGACGCGCGGGTCCTCGATGAGCGCGTCCACGGCGGCCTTGTCGCCGTGCACCACGTTGAGGGCGCCGGCGGGCATGCCGGCCTCGAGGGCCAGCTCGGCCAGGCGCACCGGCACGGAGGGGTCGCGCTCGGAGGGCTTGAGGACGAACGCGTTGCCCGCCGCCAGGGCGATGCCGGCCTTCCACAGCGGGATCATCGCCGGGAAGTTGAAGGGCGTGATGCCCACGGCCACACCGAGCGGCTGGCGGATGGAGTGCACGTCGATGCCGGTGCCCGCGTCGGCGGTGAACTCACCCTTGAGCAGGTGCGGGGCGCCCGCGGCGAACTCCACGACCTCGATGCCGCGCTGGATGTCGCCCTGGGCGTCCTGGAAGGTCTTGCCGTGCTCCTGGGCGAGCACGGTGGCCAGCTCGTCCATGTTCTCGTTGATCAGGTCCACCCAGCGCAGGAGGATGCGGCCGCGGCGCTGCGGGTTCAGCCTCGACCACGCTGCGAAGCCCTCCTCGGCGGAGGCCAGGGCGGCGTCGATCTCCTCGGCGGAGGCCAGCGCCACGCGGCCCGCCACGCGGCCCGTGGCCGGGTGGTAGACGTCGCTGTGCCGACCGGAGGCGCCCTCGCGCCGCTCGCCGTGCACGAAGTGGGGGATCACGGGGGCGGTCTCGGTGGGCGCGGTCTTCTCGGACATGGGGGCTCCTCGCGGGTCCAGGCGAAAGGCGGACGCCGGGCGGCGCCGCCCACGGCGGGCGGGGCGGCCCCGGCCGTGCGTGTGATCTGGGTTACTCATCCGCTAATCTAAGATGAGAACGTAGGACATGCAACTATCGAACTCGGGGGGTATCCCGAGGAGGAAGGGAGGGTCCGCCCATGGACCTGTCGAACCAGAGCGCGATCGTCACCGGCGGGGCCTCGGGCCTCGGCCATGCCACCGCCCGCCGCCTGGCGGACGCGGGCGCCGCCGTCGTGGTGGTGGACCTGCCGGACCGCGAGGGCGAGACCGTCCGCGCGGACGCTGTGGCCGCCCTCGGTCCCCGTGCGCGCTTCGTGACGGGCGACGTCACCGCCGAGGACACCGCCCGGGAGGCCGTGGCCGCCGCGCTGGAGGCCGGGCCGCTGCGGGTGCTGGTCAACTGCGCCGGGGTGGCGACGCCGGGCAAGCTCGTGGGTCGCGACGGGCCGCTGTCCGCCGAGGTGCTGAGCCGGGTCCTGGCGATCAACGCGGTCGGCACCGTGTCGATGATGGCCCAGGCCGCCGCCGCGATGAAGGCGCAGGAGCCGCTCGGCGAGGACCGCGGCGTCATCGTCAACACCGCCTCCGTGGCGGCCTACGACGGGCAGATCGGCCAGATCGCGTACTCCGCCTCCAAGGGCGCCGTGGTCTCGCTGACCCTGCCCGCGGCCCGCGAGCTCGCCTCCTCGCAGATCCGTGTGGTCACGATCGCCCCCGGCCTGATGGAGACGCCCATGATGGCCGGCCTGCCCGAGGCCGCCCGCGAGGCGCTGTCCACCAAGACCCCGCATCCGGCCCGGCTCGGCCGACCCGAGGACTACGCGCTGCTCGTCGAGCAGATCGTGTCCAACCCGTTCCTGAACGGCGAGGTCATCCGGCTCGACGGCGCCGTGCGCCTCGAGCCCCGCTGAGCCGGACGGTCCGGAGGCCGGAGGGCGCGTCAGGAGGAGGTGTGCTCCGCCGTCGTGGGCGCGCCGGCGTCGGGGCCGTCGGCCTCGAAGTCGCCGGCCTCGGCGCGGAACCGGCCGAGGACGTCGATGAGGGTGTCCACGTCCGCCGGGTCGAAGCCGGAGCGGCCGAAGACCTCGGCGTTGAGCGTCTCCGTGGCGGCGACAGCGACGCGCCGGCCCTCGTCCGTGAGGGCGAGCACGAGCGCGCGGCGGTCCGACTCGTGGGGGGTGCGCTCCACCAGCCCGGCAGCCTCGAGCCGGTCCACCGCATTGGTCACCGAGGTGGGGTGGACCTGCAGGAGCGCGGACGCCTTGGACATCCGCATCCGCTTCTCGCGCGAGAAGTTCAGCAGCGCCAGCAGCTCGTACCGCGCGAAGGTGAGCCCGTAGGGCTTGAGCGCGGCCTGCGCCCGACCCAGCAGGATCTGCTGGGCCCGCATGATCGAGGTGATGGCGGCCATCGGGCGGGCGACGTCACCCCATCCGTGACGCTCCCAGTTCCGGGCGGCCTCCCGGATGGGGTCCTGGGCGAGGGGTGGCTTCTTCATGGCGCTCCAGACTAGCGGCGCACCGGGGGTCCCCCGCCACCGCCGGACGAGGACGGGGCGGCGGCGGGGAACGGCCCGGTCAGCGCTGCAGGTCCAGGTCCTCCTCGCGGAACTCGGTGCCGTAGCCGTCCGGAGCGGCGCCCGTCTGGGCGCGCTCGACCTCGGCCTTGCGCAGCTCCACGCGGCGGATCTTGCCCGAGATGGTCTTCGGCAGCTCGAGGAACTCGATGCGCCGGATGCGCTTGTACGGGGGCAGCTGGGTGAGCGTGAACTGTAGGATCGCCCGGGCGGTCTCCGCGGTGGGCTCATGGCCCGGGGCGAGGGTGACGAAGGCCTTCGGCACGGCCAGGCGCAGCTCGTCCGGGGTGGGGACGATCGCGCCCTCCATCACGGCCGGGTGCTTGACCAGCACCGACTCCAGCTCGAACGGGGACACCTTGTAGTCCGAGGACTTGAAGACGTCGTCCGCGCGCCCCACATAGGTCAGCACGCCGTTCTCGTCGCGGCGGGCGATGTCACCGGTGTGGAAGACGCCGTCGCGGAACACCTCGTCCGTCTTCTCCTGGTTGCCGTAGTAGGACTTCAGCAGGCCCACCGGACGCGGGTCGAGGCGCAGGCAGATCTCGCCCTCCTCGGCCTCCTGGCCCGTGAGCGGGTCGAGCAGGGTGACGTCCATGCCGGGCAGCGGGCGGCCCATCGAGCCGATGACGACCTTCTGGCCGAGGGTGTTGGCGATCTGCAAGGTGGTCTCGGTCATCCCGAAGCCGTCGCGGATCGTGGTGCCCCACGCCTTGTGCACCTGGTCGATCACCTCGGCGTTGAGCGGCTCGCCCGCGGAGATGGTCTTGGTCGGCGGGGTCGTCAGCTGCGCCAGGTCCGCCTTGATGAGCATGCGCCACACGGTGGGCGGGGCGCAGAAGCTCGTGACGCCGTAGCGCTCCATGTTGGCCATCAGGGCCGCGGGGTCGAACTTGCGGGCGTTGTGCACGAAGATCGTGGCCTCCGCGATCCACGGGGCGAAGAAGTTGGACCACGCGTGCTTGGCCCAGCCCGGGGAGGCCACGTTGAGGTGCACGTCGCCCGGCTCCAGACCGATCCAGTAGAGCGTCGTGAGGTGGCCGACCGGGTACGAGGTGTGGGTGTGCTCCACGAGCTTCGGTTTCGAGGTGGTGCCCGAGGTGAAGTAGAAGAGCAGGGTCTCGTCCGCGGGGGTCGGCTCGGCCGGGGCCAGCTCGGTGGCGGCGTCGGCGGCGTCGTCGTAGGAGAGCACGGTGTGGCCGGCGACCTCGGGAGCGCGGCGCGCCGGGCCCTCCGCGAAGACGCCCGGCACGTGCACCAGGTGCAGGCCCTCGCCGACGCCGGCGAACTTGGCCAGGTCCTCGGCGCCGGCCACGGCCCACGCGGCGCCGGCGCGCGTCACGCGGTCCTCGAGGTCCCCGGAGGTCATCTGCGTGGTGGTGGGCACCATGACCACCCGCAGCTTGATGCAGGCGAGCATGAACTCCCACAGCTCCACCTGGTTGTTCAGCATCAGGATGAGGCGGTCGCCGCGGCGCAGGCCCTGCGCGGAGAGCCAGTTCGCCACCCGGTTGGAGGCTGCGGAGAGCTCGGCGAAGGTGCGTTCGGTGCTGCGCCCGTCGTCCTCGGCGATGATCAGCGCCGGCACGTCCGCGCGGGCCGGGTCCTGGGCCAGGCGGTCGAACCAGTCGAAGCCGAAGTTGAAGTGCTCGAAGTGGGGCCACTCGAACTCGGCGAGGGCGCGTTCGTCGTCGGTCTGGCACTCGACCAGCAGGTCGCGGGCCGCGCGGAACACCTCCGTCGGTGACGGGGCGGCGACGGCGGTGGGGTCCTGGACGGTCATGGGTCCCTCCTCGGGATGGCTGCTGAACGGATCCTTGGCCGGGGGTCTGTGATCTGGAACACTACTGGCAGACCTGGATAGTTGGAAGTCCTACAGTCGGATTCGCGGCGAAACCGCCCGCCGTCGTCGGACCGCCCCCGAAGGAGAGCCATGACCGCCATCGCCGACCGCCCCGTCCCCGCCTCCGGCGCGCCCGCCGTCACCCCCGGCCTGCCCCACGTGGACCTGCTGCGCCTGCGGGACCGCCTCGAGCCGGCCGAGCGTGCCCAGCTCGACGCGATCGAGGACCACCTCCAGACCCGCGTGCGGCCGCACCTGACCCGGTACTGGGACGCCGAGGAGTTCGCGTTCGACCTGCTGCCGGGCCTGGCCGAGCTGGGTCTGGGGCGCCTCGTCCTGGACGGCTCGTCCTCGCTGTTCCAGCAGCTCGTGCACGCGGAGATCGCCCGCGTGGACCTGTCCCTGTCCGCCCTCGTGGGCATCCACAACGAGCTCAACCTCGGCATGATCGCCGGCCTGGGCTCGGAGCGGCAGAAGGCCACGTGGCAGGGGCGCCTCGAATCCTTCGACGCCCTGGGCGCGTTCTGCCTCACGGAGCCGGACCACGGCTCGGACATCGCCGGCGGCCTCGCCACCACCGCCACCCGCGACGGCGACGAGTGGGTCATCCGCGGTGCCAAGCGCTGGATCGGGGCCGGCACGATCGCCGACGTCGCGCTCGTCTGGGCGCGCGACACCGCCGACGGCGAGATCAAGGGCTTCGTGGTGCCCACCGACACCCCCGGCTACGAGGCCACCAAGATCAGCGGGAAGATGGGCCTGCGGATCATGCAGAACGCGGACATCACCCTGGACGTGCGCCTGCCCGCGGACGCGATCCTGCCCGGCGCCACCACCTTCGCCGCCACCCGTGCCTTGCTGCGCGACTCGCGCATGTGGGTCGGCTGGCAGGGCGTCGGCGCGCAGATGGGCGTGCTGGACGTGCTGCGCTCCTATGCGCTGCGGCGGGAGCAGTTCGGCCGCCCGCTGGCCGCGTTCCAGCTGATCCAGGCCCAGATCGCCGAGGTCGCCGGCAACCTGGCCGCCTCCGCCGGGATGATGCTCCAGGTGGACGCCCTGCGGCAGGAGGGGCGGATGGAGATGATGCACGCGGCGATGGCCAAGGCCACCTCGACCCGGCTGGCCCGGTCCTCGGCGGCGCTCGCCCGCGACGCCCTCGGCGGCAACGGCCTGCTCACGGAGCACGAGATCGCCAAGATCATGGGGGACGTGGAGGCCATCTACTCCTACGAGGGCTCCTACGGCATGAACACCCTGATCGTGGGGCGGGCCCTCACCGGTGTCTCGGCTTTCGTGTGAGCCACGCGTCCTGCAGGTCCTGGATCAGCGGGCGGTGGGCGATGAGCAGCAGCACGCCGGCCACCGGGATGACCACCTCGAAGCCCAGCCAGAGGTAGCCGGCCGCGCCCGCCACCCCGCCCAGGAAGAACAGGGCCACGAGCAGCGCCAGCAGTCCCACGCGCCGCGGTTCCCCGACGACGGGGGCCGCGGCCCCGGGGCCGTTGCGGTACAGGATCTTGCCGAGCTCGACGCCGATGTCCGTGACCATGCCCGTCACGTGCGTGGTGCGGATCGGCCACGCCCCGATGCGGGTGATCAAGGCGTTCTGCAGGCCCATGGTGAAGCACAGCACGGCCACCACGACCAGCGGCCGGTGCGCATCGCGGACGTGCTCGGCGAGCAGGCCGAACACCAGCATGCCGACGCCCTCGAGCAGGAGGATGTTGGCGTACCGCGACCGGAGGCCGTTGACCCGGCCCCAGTTGAACACCAGCGCGCAGACGACCGCGCCCAGGATGAACATGGCCAGCGCGAGCAGGCCCGTGCCGACCAGACCCGGGGCGTGGAGGACCGCCGCGTCCGCCATGGACGCCACGATCCCCGTCATGTGGGACGTGTACGTGGCCACGGCGACGAAGCCCACGGAGTTGAGGATCCCCGCGATCGCGGTCAGCACCAGCGCCAGGTGGGTGTTGCGGCGCACGGTGCGCTCGGGGGCGCACAGGTTGAGCACCCCGCCACCCTACGACCGGACGCCGCCGTCGGCGCCGACGCGGGAGGCGCCGTCGTCGACGCCTCCCGTCACCGTGCCCGGGCTCAGTAGCTGGAGTAGCCGTCCTCCGACAGGGTGTGCTTCTCGTCGCCGGTGATGGCGGGGTTGAACACCGAGATCAGGTGCATGTCCTCGGTGCCGCCGCGCAGGTCGTGCGGCTCGTGGTCCGGCAGGACGTAGATGACACCCGGCGTGATCTCGTGAACGGTGCCGTCCGGCTCCACCACGGAGCCGTTGCCCGCGATGCAGTAACAGGCCTCCTGGTGGTTGCGGTACTGGAGCTTCGAGGACGATCCGGCGCGCACGATCGTGTGGGCGACGGCGAAGCCCATCTCGTCCTTCGCGGTGAGGAGGCGTTCGGAGGTGCCTCCGCCCCACTCGACCTTCTCGACGTCGTTCCGGCTGCGGGTGTACATGGCGTTCCTTTCGGCGAGCTCTGTGGGTCGGGCAAGGGGCCGTAGCCCTGGCTCCATCGTAGGGATGCCCGTCTCAGACTGTGAGGGGCAACACGTGAGGGCTCATATGGGATGAAATAGTCCAGATCCACTATGATGTGTATCACACCTGGCATACGCTTCATCTTGACCCATGCGGCCCGGAGATGGAGGAGACGCAATGGCAACGCAGGCGAGGGATGGCCGGTTCTCCAATGAGGTGTTGCCCCAAGACGAGAGGCCTAGTCGTTTCGGTCCGGGGCTAATCATCGCCGCGTCCTTCATCGGGCCGGGGACCATCACAACCTCCATCGTTACCGGTGCCGAGCAGGGATTCGTCCTGGCCTGGGCTGTCGTCTTCTCAATTTTGGCCACCATCGTCTTGCAGGAGATGTCGGGACGGCTGGGCCTCGCGACCCGCATGAGTCTGGGACACGCTCTGCGCGAGGTGTTCTCCTCGGTGCCGGCACGACTTGTCATGGCGATCCTCGTCGTCGCGGCGATCGGCATCGGAGGGGCGTCCTACGCCGGCGGTGACACAGTCGGCACCGCCCTCGCCTTGACTAGTGTGACCGGACTCAGCCAGCCCGTGGTCGTCATCGGGATCGTCCTCACGATCGGCGTTCTGCTCTGGACGGGCAGCTACAAACTGATCGAGCGGGTGCTGACCGTCATGGTCGGGTTATTGGGGCTGCTGTTCATCGTCACTGCTGTCCTAGTTCAGCCTCCGATCGGCGACCTCTTGATGGGCATGTTCATTCCCCGGCTGCCACCCGGCACGGCGTTGCTGGCGGTCGCACTGATCGGGACCACCGTGGTCCCTTACAACCTCTTCCTGCACGCGAGTTTGGTGCAGGAGAAATGGGGGCCGGGTCTGGATTCGCGGGAATCTCTCCGAGCGGCGAGGACGGACACGGCGGTGTCGATCTCCGTCGGAGGTGTCATCACTCTGGCCGTGATGGCGACGGCGTTCGGTGGGATGTACGTCAAGGGCATGCAGGCCGAGACCGGTCGGGACCTCGCCTCCGCCCTGGAACCCCTCCTCGGGGACGCGGCTGGCTGGGTGTTCGCGGCGGGCATGTTCGCGGCCGGGTTCACGTCCGCCGTAGCTGGCCCGCTCGGCGCGGCGTACGCGATTGCCGGCACACTGGGCCAGGACACCGATCTGCGCAGCGTCCCTGCTCGCATCGTGTGGGGCGCAGTCCTTGCGATCGGTGCCGTCATTGCCCTGACGGGAACGAATCCCACGGAGGTCATCGTCATCGCACAGGCGGCGAACGGGCTTCTCCTGCCCATCGTGGCCGTGTTCCTGATGGTCGTGATGAACAGTCGTCGGCTGATGGGCTCGCATCGGAACGGCCCACTGGCCAACGCCCTGGGAGGGCTTGTCTGTCTTGTCGTCATCGGGCTCGCGGTTTACCAGCTGGGCGGGCTTGCCGGGCTGTGGGATTGAGGCCCGGCGATGACGCGCGCCGCCGAATGACGTCCCTTACCGACTGTCGTGAGCCGACGGCATGCGACTGAGTCATTCCTCCCGTCACCCGTTTCCTGAACGAAAGCGCTTCGACACGCCGCCGTTTCGTCAACGAAAGCGCTCCGACACGCCCCGTCTCGACCCCTCCCGGCGGCCCTGTGACGCGGCCTACACGTGTGGGATACTGACGGCACGCCGCATGCCCCGCGCGGGAGAGCGTCGGCGCGCGTCCTGCCCCGGCCGGCCGCGTGAGCAGGCCGCCGAAGGAGCAAACCCTCCCCGGGAATCTCTCAGGCATCCGTACCGCGTGGGGTCAGGCGCTCTGGAAAGCGTCTCACTCCGCCGCGCCCGCGTCCGGACCGAGACCACCGACGGTGCAAGCCGCCCACCCGGGCGTCGGAAACTCTCAGGTCCATGACAGAGCGGGGAGGAGCAGACCCACGCCGTGACCACGGCAGGATCCCCCCGGAGGTACCCCGTGACCAGCCCCCAGACCACCGAGAGCACGACCGCGCTGCCCCACGAGCGCGTCGAGCCCAAGGACACCGCCTCGGCCCCCTTCGTGGCCCGCCACATCGGCCCGCGCCCCGCGGACGTCGAGCACATGCTGCAGACCCTGGGCTACGACTCGCTCGAGGCCCTCGTGGACACCGCCGTCCCCGCCGGCATCCGCCAGCCGAAGCCCCTCGAGCTGCCCGCCCCGCTGACCGAGTCCGCGGTTCTGGAGCAGCTGCGCGAGATCGCCGGCCGCAACGTCATGAAGACCCAGATGATCGGGCAGGGCTTCTCGGACACCGTCACCCCGGGCGTCATCCTCCGCAAGGTGCTGGAGAACCCGGCCTGGTACACGGCCTACACGCCGTACCAGCCGGAGATCTCCCAGGGCCGCCTCGAGGCCCTCCTGAACTACCAGACGATGGTCCAGGACCTCACCGGCCTGGACATCGCCAACGCCTCTCTGCTGGACGAGGCCTCCGCCGCCGCCGAGGCCGTGCTCCTCATGCACCGCGCCAACCGCCGCAGGACCGACGGCGTCACCCTCCTCGACGCGGACCTCTTCCCGCAGACCCTCTCCGTGGTGCGCCTGCGCGCCGAGGCCGTGGGCATCGACGTGCGCGTGGCCGACCTCTCCGCAGGCATCCCGGAGGACGTCCGCGCCGAGGTCGAGGAGAAGGGCCTGTGCGGCGTCGTGCTGCAGCAGCCCGGCGACTCCGGCCGCATCCACGACCACGCCGCCGTCATCGCGCAGGCCAAGGAGGCCGGCGCCCTCGTGACCGTCGCGGCGGACATCCTCTCCCTCGCCCTGATCACCCCGCCCGGGGAGCAGGGCGCGGACATCGCCGTCGGCTCCACGCAGCGCTTCGGCGTGCCCCTGTTCTTCGGCGGCCCCCACGCCGCCTACATGGCCGTGAAGGAGGGCCTGCAGCGCAGCATGCCGGGCCGCCTCGTGGGCGTCTCCCACGACGACGCCGGCAAGCCCGCCTACCGCCTCGCCCTCCAGACGCGCGAACAGCACATCCGGCGCGAGAAGGCCACGTCCAACATCTGCACCGCCCAGGCGCTGCTCGCGATCGTCGCCTCGATGTACGCCGTCTACCACGGCCCCCAGGGCATCGCCCGCATCGCGCGCCACGCCCACGCCCAGGCCGTCCGCCTGGCGGAGGCGCTGCGGGCCGGCGGCGTCGAGGTCGCCGAGGAGCACTTCTTCGACACGATCACCGTCCGCGTGCCCGGCCGGGCCGAGCAGGTCCTGCAGGCCGCCGAGGAGAACGGCGTGAACCTGCGCCTGGTGGACGCGGACACCCTGCGGATCGCGGCCGATGAGACCACCGTCGACGCCGACCTCGTGGCCGTCCTGACGGCGTTCGGCCTGGACGCGGGCTCCCTGCCGGCCTCCGCGCACGAGGGCGCCGTGGCCACCCCGGCCGTGCCGGAGGCGCTGCGCCGCTCCTCCGCGTTCATGACGCACCCGGTGTTCAACACCCACCACTCGGAGACGAAGATGCTGCGCTACCTGCGCCGCCTCTCCGGCTACGACCTGGCGCTGGACCGCACCATGATCCCGCTGGGCTCGTGCACCATGAAGCTCAACGCCACCGCGGAGATGGAGGCCATCTCCTGGCCCGAGTTCTGCTCCATCCACCCGTTCGCGCCCGACCACCAGACCGAGGGCTGGCGGTTCCTGATCACGGACCTGGAGGCCAAGCTCGCCGAGATCACCGGCTACGCGGGCGTCTCGGTGGCCCCGAACGCCGGCTCGCAGGGCGAGTTCGCGGGCCTGTGGGCCATCCGTCAGTACCACCTGGCCCGCGGTGAGGGTGAGCGGGACATCTGCCTGATCCCGGCCTCCGCCCACGGCACCAACGCGGCCTCGGCCGTGCTGGCGGGGCTGAAGGTCGTCGTCGTCGCCACCGCCGACGACGGCACGATCGACGCCGCCGACCTGGACGCCAAGATCGCGGCGAACGAGGGCCGCATCGCGGCCATCATGATCACCTACCCCTCCACGCACGGCGTCTACGACGCCGACGTCAAGGAGGTCTGCGCCACGGTGCACGCCGCGGGCGGCCAGGTGTACATCGACGGCGCCAACCTCAACGCGCTCGTGGGCCTGGCCCAGCCGGGCGAGTTCGGCGGAGACGTCTCCCACCTGAACCTGCACAAGACGTTCTGCATCCCGCACGGTGGCGGGGGCCCGGGCGTGGGCCCCGTGGCGGTGGGCGAGCACCTGGTGCCGTACCTGCCCTCCCGCGAGGCCCTGATGACCGCGGCCCCGCACGGCTCGGCCGGCGTGCTGCCCATCTCCTGGGCCTACATCCACCTGATGGGCGCCGAGGGCCTGCGCTCCGCCACCGAGCACGCGCTGCTGGGCGCCAACTACATCTCCCGCCGCCTCGCGCCCCTCTACCCGACGCTGTACACGGGCAACGACGGCCTCGTGGCGCACGAGTGCATCCTCGACCTGCGCGAGCTCACGGCCCGCACGGGCGTGACCGCCGAGGACGTCTGCAAGCGCCTCATCGACTACGGGTTCCACGCCCCGACCCTGGCGTTCCCCGTGGCGGGCACGCTCATGGTGGAGCCCACCGAGTCCGAGGACCTCGAGGAGATCGAGCGGTTCATCGAGGCCATGGAGGCCATCCACGCCGAGATCACCGCCGTCACCCCGGAGACCGTGGCGGACTCCGTCCTGCGCCGCGCCCCGCACACCCTCAACGTCCTGATGGCCGACGAATGGGACCGCCCCTACTCGCGCGCCCAGGCGGGCACGCCGGTGCCGAGCCTGCGTCTGGACAAGTACCTGCCGCCGGTGGGCCGCATCGACGGCGCCTACGGCGATCGCAACCTCGTGTGCTCGTGCCCGCCGCCCGAGGCGTTCGAGGACGCCGTGGCCGACACCGCCGACGAGGACTGAGAGGATCACCCCATGAGCGATTCGACGCGCAACTCCCCGCTGCACCCGGTCCACGAGGCCGCGGGCGCCACGTTCACGGACTTCGGGGGCTGGAACATGCCTTTGAAGTACGGCTCCGAGCTGGCCGAGCACAAGGCCGTCCGCACCTCCGCAGGCCTGTTCGACCTCTCCCACATGGGCGAGATCCGGGTCACCGGCCCGGAGGCCGGGGCCATGCTGGACTACGCCCTCTCGAGCGTGCTCTCCACGTTGAAGCCCGGCCGCGCCAAGTACGCCCTGTGCCTGACGGACGCCGGCACCATCCTGGATGACACGATCGTCTACCGGATGGACGACGGCGAGGCCGGCTCCGAGCCCGACTACCTGGTGGTGCCCAACGCGGGCAACATCGCCGCGGTCCACACCGCCCTGAACCAGCGGGCGTCGGGCTGGGACGCCGTCGTCGAGGACGAGTCCTCGACCACCGCCCTCGTGGCCGTGCAGGGCCCGCAGGCCGAGACGATCCTTGCCCGGGCCATGCCCGAGGCCGCGGCGCAGCTGGCCGAGCTGAAGTACTACGGCCACCTGACCCTGACCGTGCCCACGGACGCCGGCGACGTCACCGCCGTCGTCGCCCGCACCGGCTACACCGGTGAGGACGGCTTCGAGCTGTTCCTGCCCGCCGCCTCCACCGCCGAGGCCGGTGACCGCGGCTCCGCCGTGTGGAACACGATGCTCTCGGCCGCGGACGAGGCGGGCGTGGAACTGACGCTGTGCGGGCTCGCCTCGCGGGACTCGCTGCGCCTCGAGGCGGGCATGCCGCTCTACGGCAACGAGCTGGACACCGGGCACCAGCCGCACGCCTCCGGCGTCGGCTTCGCGGTGCCCGCGAGCAAGGAGGCCGACTTCGTCGGCCGGTCCGCGCTGGTCGGCAAGGACGACGTCGAGGAGGTCGTCGTGGGGCTGCAGGGTGCGGGCCGGCGTGCCGCCCGGCACGGCTACGCCGTGCTGGACGAGTCCGGCGAGCGGGTGGGCGAGGTGACCTCGGGCGCCCCCAGCCCGACCCTCGGACACCCCATCGCCCTGGCCCGCGTCCGCCGCGACGTGGCCGCCGAGGGCACGTCCCTGCAGGTGGACCTGCGCGGCCGCGGTGAGCCGTTCACCGTGGTGGCCACGCCGTTCTACCGCCGGGAGCGCTGAGCCCGACGCAGCCGTCCCTCGGCCCGCCGCTCGGCGGTCCCGGGGCCCTTCGCTAGACTCGGGCTCCGGGCCGTCGTCGCGGCCCCCCGTCCCGCCGTCCACCTGCAGGAAGTCCGCATGACTCACGTCGCCGCCCGTGCCCGGGTCCCCCTGAAGGGGCTGCTGGTCTTCCTCGCCGTCGCCGCCGTCCTGCTCCTGCTGGGCATCGTCACCGTCCTCCGCGGCGTGGCCGCCGACGCCGCCCGCGTGGACATCGTCACCGTGCTGGACGGCAACACCGTGGTGGTGAACCAAGGCGGCACCGAGCGGACCGTGGTCCTCGCCGGCGTCACGAGCGCGGGCCGCAACCCGGAGGGCCTCAAGGTCGGCCCCAACCTCTGCATGGGGGAGGAGTCCTACGCCTGGCTGCGTGATCGGCTGCCGCAGGGGGCGACCGCGAGCATGACCACCTCGGACGAGGGCGCGCCCGAGGGGATGGAGAGCGCGGTCATCTCGATCGGCGGCGGCACCGTCAACGTGGCCATGGCGGAGGCCGGCATGGGCGCCCCCACGGAGGTCGCCGTCAGCGAGCGCTTGGCGGAGGAGATCGCCCAGGCCAATCAGGAGGCCGTGGGCCGTGGCGTGGGGCTCTACGACATCGAGGAGCCCTGCACGTACCAGAACCTGCTCTACGAGGCCCAGTTCGCCCTGGAGCAGATCCCGGAGGACGCGGAGGCGTCCCTGACGAAGATCGACGAGCGATCGGTGGAGTACGCGGCCGGCCTGGACCAGGTGCGCCTGGTGCAGCAGGAGGTCCGGGCCCTCGACCCGGAGAACGGCACGTTCGCCGACCTCGCCTACGGCCCGGCCAAGGACTCGCTCCTGGCCGAGGCGGACCCGGTGGTGGAGCACGGGATGCAGGTCCTGAAGGACCTCAACACGCGGCGCAACGAGATCGCGGCCCGCGGCTGACCTCGCCGCGCTCAGTCCAGGGCGAGGGTGACGAGCCCGAGCTGGGCCGCCCGGATGATCAGCTGGACGCGGTCGCGGACCTCCAGCTTGGCCATGATCCGCGTGAGGTTGGCCTTGACCGTGGACTCGGAGACGAAGAGGTTGGCGGCGATCTCCGGGTTCGACTGGCCCCGGGCCAGCAGCCGCAGCACGCCCAGCTCCCGCTCGGTGAGGTCGGAGCCGTCGGGGCTGCCGGGCTGCACCGAGGTGGGGCCCACCGTCGGCCGGTCCCGCTCGATCGAGGCGAGCAGCTTGGTCGCCACGGCGGGGGAGAGCACGGACTCGCCGCGATGGACGGCCTGAATGGCGCCCAGGATGGCCGGCGGCTCCGCGTCCTTGAGGAGGTAGCCGCCCGCTCCGGCGCGCAGGGCCGGCACGAGGTAGTCCTCGGACGTGAACGTGGTGATCGCCAGGACCCGGATCGCGGGGTGGGTGTCCTTGATCCGGCGTGTGGCCTCCACCCCGTCCATCAGGGGCATCTGCATGTCCATCAGGACCACGTCCGGCTCGATGGCGGCGCACGCCTCCACGGCTTCGACGCCGTTGGCGACCACACCCACGCAGGTCATGCCGGGGGCAGAGTCGACGAGCACGCGGAGCGCGCCGCTCATGAGCGGCTGGTCGTCGGCGATCAGGATGCGCAGCTCTTCGGACACGCAGGTCAGCGTAACCGGTGCTGTGGCGCATGCCACCTTGTCGGCGTCGGGGCGAGGCCGGGGTGCCCGCCGGCCGTCATCTGCGCCATGCCGCGGCGCGGCCTGTGCGCGGCGTGCACCATTTGTGACGGGCGTCATACATACTGGGGCCATGAAGACTCGCGCTCTCCTCGCTTCCGCTCTCCTGCTCGCCTCCACCCTCGTCGGCGCTCCGGCCGCCGCCGCCTCGGCGGCCTCGGCCGAGGACGACGTCGTCACGACCCTGGGCCTCGGCAAAGGCACTGCGGAGTGGACGTGCCGCCACTTCGGCATCTGGTGCGACTGACCCCGGGGCGGTCCGCCCCCGATGCCTGATTCGAGCCCATCGACCCCCTCCGTCCGGAGCGGCGTGCCCTCCCGGGCGCGCCGCTCCTCGACGTGGCGTCAGCCGCGCAGCCTGCGGTGGGGCGAGTTCTGGGCCGCGGCGCCGCTGAGCCGCGTCTACCTCGCCTTCGGGTCGGCCTTCCTGCTCGCCTCGACCGCGTCCGACATCGGTCTGTTCGGCCCGGGCCACGGCGTCATCCCGGTCCTGGACGGGATCGCCATCGCGTCGGCGACCAGCGCCTTCCTCGCCCAGTGGTGGCGCAGCACGGTGGGCTTCGCCCTGCTCCTGCCCGGGGCCGTCGCGACCGTCGTCGGCGGTTCCGAGGTGCTCTTCGCCGTCGTCGCGCCCGTGGTCCTCGGGGCCGTCGCGGCGACCGCCCGTTCCTGGGGGTTCGTCGTCACGGCCGCCGTCCTGGCACTGACCTGGGGCGTCGCCCAGCCGTTCGCGGTGGGTCAGTCGAACGCGACGTGGTTCATCCTGCTGCTCATGTCCATGGGCCTCGGCGGCGGGCTCTTCATCCGCGAGAGCCTGGCCCGGCGGGAACGGGATCGCCACCGGGTGTTCGAGGCGGAGGAGCGGGCCCGGCTGGCCGCCGAGGCCGAGCGTCGCTCCCTGGCCCGCGACCTGCACGACGTGGTCGCGCACAACCTCACGATCATCTCGATGCAGGCCCGGACGGCACGCTACCTCGGCACTCCGGAGGCGGCTCAGGGCGTGCTGGATGTGGTGGGCGACTCCGCGAAGGACGCGCTGCGGGACCTGCGGCGCATGCTCTCCATCCTCCAGGAGGACGGGATCGTGGACCCGAGCGGTGAGCCGGGCGCCGCGGGGGGCGCGGACGGGGCGACGTCCGCGGATCCGGTGCTGTCCGTGGCCCGCCTGGCCGAGGAGCTGCGCAGTCTCGGAATGACGGTGGTGACGGACGTCCGCTGCGACCAGAGCGCGATGCCGATCTCCGTGCGCTCCACCCTGCACCGGGTGCTCCAAGAGGCCACCACGAACGTCGCCAAGCACGCCGGCGAGGGCGCGCGCGTGTGCATCGAACTCCGCGACGCGGGGTCGGAGGTGGTGATCGAGGTGGAGAACACCGTCACCGAGCGGTCCGGCCCGCCGCAGTGGAACTCCTCCGGTGTGGGCCTGAACTCCATGCGGGATCGCGTGGCCACCTTCGGCGGCACGATCGAGGCCGGGCCGGGGGGCTGGGGGTGGCGGGTGCGCGCGGTGCTCCCCAGGTCCGTCTGACGAGGCCGACGCCGCCGCAGCGGCGGACCAGACCCATGTGATCTGCCTCACATCAGAGCCCGAAAGTCTGCACCTTTCGCCACTGTCGGGGGCGCCGTCGTCCCTCCTAGAGTGGGTCATGCCCCATTGAGACGGTGCACAGTGCGAATCACGAGCCGGGATACATGCCTGAGGGGATGCGGGCCCCGGACGCGGTTCCGAGAAGGACGATGGCCATCCGGCCATCGTCCTTTCTCGTTGTCGGGCGTGCTCAGGCCGGCTCGGCGGGCGACGGCTCCGGGGTGACCGTGCGGACGAGGGGACGGGCCGCCGTCCGGCCCAGGGCCATGAGCACGGCGGCCGGGAAGCCGATCACCGGGATGAGCATCGGCAGGATGCCCGCCGCGCCCTGCGTGAGCACCACCAGGCCGTAGAGCATGCCGATCAGCGCGTACGCCAACACGTGGACCCACTGGTTGAGCACGTGCCGGAACGCCCAGTTCACGAGCAGGCACAGCGGCAGCCCCACCACCAGCCCGGCGATCCCGACCACCGTCAGCAGCGGTGTCAGGCTGCCGAAGGCCTGCAGCCCCGGGACCACGGCCAGGATCGCCACCACGGCGGCCATCACGAGGTTGGGCAGCAGCCAGGCCACGAGGAACCCGTTCAGTCCCATGCGCAGCTGCGGGCGGGGGCCGGAACGGGTCGCGCGGCGACGGGCACGGGCGGCGGACGCGACCGGGGCGGGGGTGGTCATGGCGGGAACTCTCCGGGAGGGGGATCGACGACGTCGGGCGGGTCCCCACTGTAGTGGGCCGGGCTGGACGGGCCCCGGGAGGGCCCGGGTCAGGCCCGCCGGTCGCCGTCCACGTGGAAGGTCAGGTCCTCGACGCCGGGGAAGGACTCGATCTCCTGGAACGCGTCCCAGGCGTCGCTGTCCGCCTCGGCGTCCGCGGGCAGGGTCACCGTCAGGGCGCCGATCTCCCCGTCGATCACCTGCAGGCGCAGCTCGAGCTCGTGCCCTCCCGCGGAGCCGGAGGCGAAGCGGCCGCGGACGGGCCAGACGCAGTCGTTCGGCACCGCGCGACGGATGTCGTCGTCGGTCTCGACGACGAGCGGCACCCAGTCCGGGACCTCGCCGGCTTCACGGATGGCCTCGGCCACCGAGGTGACGGTGCGCGCGTGCGGCAGCTGGGAGCGCAGCGCCTCAGCCCCGGGCAGGTCCCGGCCCTCGGCCAGCGCCGGGTCGAGCAGGGTCTCGAGCAGCACGCGCACCTCCACCGGCAGCTCGGCGGTGGCCTCGGGCTCGACCTCGTCGACCGTGTCCTCGTCCAGGCCAGCGGGGCCGGTGACGGCGAGTTCGACGGCGTCGCGGCGGGTCCGGCGGGCGTCCTCGTTGGCCAGCAGCATCGCCAGGGAGGCCGCTGCGGCCAGCGCGACGCGCGGGGCGGGGACGCCGACCCGCTGGAGCCCGCGCACCAGGGCACCGTCGATCCGGTCGTTCAGGCCGGTGGCACGCAGCGCGACCGCCGCGACCGCGCCGCCGACGGCCAGCCCGCCGAGCCCGCGCAGGGCACGCGCGGCGGGGGAGGGGGCCACCTCGCCGTCGGCGATCGCGGCGGTGTGGAGGGCGCCGGCGGTCTCGGCCGCGAGGAACGTGCCGCTGACGGCGGCCTCGAGCTCTGCGAGGGCCCGGCGCTCGCGCCCTCGGCGGGCGTGCGGATCCAACAGGGTGAGCCCGCCGACCGCGGCCGCCGCCGCCAGCCCGTAGAGCCGGCCGCCCGGGGCGAGGGCGCGCTGGCGCAACGCGGGGACGACGGCCTCCGCGTCGTCGACGGGAACGGACGACGCCGAGTGGTGGACCTCGCCGGGGACGGAAGGGGCGGGGGAGGGGAGCTTCATGCCCCCAGTGTGGCGCACCGCCCGGCTCAGGACGAGTCAGCGGCCCACGTGCGCGCTCAAGCGGAGCGCAGGCCGCCCTGCCACAGGGCGGCGAACGGCGTGCGGCCCTCCACCGCCTGCGCGATGCCGGCTCGCACGAACTCCTTGGCGCGGCGCGCGGCCTCGAGCGTGGTGGCACCCTTGGCCAACTCGGCGGTGACGGCGGCGGCGAGCGAGCAGCCCGCACCAGAGACGCCGGACTGGCCGATCTTCGGGGCGGAGAGCACCTCCACGGTGTCCCCGTCCACGAACACGTCCACGGCGTCCGGGCCGGGCAGGTGCATCCCGCCCTTGGCCAGGACGGCCGCGCCGGAGATCTCGTGGATGCGCCGAGCGGCCGCCGTCAGGTCCTCGACCGAGCGCACGGTCATGCCGGAGAGCTGCTCCGTCTCGAAGTGGTTCGGGGTGGTGAAGGTGGCCAGCGGCAGCAGCTCGGCCTTGAGCGCCTGGTCCGTGTCCAGGGCGTGGCCCGGCTCCTGGCCCTTGCAGATGAGCACGGGGTCCAGGACCACGTGGTCCCACTCGGCGCGGCGAAGGGCCGCGGCCGAGGTGCGGATGACCTCCGGGGAGCCCTGCATGCCCAGCTTCACGGTGCGCAGCCGCTCCGGGTAGTCGCCCTGGATGGCGTCGAGCTGCTGCTGGAGGATCTCGGTGGGCACGGGGAAGAAGCGGTGGTTCCAGTCGTCCTCCGGGTCGAAGGAGACGATGCAGGTCAGCGCCACGATGCCGAAGACGCCGAGTTCCTGGAACGTCTTGAGGTCGGCCTGGGCGCCGGCGCCGCCGGTGGCCTCGGACCCGGCGATGGTCAGGGCGAGCGCGGGGGTGGAGGCGGAGTGCTGGGGGGAGTGAGCGGTCTGGGGCATGCGCCCATGGTAGGACCGACCCCGGACGGGAAGCGCCCGACGGCCGGCGGTGTTCACCGGGGAACGAGGGTCCTCGGACCCGGAGCGTCCGCCCGGGCGCCCCGAGCGACCCGCGAAGGACGGGGACGGACGTGCTCGAGTTGCTCACCGGCACGGGCCTGGCCACCTCGGCCGGGCTCAACGCCTACATCCCCCTGCTCGCCCTGGGTCTGCTGGACCGGTTCACGGGGCTCGTCGACCTGCCCGCGGGCTGGACGTGGCTCGCCGCCGACGCCTCCCTCTGGATCCTCGGCGCCCTGCTCGCGCTCGAGCTCGTCGCGGACAAGATCCCCGGGGTGGACGCGGTCAACGACGTCGTCCAGACGGTCGTGGGAGCCGACACGGTCACGGTGGGGGCCGCCGCGCCCGTGCTCTCGGCGGCCGAGGACGTCTCGGCGGCCGGCCTCGTCGCGGCCGCGCTGTTCCTGCCGGTGCTGGTCGCCGTGCTGGTGGTCGCCGTCGTCGTGGGCCTGTGGCTGCTGGCCCGGCGGTTCCGCGACCGGCGGACGCGAGGCCGTGCCGCGGCCGTCCCGGGTGGGCCAGAATGGACGGCATGATCCTCATCAACCTGAAGTTCACCGTCCAGCCCGAGCGTGCCGACGAGTGGATGGACGCCGTCGCGAAGTACACCGCGGACGTGCGCTCTGAGCCCGGCAACCTGTTCTTCGAGTGGTACCGCCCGGTGGAAGGCGGCCCCAACGAGTACCTCCTGATCGAGGGGTTCACGGACGAGGGTGCGCAGGCCCACGTCGCGTCCCCGCACTTCCAGGAGGGCCTGGACGCGATGCGCCCGCTGCTGGCGAGCACGCCCCAGATCATCTCCGAGCAGGTCGGTGCGGAGGGCTTCGGCCCGATGGGCGAGCTGCAGATCGACTGAGCCCGCCCCCGGCCAGAGGAGGCGACGGCGCCCGCGTCACGAGCGTGACGCAGGGCGCCGTCTCTGTATCCGGGGTCACACCCTGGCTACGGTGAGCGCATGAGCGCCGAGCAGAACAGCACCCAGACCCCCGGCCACCGCACCGCCCACGTCCCTGCCGGCCAGGATCTCGGCCACCGCTGGTCCACCCGCGAGGCCGATCACGACGATCCGGCCGACCGCCGCGCCGTCCGCCAGATCGCCGAGCTCGCCTTCGCGTCCACGGCCGAGGCCGACCTCGTCGAGGCGCTCGCCGGCGGCGCGGAGGGCTGGCTGCCCCAGTACTCCCTCGTGGCCATGACCGCCGCGATCCCCGGCACGGACCTGCAGTCGGACCCGATGGGCTACGGCACCCTGGTCCGGGCCCACATCGACCACGCCGAGGTGATCGCCCTCGCCCCGCACGGCGTCCTGCCCGAGCACCAGGGCGAGGGCGCCGGCACCGCGCTCGTCAACGCTCTGCTCCAGAAGGCCCAGGCCGACGGCGAGGAGGTCGTGGTGGTCTACGGCTGGCCCGAGTACTACGCGAAGTTCGGCTTCCACCGGGCCTCCGAGCACGGCGTGCACGCGGCCTTCGCGCGTCAACCCGAGGCGCTGCAGATCCTCACGCTCCAGGACGGCGCGGAGGTGCCGGCCGGCGAGTTCCGCTACCCGCCCGCGTTCGGGGCGGAGAACGCGCAGGTCGCCGGCCGCTGAGGGCGGGGCGTCAGCCCACGAGTCGGCGCACGGCGGCGAGCGTTCGTTCGGCCTCGGCCGGCTCGGCCGTGAGCCGCGCGATGACCTCCGCGAGGTCCGCGCGCAGGCCGGCCTCGGCGTCGTCGGCCGGGGCGTGGAGCCACGCCCGCAGGGCGCGGTTGTGGACGGCCACCACGGCCGCCGCCAGCCCGACGGCGACCCCGCCGCGCGCGGGCGTGTCCGGCAGGGCCGTGGCGAGCCAGCCGGAGAACAGCTCCGTGTAGCGGTGCGAGGTGAGCAGCTCGCGCGTGCGCAGCGCCTGGGAGCCGCGCAGCAGGCGGGAGCGCGCCCGGGCCCGGTCCGGATCGGCGGTGTGATGCCGGAAGACCTGGAGGACCGCCTCCTCCAGGGCCTCCCGCACGCCGAGGGAGGTGCCGCGCAGGAAGTCGTCCAGGCGGGCGAGCAGCGCCGCGTGGTCGGCGAAGACCACCTCCTCCTTCCCGCCGAGGTGGCGGAAGAAGCTGGCCCGGCTCATGCCGGCCTGGCGGGCGAGCTGGTCGGCCGTGACGGCGTCGTAGCCCTCGCGGTCCAGCAGGTGGATCAGGGCGGTGAGGGTGTCCTCGGCGGGCGTCGTCATGCGGGCCATGGTGCCACGGGCGCGGAGAGGAGGTGAGACTGCGTCTGATTCTGTGAGATGGCGTGTCAGTTGGTGTAGGGTGATGGCGGACACACCCATCTCTCCGACCCCGCCCGGGAGGCCACCATGACCGAGACCCTGCCCACCGTCGAGCCCGAGTACGACGTCGCCACGCCGCTGGACACCGACTTCTACCTCGCGCTCGCGGACGTCTCCGACGCCGAGAAGGATGTGTGGCGTCGGGCCCGCGCCTTCGCGCTCGAGCCGGACGTGCTGCCCCGGATCCGGGAGGCGTGGGACCGCCACGAGTACCCGCTGGACCTCGTGGCCCGCCTGGGGCAGGCCGACCTGCTGCGCGACGGCGTCCCCGTGGACGGGCTGCCCGACGTCTCCCGCGTTGCAGCGGGCCTGGCCATGATGGAGCTCTCGCGCCTGGACGGCTCGATCGCCACGATGATGGGCGTGCAGGGCGGTCTGGCCATGCGCTCGATCCAGCTGTGCGGCAGCGAGGAGCAGCGTGCCGAGCACCTGCCGGCCATGGCGCGCGGCGAGCTCTACGGCGCCTTCGCGCTCACGGAGCCGACCCACGGCTCCGACTCGGTCTCGCTGGAGACCCGCGCCGAGCGCGTCGACGGCGGCTGGCGGCTGCACGGGCACAAGAAGTGGATCGGCAACGGGGCCGCCGGCGGGGTGACCGTGGTGTGGGCGCGCAGCGCCGAGGACGAGAAGGTCCGCGGGTTCATCGTGCGCCAGGAGTCCGAGGGCTACACGGCCGAGGTCATCAAGGGCAAGGTCGCGCTGCGGGCCATCGACCAGGCCCACATCACCCTCGACGGCGTGTTCGTGCCCGACGCCGACGTCCTGCCCGAGGCCCGCTCCTTCAAGGACACCTCCCGCGTCCTCTTCGCCACGCGCGTGGGGGTCGCGTGGTCCGCCCTCGGGAAGGCCGTGGGCTGCTACGAGGCGGCGGTGCACTACGCGGGGCAGCGCGTCCAGTTCGGCCGGCCGCTGGCGGCGGCCCAGAGCGTGCAGACCCGCCTGGCCGAGATGCTCTCCCAGCTCACCCAGGTGCAGCTGCTCGTGCTGCGTGCGACCCGGCTCGAGGACGAGGGGCGGCTCACCGGGCCGATGGCGTCCCTGGCCAAGTACTCGGCGACGCGCGCCGCGCGATCCATCGCCGCGAACGCGCGCGACCTGCTCGGTGGCAACGGCATCCTCATCCAGAACGAGGTGGCCCGCCACTTCGCGGACATCGAGGCGATCCACACCTACGAGGGCACCGAGACCGTGCAGGGGCTGATCATCGGCCGCGAGATCACGGGGGTCGGCGCGTTCGTGTGAGATGATGCGAGCGGGGGCGGCGGCGTGAGTCAGAGATTTCTGCTGGTACGCACGCCCCCCTGCCGCCGATTCGTCTGGCTCGGCGGCCGATTCATCTGGCTCACGCAGGCAGAGGGAGCCGCAGGTGGGCGGCGAGGTCGCGCAGCAGGGCGGTGAGGCCGCGCCGAGTGAAGACGCTGGCGGCCACGCGCAGCACGATCCACCCCTCGGCCTGCATCCGGCGGTCGCGCTCGATGTCACGGCGCCACTGCTGCGGGTCCGTCCGGTGATGATCGCCCTCGTACTGCACGCAGACGCGGGCCTCCCGCCACACCAGGTCCGGCCGGACGGTGGACCCGTCACGCAGCAGAAGCAGCGGATTCACCTCCGGATCCGGCACACCCGCGTCGGTCAGCGCCAGTCGCAGGAGCGTCTCGGCCCTCGAATCCGCGCCGTCCCTGAGCAGCGGCAGGGCCGCCCGCAGGGTCCGCGTCCCTCGCCTCCCGCGCACCCGGAGCACCTCCGCCTCCAGATCACGCACGGTGCACCGCGGATGCTCGCCGGGGTGACGCCGGCCCGCCGGGCCGTCAGCCCGTTGCAGCAGGCTGTCCCCGGCGGCGACGACGTCGGCCAATGGCAGACCCAGCTGCGCCAGCGCCGCCCAGGTGGCGGCCGGCGTCGTGATCCGCACCCCCGAGCGCACCAGCACGGGGTCCTGCGGGTGCAGCTCATGCCCGACGACGCCGCTGCGGCGCGGCGCCCTGCCCTCGGCCCGCGTGCGCGCCAGATGGATGGGGCCGCGCTCCCACTGCCGCGGCAGCCACATCCCCCAGAGGCGAGCGGCGGTGGCGTGGGTGGCCGCGGTGCCGGGGTTCGTCCGCTGGAGGGCGCGGACGACGTCGGCCAGTGAGGGCTGACCCCCGGCGGTGTGCCGCAGCCCGTGGTGCGGGGCGTCGAACCGGGGGCCGCGCAGCTGCGAGGCCGTCAGGCCGGCCTGCAGCCCCGCGGCGACCGGGAAGACGGGGCTGAGGGTGGCGTCGTCGTGCGGAGGAGGGGCGACCATGCCGCCACCTTCTCCTTCCATGGGCGGCCCCGGCGCCGCGACCGCGAGGGCCGTGGAGGGCGAGCCGGGTCGGCGGCCCTGTGCAGGAGCCGCTGAATCGTCTGGCTCACGTCCCCCACGCGTCCGCGCGGCGCTGAGCCAGACGAATCGGTCCTGACAGCCCCCTCAGAACAGCAGAAACGTCTGGCTCGCGCCCGCCGAAGCGTGCCGGCGCACCCAGCACCGCTCAGCCCTTCGGGGCGTAGTACCGGCCGAGGGTCTCGGCCTTGAGCTCCGCGAGCGTGCCGTCCTGCATGGCCGCGCGGATCCGGTCCACGAGCGAGACCGTGAACCGCTCGTTGTGGATGGAGAGGAGCGTGTGCGCCACCATCTCCTTCGCCTTGAACAGGTGCCGCAGGTACGCGCGGGAGTAGTGGGCGCACGTGTAGCAGTCGCACTCGGGATCCAGCGGCCCGAAGTCGCGGCGGTACTTCGCCCCGGGCAGGTTGTAGCGCCCGTCGCGGGTGTAGAACGCGCCGGTGCGGGCCACCCGGGTGGGGGAGACGCAGTCGAAGGTGTCGGCGCCGTTCTCGACGGCGGTGAACAGGTCGTCGGGCTCGGAGATGCCCAGCAGGTGGCGCGGCTTGTCCTCGGGCAGCTCCTGCGCGCACCAGCCCACGATGGTCCCGAGGTTCTCCTTCTCCAGGGCCCCGCCGACGCCGTAGCCGTCGAAGCCGGAGGCCACGCCGTCGAGCTCCCCCGCGGCCGGGAACTCGGCCCGCATCGCCGCGAGGTCGCGGCAGGCCTTGCGGCGCAGGTCCTCGTACTGGGCCCCCTGGATCACGCCGAACAGCGCCTGGTACGGCCGCGCCGCGCGCACCCCGGTGAGGCGGGCGTGCTCGTCGAGGCAGCGCTGGGCCCAGCGGCGGGTGCGCTCGAGCGCCTCCTCCTGGTAGCCGCGGGAGTTGTGCAGGGTGGTCAGCTCGTCGAAGGCGAACATGATGTCCGCGCCAAGGTTGTGCTGGATGCCCACGGACACCTCGGGGGTGAACCGGTGCCGGTCCCCGGTGAGGTGGGACTTGAACCAGACGCCGTCGTCGTCGACGTTGGCCAGGCGCTCCTTGCCGGGGGCGACGGCGTCGTCGGCGCCCTGCCCCTCGGGCGCGCCGGGGCCCTTCATGTCGATGACCTTCTTGAAGCCCGAGCCGAGGCTCATCACCTGGAAGCCGCCCGAGTCCGTGAAGGTCGGCCCGGGCCAGTTCATGAACGCGCCGAGGCCGCCGGCCTCGTCCAGGAGGTCGTCACCGGGCTGCAGGTACAGGTGATACGCGTTGGCCAGCAGCGCCTGCGCGCCGAGCTCCGCCATGGACTCGGGCAGCACGGCCTTCACCGAGGCCTGCGTCGCGACGGGGATGAACGCCGGCGTCTGGATCCGCCCGTGCGGCGTGGTGATCACGCCAGTGCGCCCGAGCGGGGCGCCGTCCGCACCGCCGGTCTCCAGCCGGTGCGTCACCTCGAAGCCGAACTGCGAGGGATGCGCGGGGGCACCGGAGGCGGGCTGCGGCGTCGGGGCGGCGGGGGTCTCAGGCATGGGACCCAGGGTAGTGCGCGGGCGTCGGGCGGAGCGGGCGTGCGGACGACGACGGGGCGGCCTCCGCTGGGAGACCGCCCCGTCCTCAGGCCCGGCAGCCGTCGCCGGGACCGGTCACTCCACGCGGATCTTCGTGGAGTCGACGACCGTGCTGCCGTGGAGGATGTCCACGGTGCCCAGGTACACGCTCGTGCCGTCCGTGGTCAGGGTGCCCTGGAAGACGTGCTCCGCCCCGGGCTTCACGTCCGCGGACGCCGGGTCGAACACGAGGTTCCCCGCGTCTCCGTCCTTCGGGAAGAACACGCGCAGGGTGTAGTCGATCGGCGCGTCGGAGTCCTTCAGGTCCGCGCCGGGCTTGGCCACCACGTAGATCCTGTGCTGCGGGGCCGAGCTGATGATCGACTGCTCCAGCACCTCCATTCCGGTGCCGCGCGTGACCGACCGTGCCACCGGGTAGCTGGACCACGAGCTGGTCACGTAGATGTCCAGATCCACGTCCGGGTTCGCGGCCTCCGCCTCGATGCGGACCTTGGGGTAGCCCCGCGGGTACGCGAAGTCGTGGGCGGTGAGAGCCGCGTCCGAGGCGTCGAACACTGCGCGGCGCACGGTGGAGCCGGTGTACTGGTCACCACGCACGAGCCCGTTCACGCGGGTGGACAGCGTGCCGTCGATGCCGGAGACCACGGGCAGCTCCAGCGTGTCCGCGTCGCGGGCCACGGTGATCGCGGCCGGTGCGTCGGCGATGCCGGGGCGCACCACCACGGGGATCCGGACCTGCTTGCCGGCGGGGCCGGACCACACCACGTGGCCGGTGGCCCACTGGCCCGCGGGCGCACCTGCGGCGGTGACGGTGATCGCCACGTCCTGCTCGCTGCCGCGCGTCGGCCGGATGACGTTCGGGGACACGGCGACGTCGAGGCCCTGGAGCCCCTCCACGTGGGCGGTCCAGGTGCCGTTGTTGCCGCCCACGTTCTTCAGGGTGCGGGTGACGGTCTGCGAGCCGTACAGCTCACTGATCGCCAGGGAGGGGACGTTCAGCTCGGCGGCCGGGATGGGGTGCTCCGAGACCGGCTCACCCGTGTTCGACCACGCGATGCCCTGGCCGGCGAGGTAGTCGTACCAGTCCTGCTGGTCCGAGTCGAAGACCAGGCCCGGGTCCAGTGCCTTCAGCGGGTCGACGAACCCGGCGCCGCCCGCGAAGGGCGAGGTGGCCGAGGCGTGGTCGCGCGCCGTCGTCATCAGGGCGGACTTGATGCCCATCGGGCTCAGATCCGGGCGCGCCTGCTTCAGAAGCGCTCCCAGGCCCGCGATGTGCGGGGAGGACATCGAGGTGCCGGAGGAGTAGGCGAACCGCTCGCCGCCGTTGTCCGGCGAGTAGGCCGCGAGGACGTCCACGCCCGGTGCCGAGACGTCCGGCTTGAGCAGGCCGGACTTCGCCGCCAGCGACGGCCCGCGCGAGGAGAACCCGGCGACCTCGGGCACGCGGGTCGCGGTGCCCTCGTTCGTGGCCAGGATGCGGCCGGTCGGGCGGTCCGTCTTCACGTAGGCGAGCAGCCGGTCCCGCTCCGTGTGGGACAGGTGCACGGCGGGGATCGCGTGCAGATCCGCGTTGAGCCCGGCGTCGGTCACGTTCACGAGGGCCATGCCGGCGCCTCCGGCGTCTGCGACGACCTGGGACTTCTCGGCGCGGGCGTTCTCGCCGCGGTCGCAGACCACGAGCTTGCCCGCGGTGGCCGCCGAGTCGAGGGTGCCGGGCAGGCAGAGGGCCGCCGAGGCAGAGGTGGCACCGGCCGCGGCGACGTCGCCGGCGTAGACCATCGGGGTCTCCGCCTCGAGCGGTGCGGTGATGGACGAGCCGATGAAGCGCTGACCGTCCCCGGTGACGAGGGTCTGCTCGTAGACCGCATGGGTGGAGGCGGCCACCGTCGTGATCCACGGGGACGGGTGCGCCGTCGTCGAGACCGTGGGCCCGGAGTTGCCGGAGGACGCGGCCACGAACACGCCGGCGCTCGCGGCGTGCATGAACGCGACCTCCACCGGGTCCACCACGTTGGTCGTGGTGCCGGAGATGGAGTAGTTGAGCACGTCCACGCCGTCGGCGACGGCGGCGTTGATCGCCGCGACCGTGTCTGACGTGGCGCAGCCGCCGGAGGGCACGCCCTCCCAGCACGCCTTGTACGCGGCCACGTGGGCGCCGGGGGCCATGCCCGAGATCGTGCCGCGTTCGACACCGTCGACGACGGCGCTCACCCCGGAGTTGCCCGCGGCGGTGGACGCGGTGTGGGTGCCGTGACCGCCTGCGTCCAGCGGGGACAGGGTCTCGACCGGCGCCAGGCGTCCCGTGCCGAAGCCGTTGACGAAGTACTTCGCGCCGATCAGCTTGTCGTTGCAGGAGTCGGTGGCGAACGCGTCCTCATCACCGGTCTCGCACCCGCCGACCCAGTCGGCAGGGGCGGCCGGGTGCCCCTGGTCCTGGAAGGACGGCGCCTCCGGACGGATCCCCGAGTCCACGATCCCCACGACGACACCGCGACCGGCGTCCTGTGCGGGCGTCTTCTTGCCCACCACCTGGGCCCAGAGGCCCTTCTTGCCGGTGAGCCCGAGGACGTCGGGGGAGGAGACGGTGTCGAGCGGGCGGATCTCGTCCGGGACGACGGCCAGCACCGCCGGGTCCGCCGAGAGGGCGGCGGCCTCCTCCGCCGTGAAGGTGCCCGCGAAGCCGTTGAGGGCCGTGGTGTAGCGGGTGTGCGGGGTGTCGGGACCGGCGCCGGCGCGCCGCAGGGTCGCGTCCTGGTTCTTCTTCAGGTGGGCGGCGTACGCCTTGGCGTTCGCGCTCTTCGGCTGGAACCCGTTCTCCCGGCCCTTGCCCTTGCCGGGCTTGGTGGGGGCGAACCCGGGGGTGCCGCCGTCATAGGAGGCCACGGGCTGCTCGGCGAGCAGGACGATGTAGCCGCCGTCTTCGAACGTCTCGGGGGCGGTGCGCGGCTGCGCCGGATCCGGCGTCGGCGCGGGGGCCGCGGCGACAGCGTCGTCGACGGCGGAGCCGTCCGGGTCGGTCGTGGCGGAGGCCGAGGCCGCGCCCGCCAGGACCAGGGCGAGCGCAGAGGTGATCCCGAGCGCCTGCTGGCGGCGGGAGTGCGAGTGAGTCATGGAAAGCCCTTCGGTGAGTGGGTCCGGCCCGCGGGTGGGGACGGGGTGCTTCCTCGAACCCGCGCCGGCCCGCCCGCGGGCCGTTCGAGCCATCCCATCACTGTGAGAGCCGTCACAGGGTGGTGTGCGCTAGCGTGAACACGCCATGGCGTGATCCCGCCACCCCGGGGGAGCTCCGCGCGTCGGGCCGTGACCGAGGCCGCTCGCCCGGCAGGAAGGGAGGGGTCGCATGGACATGGCGGGCCACGCCGGGCTGGACCCGGCGGACGTCGACGTCTTCCGCGCCCTCCTGGCCCGGCCCGAGACTCTGGCCGCCGACCTCGACCCCGCCGCGGTCGACCGCCTGGAGGCGCTCGGCCTGGTGCGCCGCGGCGTCGACGGGGCCCTCGCCGCACTGCCCCCGCACCGGCCCCTGCTGGCGGAGGCGCACCGGGCCCAGTCCCGTGCAGACGCCCTGCGGGAGACCGCGGAGACGCTGCGGGCGGAGTTCCACCGGCGTCCCGGGGCCGCCCGCGACGCCGTGGAGGTGGTGGTCGGAGGGCCGGAGATCGTCGGCGCGGGCGTGCAGATCGCGCGGCAGGCGCGCCGGCTCGTCCGTGGCTTCGACCGCGGCCCCTACTTCCATGACGGCTCCCTGCCGGACGACGCGCAATCCCGCTCCTGGACGCGCGGTGTGCCGTGGCGCGTGGTCTACGAGGGGCGGTCCCTGCAGGCCGAGCCGCCGGACCGGTGGGAACACCTCGGCTCGACGCCCGGAGAGACCGGCCGGATCCTGCCGCGGCTGCCGTTCAAGCTGCTGATCGCCGACGACGACGCCGCGCTCGTCGGCCTGGCCGGTGCGGCCGGCCAGGGGGAGGCCCTCGTGGTGCGGGGATCCCTGCTCGTCGACGCGTTCGTGCGGCTGTTCGAACTCCAGTGGGAGCTGGCCCTGCCGATCGCCGACGTCGCCCGGGGCGGAGACGACGGGGCTGACGGCCTCGGGGGTGACGTCCTGACCGAGGTGGAACGGCGGCTCGTGGCGATGCTCAGCTCCGGGATGACGGATGAGGCGATGGCCCGCGCCATCGGGCTCTCGCACCGCACGGTGCAACGGCGCCTGGCCGACCTTGCCCGACGGGTGGGTGCGGAAGGCCGGTTCCAGCTGGGCGTGCAGGCTGCGCGCCGCGGCTGGGTGTGACGGCCGAGGTCACCGCCGCGGGCGTCAAGCGGAGCGGGCCGCCCCGGCTCAGCCCAGCACCTCCCGCGCCACCGCGCTCGCCACCACCAGGTCTTGCCAGGGCATGCCGGTGGTGACGAGCAGGGCGGGCGCGCCCTCCCGACGACGCGCGGTCCCGGCCACGAGCTCGGTCAGCGTCACCGTGTCCTCGATCCCGGCCAGCGCGCCGGAGTCGATCGCGAGGGTGACGTCCCCGGCCTCGCGGGCGGCCGAGTCCCGCGACTCCACCGCCACGGTCGCGCGGCGGGCCAGGGCGTCGTCGGTCTCGCGGGCGTCCGTGGTGTGCGAGCCCATCGCCACGACCGTCGCGTGCTCCGGCACGAGCGTCCCGTCGAACAGTGGGGTCGTCGCGGCCGTGCACGTCACCACGACGTCCGCCTCCGCCACGGCCTCCGGGCCCGCGGCGCTCGCGGTCACGCCCAGCTCCGCTGTGATCCGCGCGGCCAGGGCGGCGGCCCGGCCGGCGTCGCGGCCCACCACGGACACCCGCTCCAGCCCGAACACGTCCTGGAGCGTGAGCGCGTGCTCCCACGCCTGCACGCCCGTGCCGACCACGACCAGGTGCCGGGGCGAGGCGTCCGCGAGCAGCCGCACCCCGAGCGTGGACACCGCGGAGGTGCGCAGGCCCGTCAGCTCGACGCCGTCCAGCACGGCCCGTGGTGCCTGGCCGGGGGTGCCCGGGGCGCCGAACAGCACGTAGACGCCCTGGATGACGGGCAGTCCGCGCTCGGGGTTGTCCGGCGTGAGGGTGAGCAGCTTGGTGCCGACCTCGGTCCCGCGCGTCGAGGGCATCTGCAGCAGCTGCCCGGCGGCGGTGGACACGCGGGTGCGGGGGGCGTCGGCCTCCGGGTCCAGGCCGGCGGCGAGGGCCGCCTCCAGCGCGTCGACGGCGGCGCGCGGGCTCAGGGCGGCGCGCACGGCGGGGCCGTCGATCCAGGGCAGGGAAGCGGTGGCGAGGTGCGTGTCCATGCGGTCACGCTACGGGGTGGGCCGGGCGGCTCAGCCGAACAGCGTGCGGAAGTTCGCCAGGATCCGGCGGGGGTGCTCGGGGTCGACGGCGGCCAGCCCCGCCACCGTGGGCTCGTACTCGCCCGGCGCGAAGTACCCGTGGTCGCGGTAGATCTCGAGGCGCTCGAGGATCCCGGCCTGGTCCAGCTCCGGGTGGAACTGGGTGGCGTACTGGCGGGTGCCGAGCCGGAACATCTGCACGGGACAGTCGGCGCCCGCGGCGAGCAGCACCGCGCCGGGCGGCAGCGCGCTCATCGCCTCCTTGTGGCCGACGTACGCCGCGAACGTGCGCGGCACCCCGGCCAGCAACGGATCCGCGGCGCCCTCGTCGGTGAGCGTGACCTCGACGGGCGCGGCCGATTCGCCGTACGCGTTGTCCACGACGCCGCCGGCGTGCCGGCCCAGCGTGCCGACGCCGTAGCAGCAGCCGAGGAACGGCAGGTCGCGGCGCCGGACGACGTCGAGCATCCGGCCCAGCTCCGCCTCCACGGCGCGCTGCACGGGGGACTTGGTCTCCTCGGGATCGGTGCCCGTGAACGGGCTGCCGGGCAGGATCACGGCGACGACGTCCGCGAGCTCCGCCTCCCAGTCCAGACCATGCGTGGCCACGTCCGGGCGCTGCACGACGCGGTCGAGGCGCAGCACCCGCAGCCGGCCCTCCGGATAGCCTCCCAGTCGCTGGACGGCCTCGACCTCGGCGGCCGCGGCGTCGTCTTCGGGGCGCGTCTGGACGAGGAGGAACGGTCGTGGGTCCGGGCTCGGGAAGTCCGCGGTCGGGGTGGTCATCCCGGCAGACTAGCGGGGCATCGGGCCGGGATGGCGTGGCGGCGTCGTGGGGCGTCGTCGGGGGCGGGCCGCGGTCAGCGGTCGGCCCAGGGGCGGGCGTCGGAGGCCCACGGCAGAGGACGGACGCGTTCCTCGGGCAGCGGGTCCGTGGCCAGCCGGCCGTAGCGGTGCACGTCGAGCCGCCGCCCGCCCGCGCGGAGGCGGCCGCGCTGCGTGCCTTCGTGACGGAGCCCGGCGGCCCGGGCGACGGCCCCCGCCGTCGGGCTGTCCGCCCGGTGGGCCAGCGCGATCCGCTCGAGGCCGCCCTCGGCCAGTTCGGCATCCGCCACGGTGGTCGCCGCACGCGACATGATCGCGTCCCCGCGCCAGCCCTGATGCAGCCAGGCGGTGAGCGCGCCGGTGCCGTGCGCCTCGTCGCGCACGACGGCGACCAAGCCGATCAGCGTGTCCGTCCCGCGCTCCACCACGGCGATGGCGTCCGTCCCCTCCGCCTGGACCAGTCCGTCGACGTAGGCGCGGGCGGAGGCCTCGTCGGTGACCTCTGCGGGATCGGCCATGCCGACGGTGCCCGCGTGGAAGGCCGCCAGGACGGCGGGCGCGTCCGTGGCGCGGAGGAGGCGGAGCTGGACGGGTGCGGAGCCGGTCATGCCGGGAGCATAGCCCCGACAGGGGCTGGAAAGTGAGGTGCGCCACACGAACCGCACCCCGGAGGGCGTGTCACCGGGGACGGGGTCGGCTCCCGACGCCCGTCTCGCGGCCGGACCTCACCGGCGTGTGGCGGCCTTCGCCTCGAGCTCGTCGGCGAGGGTGCGCAGCGTGCCGAGCTCCCGGGCGATCCGGGAATCCAGGTCGGCGTCCGTGAGCGTCTCCGAGCCGCCGCGGGCGCGCAGGTACAGCAGCTGGTCGAACCGGGCGCGGCGCCACTGATACTCGGCCTCGGCGTCGCGGGCCTGCAGGGCGCGGGAGATCTCCCGGTCGTAGAGCGGCGGCTCGTTGAGCTGACGCTGGCGCACCTCGAGCACCCGGGCCGCCCGGCCCGGCTCGGAGGGGACCTCGTCCGCCTCGAGCAGGCGCCGACCGAGGTTGGCGGCGGCGATGTGCTCGCCCTCCTCGCGCAGGATCAGCGACGCCAGGGACAGCGCGGCCTGGATGGACTTCCACCGCCCCACGGCCCCGTCCCACGGCAGGTTCGTCAGCAGGCCCAGGGTGGCGAGCGTGCCCTCGGTGTCCTCGTGCAGCAGGTAGAGCCGCTCGGCCATGCCGAACACGTCCTCCAGCTGGGAGCCGGAGCGCAGGTTCAACCCGTGGGAGAGCCGGGCCGCGGTGGCGGTCAGCTCGGTGTCCTCGAGGTGGCGCTTGCCGACGGCGACGATCCGCTCCTCGGGGGATCCCGCGTCCACGGGGGAGAAGGTGGTGTCCGGGACGGCCCTGCGCTCCTCCGGGCGGTCCGTTCGGACCCGGATCACGGAGCCGTGCGCGATCTTGACCTCGCGGCCGCCCTCGAGGGTGGCGATCACGAGCGCGGGGGTGCCGAAGTCGTCCCGCATCACCCGGGTCGAGGCCACGGGCGGGGCGGGCTCGCCGCGGCGGGTCAGGAAGCTGTCCCCGGGCTGCACGTCCTGGGACTTCAGATGGCGGAGATAGCCGCCGACGACCGGTGCCATGCTCAGCGCCCCCATCCCACGTGGGCGAGGGCCTGGCGCACCAGGTCCCCGCGGCCACCGATGAACTCGGCCTGGATGTCCTCGCCGAGGGCCTCCTCGGGGGTGAGCCAGGTCAGCTCGAGCGCGTTCTGGCGCGGCTGGCACTCACCCGTCACCGGCACCACGTAGACCAGGGCCACGGCGTGCTGGCGGTCGTCCGTCAGCCCGGTCTCGGACGGCGCCGGGAAGTACTCGGCGACGGTGCAGGGGACCACCGACGGCGGCAGCTGCGGGAACGCGAGCGGGCCGAGGTCCTTCTCCAGGTGGCGCATCAGCGCGGCGCGGATGGTCTCCCGGTACTGGACGCGGCCGGAGACGAACGTCCGCTGGAACGTGCCGGTCTCGTCCGCCACGTAGAGCAGGCCGATCTCGGTGACGTAGCCGAGGGAGTCCAGCCGCACCGGGATGGCCTCCACATACACCATGGGCAGCCGACGCCGGGCCTCGTAGAGGTCCTCGTCGGACAGCCAGCCCGGATTCGGGTCGGGGGTGCGCACGCTCATGGTTCTGTTCTACCGGAGTTCCGCGCCGGGGGCACACCGGGTCCCGCGTGTTCCGCTCACCACTTGGCGCGGAAGTACTGACGGGCCATCGGCACCTGCTCCGAGGGGACGTCGAGCGCGAGGGCGGCCGCGGTCGGCCAGTTCGGGTTCGCCAGGGCGGCGCGGCCCACGCAGACGGCGTCGGCGCGGTCCTCGTCCACCACGGCCGCGACCTCCTCGGCGCCGGTCAGCGAGCCGACGGCGGACACCACGATCCCCTCGGTGCCCTCCTTCACGGCGGTGGCCAGCGGCACCTGATAGCCCGGGCCCTGGGGGCCCTCGTAGGTGTCCCCGATGCCCGCGGAGGACAGGTCGAACCAGTGCACCTGTTCCTGCAGCTCCTGCGCCAGGCGGACGGTCTCCTCGATGCTCCAACCGCCCTCGACCCAGTCCGAGCCGGAGATGCGGATGCCGAGGACCTTGTCCGCGGGCCACACCTCGCGCACGGCCGCCACGACCTCCTTGAGGAAGCGGGTGCGGCCCTCGAAGTCCCCGCCGTACTCGTCGGTCCGGGTGTTGGTCAGCGGCGAGAGGAACTGGTGGATGAGGTAGCCGTGGGCGGCGTGCAGCTGCACGGCGCCGAAGCCGGCACGGTCGGCGCGCTCGGCGGCGTCGGCGAAGGCCTGGACGGTCTCCCGGATCTCGTCCACCCGCATCGCGTGGGTGCGGATCTCCATGGAGTTGGTGGCCACGCCGGAGGGGGAGAGGGTCTCCCAGGAGTCGGGGCCCTCGAGGATCGGCTGCCCGGCGGGCGCGCCCGGGTGCATGGGGACGGTGGAGGCCTTGGCGCCGGCGTGGCCGAGCTGGATGGCGGGCAGGGCGCCCTCGGAGGCGATGTACTCGGCGATCGGCGCCCACGCGTCCCGCTGCTCGTCGTTCCACAGGCCGGTGTCCCACGGGGAGATGCGCCCCTCGGGCGTGACGGCGGTGGCCTCGGCCACCACGATCCCGAAGCCGCCGGCCGCGCGGGCGCCCAGGTGCTGGAACTGCCAGCCGTGCGGGACGCCGTCGCGCGCCTCGCACGAGTACTGGCACATCGGCGGCAGGATCAGGCGATTGCGCACGCGCACGCCGTTGATCTCGATCGGTTCGAAGATCGCGGGCACGGCGGGGGCGTCGGTCTGCGGGGTGGCGGTCTGAGTCATGCGCCCCACCCTACGAGCGGGTCCGGACACGGGAGGGCACGCGTCCGCCGCGGGCGGACGGGCGGGCCCGGCCCGTGCGACGAGGGAAGTCGCCACCCCTACCCTGGGCCCATGCCCTCCTACCGCGCCCGCCTGCAGATCGGCGATCTCCTGCCCGGCCACCAGCCCGAAGAGGTCATGGACCTGGCCGAGGCGGCCGTCCAGGCCACGCACGTGCTCGCGGCCAAGGACATCGAGGTCGTCGCGCGCGTCCCGCGGATCGTGCTGCGCTTCACGGTGCCCGGCTCGCACCGGGCCGGCGAGGACGCCGAGGCCGCCGAGGTGGCGCGGCGGATGGCGGAGGCGGTGGCCGGCGTCGCCGTGACGGGCCGGCTCGATGTGCTCCGGCGCGACGGCGGCCGGTGGGTCCCGGTGCCCGCTGGGCCCGGGCGCTGAACGGGGACGGGCTCAGGCGCCGGCCGGGAGCGGCCGGCGGGCGGCGTCGCGCTCGATCTGGCGGGCCCAGGAGCGGCGCACGGCCGCGGCGGTGACCAGCAGCAGCGCCCCGAAGGCGGCCGCGAGACCCACCCACACGCTCTGCTGCGCCCCGAGCGGGCTGGGCAGCAGGCGGGGCAGGGCGAGGCAGAGCAGGGTCCAGGCCATGCCCAGGGCCACACCCATGCGGCCGCGCCCACCGAGCACGAGGCGCAGGGCCGCCAGCAGCAGGGCCACCAGCACCAGCAGGGCGAGCAGCTCGGTCGGGAACCCGTCGACGTGCACGCCCCAGGCGTGGAGGGCGGCGCCCACCGCGGTGGGTGCGCCGGCGAGGAGGGTGCCCAGCAGCACGCCGAGCGCGCCGTCCTCGGCCACCCGTGCGACGCGGCGGGCTGCCGGGCGTGCGCCGAGCCGCCGGACCACGCCGAGCATGAGGACCAGGGCGAGCAGCCACGGGACGACGTCGAGGCCCCCGGGGGCCAGGACGGCCAGGGGGAACCACAGGGCCAGCGCCAGCAGGGTCCCCGCGACCGCCCCTCGGATGCGGCGGTGCCGCGGCGACGCGCCCTGGCCCCGCCCCCACTGCCGGAGCACGTACATCCCGGTCAGCAGCCACAGCACCGGCCAGATCGCCGGGTGCAGCGGGGACAGCCCGAACACGCTCGCGCCGGGGCCGTGTCGGCCGTCGACGGTGAACGGGTAGGCGCCGGCGTCGAGCGCGCCGAGTCCCGGGACGCGCCCGGCCAGACCGAGGCCCCACGCGCTCGAGAGCACGAACAGCGCCCACACGACGGTCAGCAGCGCCTGGCCGCGTCGGTCCGCAGGGGTCGGTGAGCCGGCCGGCTCCTCGGGCGGGGCGGGGGTGTAGCCGGGGATCAGGGGCAGGGCGCCCGTGACCGGCCCCGCCGAGGAGTGGGCGATGGCCTCGGCCTGGACGGCCTGCGCCTTCGTGGAGAGTCGCTGCCGCCGCCGCCACTCGGGCAGGGCCACCCGGGCCCGGGCGAAGAGCTCCTCGTCGGTGAGCCGCTCCTCCGGGTCGGACAGCAGCGGCCGGTCGGCGGCGGCCGGGAAGACCTCGGGGCCCTCGAGCTCGCGCGCGGCCCGGGCGAGCGCGCGGGACTCCCGCTCCTCGTGCTCGCGACGGCGGCGGGCGGCGTCCTCCGCCGCACGGCGCTCGGCCTCCTGGGCGCGGTCCTCGAGGAGCCGGGCCTGGGCGAGGGCGCGCTCGGCGTGCAGCACGGTGTGCGCGCGGACGCGTGCGGTCTGGCGACGACGTCGCTCGGCTTCGAGGCGGGCGGCCTCCTCCGCCTCGCGACGGAGCCGCTCGGCCTCCTCGGCCCGACGGCGCCGCTCGGCCTCGACGCGTTCGGCCTCGAGGCGACGGCGTTCGGCCTCGGCCGCCTGCCGACGGCGCTCCGCCTCCGCCTCCGCCTCGAGCCGCAGCCGCTCCCGCTCGGCGAGCGCGGCCTCCTCGCGGGCCCGTCGCTCCGCCTGCACGCGGGCGCGCTCGGCGGCGACCTCCGCCTCCCGGCGGCGCCGTTCCTCCTGCTCTCGGCGGCGGGCCTCCGCCTCGGCGGCGGCACGGGCCTTCTCCTCGGCCGCCACCCGACGGCGCCGCTCGGCGTCACGCCGACGGCGCTGCTTCTCCTCCTCGCGGCGGCGGCGGGCCACCCGCGCGGCCTGGGCCCGGCGGGCCTCCTCGTCGAGGCGGGCCTGGAGGGCGGCGGCGTCGCGAGCCTGGGCGGCATCGCGGGCCTGGGCCTCGGCGGCGGCCTCGGCGGCGAGCCGCTCGTGCTCGGTGGCCCGGCGACGGGCGGCCTCGGCGGCGCGCTCCCGGCCGGCTCGCAGGCGGGCCCGCCGGCGCTCCTCGGCCGCAGTGCGGCGGCGTGCGGCCTCCGCGGCCTTCTCCGGGTCCCGCCCCGGGGCGGGGAGGATGCGCTCGACCGTGCCGACGAGCGGGTCGGCGAAACGGGCGAGGTCCGGGCTCCCGAGGCGGTCCAGGATCTCGCTGAGGTCGCGGCGTGGGCGCTGCTGGGCGGGAGCGCCCGGAGTGCGCAGGCGGTCCATGGCGCGGTGCACGTCCGCGCGGCGGTCCTCGCGCACGCGGCGCTCGGCGGCGGTCTCGGGTCGGCCCGAGCGCAGGGCGCGCTCGTGACGGCGCAGATCGCGGCGGGAGATCTCCCCGGGCGCGGCCAGGGCGCGGCGGGGGCGCGCGGCGGGGGTACGCGGCGCGTCGTCGTCGGGACGGGGCGCCGAGGCGTCCCGGAGGCGCTCGAGCGCGGCGCGGGACTCGGAGGACGCGTCCTGCATGCTCACCCCTTCCGGCCCCGGCGACGGTGGGCCACGATCCCCGCGATCATCAACCCTGCAAGGGTACCGAACACCATGCCGACCACCGCGGACGCCCACCACGGCAGGCCGGTGGCCCGGCCGGTGATCCAGCCGAGCCCCACCATGGACCCGGACCACGCGAGCGAGCCCGCCCCGGACAGCCACAGGAACACGGGCCAGCGGATCCCGCCGATCCCGGCCGCCGCCATCGACGCCGTCCGTCCGCCCGAGACGAACCGCAGCACGGACAGCCCCGCCAGGCTGCCCGCCGGGCCCACCCGCACCAGCAGAGTCCGGATCCCCCGGTGGATCCGCCGCCACCACGCCCAGCGGTCCAGGCGGTCGGCGAGGCCGTGGCGGAACAGCGCGTAGAGGCCGACGTCCCCGGCCCAGCAGCCCAGCCACGCCGCCAGCACCGCGGCCACGGGGGAGACCCGGCCCTCCGCCGCGAGCGCGCCCGAGCCGATGACCACCACCTCCGACGGGACGGGCGGGATCGGGGCGTCCAGAGCCACGAGCAGCGCGGTGAGCGGGTGGAACCACACTCCGAGCGCGTCCAGCAGGCCGGCCGGGTCCCCGCCCGTCACCGCGGTCGCTCCTGCAGCTCGGCGGGGGAGGTGAACTCCCGCTCCTCACCCGTCACCGGGTCCGTGAAGCGCAGCGACCGGGAGAGCAGCTGCAGGGGCCGTGTGACGTCGTCCGGGGCGAGGTCCAGCAGGTCCGGGTAGAACGGGTCGAACGCGATGCCCAGGCCCAGGGCGGCCAGGTGGATGCGCAGCTGGTGGGTGCGGCCCGTGCGCGGGGTGAGTCGCAGGTGCGCCACGCGCCGCCCCGCCAGGGTCCCGGCGGAGACGCCGACGCCCAGCAGCTCCACCCGGGACTCCGCGTTCGCCCCGGCGTGGGGCCGGTTCGCCCGCCGGGTCCGCACCGGCGCGCCCGCCCGGCGTCCCGACGCGGCCGGCGGGATCTCCTCCACCACAGAGCGCAGGACCCCCTTGTCCTTGCGGATCCGGCTGCGCACGGTCAGCGGGAACCGCCCCAGGACGGGGTCGGCCGGGGCACCGGGGCGGCGGGCGCCGTCGTCGGGCGCGTCCGGCAGGAGCGCCACGGCCTCGTAGGTCTTGGCCACGGCACGCCGCTCGAACAGCAGGTGGTAGGCGCCGCGGGTGGCCGGGTTCGCGGAGAACATCACGACGCCGGCCGTCGCCCGGTCGAGCCGGTGCAGGGGGACGAGGTCATCGAGGCCGAGCTCGTTGCGCAGCCGCACCAGCGCCGTCTCCTGGACGAAGCGGCCGCCCGGGGTGGTGGGCAGGAAGTGCGGCTTGTGGATGACCACGAGGTGCTCGTCGCGGTGCAGGAGCGTGTGCGTCACGGGCAGCGGGGCCTCGTCGGGGACGTCCCGGTAGTACCAGAGGTCGTCATGCACGCCGAGCGGCGTCGCCGGCGTCAGTGCGGTGCCGTCCGCCGCCACGACCTCGCCGCGGGCGAAGCGCGCGCGGATGCCGTCCGGGTCCACGTGACCGAACCGGTGGAGCACGTAGTCCAGCGCGGTGGGCCAGCCGGCGGCGGGCAGGCGCAGGCGCGTGGCGTTGACGCCGTTGCGCGGGGGGAGGGGAGAGGGGACGGCCACGGGTCCATCCTCCCAGCCCGGCGCGGCTGCGTCCGACCGGCGCCGCTCAGTCCGACCGGCCGGGCCGGCCGGAGCCGGTCGTCTCGTCCTCGGCCAGGCCTCGGTCCTGCGGGGTGAGCACCACGACCTCCTCGGCCGGCGCGGCGCGCCCCGTCACCTCGTGCGCCGGGACCGCCCCGCCGACGTCGACCACCACGGTGTCCAGCACCGCGCCCGCGGGGACCACGCAGTCGCCGAGCAGGAGGCTGCCGCGCACCGTGGCGCCGGCCGCCACGACCACCCCGGGGCCGACCACGCTGTCCGACACCTCGCCCTCGACCCGGCAGCCCGGGCTGAGCAGCGAGCCGGAGACGCGGGCGTCCGGGGCCACCCACGCCGGCGGCGCCTGGTGGGGGTTGGTGATCAGCGGCCAGCCCTCGGCGGCCACGTCCAGGCCGGTGCCCTCGAGGATCTCCCGGTGGGCGCGGACGTACGCGTCCAGGGTGCCGATATCCCGCCAGTACCCCACCAGGCGGTGCTCCCGCACGCGTCCGCGCGCCACGAACGCCGGGATGATGCTCTCCCCGTAGTCGCCGAGGGAGGAGCCCACGGGGTCGCCGTCCTCATCGGTCTCACCCTCGTCCTTGGTGGCCGCCTCGTCCTCGCCCGCCACGAGGTCGCCGACCACCTCGGAGAGCGCGGCGACGTCGAACACGAACACCTCGGTGGCCACGAGCGTGCCCGCCGGGTCCTCCGGCTTGTAGGCGTAGTCGGTCACGGCGCCGTCGTCGTCCACCTGCACGACGCCGAAGCGCGAGGGGTCCTCGTCCGTCTCGGTGGTGACCACGGTGAGCTCGGCGCCGGAGCGGGCGTGCTCGGCCAGCACGGGGCGCAGGTCCAGCTGGTACAGGTGGTCCGCGGAGAGCACGACGACGGTCTCGGCGCCGAACTGCTCCAGCAGCGGCAGCTGCTGGGCGATCGCGTGGCCGTTGCCGCGGGCGAAGCCCTCCTCGGAGCGGCCCTGCGCGGGAGGCAGGAGCCGCAGGCCGTGGCGGGTGCCGTCGAGATCCCACGGCCGGCCGCCGGCCAGGTGCTGGTTGAGCGTGAAGGGGCGGTACTGCTCCACGACCCACACGTCCCGCAGGCGCGAGTGGGCCAGGTTGGACAGCACGACGTCGATCAGCCGGTACTGGCCCGCCAGCGGCACCATCGGCTTGGCGCGGGCCGCGGTGAGCGGCATGAGGCGGCCGCCGGTGCCGCCGGCCAGCACGAGCGCGACGACGGCACCCTCCGGGTCCTTCGGGAACGGGTCGGCCATGACTCCTCCTCGGGTCGGGGCGGGTTCAGCGTAGGGAGCGGGGACGACACGTGGCCACCGTTCGGGTGCGTCCGGGTCAGCGCTGGCAGTGCGGGCACCACCACAACCGCCGCGCGTCGTCCTCGGGGGAGCCGTAGTCCTCCTGGCGGACGGGGCCGCGGCAGCGCAGGCACGGGGCGCGGTCGTGCCCGTAGACCCAGTACGACGGCGTCCCGCCGCGCGCGCCGGGCGTCCGGCCGGGTACCGTGCCGGGTGGCGGACCGGCCGGGACCAGCACCTCGACCCCGAAGGGTCGCCCCGGGTTCGGGCGCACGCCCGTGGTCCGGCGCCGGGCGCCCGCGGCGGGGGCGGCG
>NZ_JABFAX010000008.1:94243-101344 GCF_017168395.1 Micrococcus sp. KRD128 | reverse complement strand
GCTCAAGGGGCGGGCCACGGGGGTGTCCGAGGCCGCCACGATGACGTTGCCGCGGCGCCGCCCCTTGAGCATGGGCGGATCCGCGATCACCTCGACGTGCTCGAACGCGGCGACGACGGCGGCCACGTCCGCCCGCACCGACGTCAGGTCCGGCCCGCCGCCCACGTTGAGCACGTACAGCCCGCCCGGGGCGAGGACCCGCGCGGCGGCGTGGGCCGCGTCCAGGCCGGTGAGGCCCGGCGGGGTGATGTGGCGGGCGCCGGTCAGGTCCGTGGGGTCCGGGGCGAAGACGTCGCGGATGATCAGGTCGCGGCTGGCCGGGTGGGCCGTGGCCAGGACCTCGGCGGCGTCGGCCACGCGGATGCGCAGGGCCGGGGCGCGGGGCAGGCCGAAGCGCTCGCGGGCGAGGGCGGCCAGGCCGACGTCGATCTCCACCGCGGTCTGGTGGGAGCCCGGGTACGCGTGGTCCACCCAGCGGGCGAGCGCGCAGCCCGCGCCGCCCAGGTGCAGGGCACGCAGCGGTGTGGGCTCCGGCCAGTGCGCCCGGACGGCTGCGGCGGCCCAGCGCATGTACTCGAAGGCCATGCGCTCGGGGCGCTCGGGGTCCAGCGGCGAGGACTCGACGCCGTTGACGTAGAGGATGAACGCGCCCGGCTCGAAGGCGTCCTCGCGGATCTCGGCGGTGCCGTGGGTGATCGCGTGGACGCCCGGCTCGATCCCGGAGGGGCCGGCGGATCCGCCCGCGGCCCGGCCCCGGCGCGCCGACGACCGGCGACTCACGCCGCACCGCCGTCGTGCGGGAGGCGGCGCACCATCAGCTGCTCGTGCAGGCCGGCCCACGGGCCGGTCATCGGCTCCGGCGCCCCCACGGCCGCGAAGCCGTGCTTGACGTAGAACGCGACGGCCCGCGGATTCTCGGCGAGGACGCGCAGCAGCGCGGGGCGGTCCCCCACGACGGCGTCCAGCAGGCGCGCTCCCACACCGGTGCCGTACGCCTCGGCCAGGACGTAGAGCACCATGAGCTCCACATCGGGCAGGTCGGCGGGCGACGCGGGCGCGTCGTCCGCACCCGTCCGGCCCGTCTCCGCCGCCGAGCGACGCGGGCCCGCGAGCGCCACGCCGAGCAGCCGGCCGCCGTCGTCGGCGACCCAGAGGTCCCGGTCCGATCCGATCAGCGCGGTCCACGCGGGCACGTCCTCCGGGATCCGGGCCTCGATCGCGTCCAGGTAGGCGGACGGCAGGAGCGCGCCGTAGGCCTCCCGCCACGACCGCGCCTTGACGCGCAGCAGCGCCTCGACGTCCCCGGGGGCGGCGGGGCGCACGGTCACGGGCTCAGGCACGGGCTGCTCCTCCGGGCCGCCGGCGCGGCGGCCATTCCTCGAACGAAAGCGCCTCGACACGCCGCCGTTTCCCGAACGAAAGCGTCCGGGGGCAGCGGGGAGGGGGGTCACCCGGCGTCGCCGTCGCGCGGGGCCGGGGCGGCGCGCCGCTGCTCGTCCTCGGCGAGGGCCGACTCGAGGCGCTCGAGCTTGCCGTCCAGCTCGCCGGTGTGGCCGGGGCGGATGTCCGCCTTCAGCACGAGCGAGACGCGTGTGCCGTACGGGGACACGGCGTCCACGGCGGCGCGCACGACCTCCATCACCTCGTCCCACTCCCCCTCGATCTCGGTGAACATCGAGGAGGTGCGGTGCGGCAGGCCGGAGGCGCGCACCACGGCGACGGCGGCCGCCACCGCCCGGTGCACGGACGCGGTGTCCCCGTCGCCGGGCAGGTGCTCGGCGTCGGCGGGTTGGCCGGAGGGGGCGACGGAGAAGGCGACGATCATGGCACCAGTGTGCCCCGCTCCCGCCGCCGGCTCACCCCCCGAGCACCGGCTGCAGGGCCTTGATCAGCTCGTTCACGCCGATCGCCACGAACACGGCCGCGGTCAGGCCCAGCAGGATGTTGCGGACCCAGCCGTTGCGGAACTGCCGCGGCACGTCCTTCGTGTTGTTGAGGAACAGCAGGGTCACGGCCAGGAACGGCATGAACAGGGCGCCGAGCGTGCCGTAGAGCAGGATCAGGAAGATCGGCCGGTCCAGGAACAGCAGCGCCATGGGCGGCAGGGTCAGCCACAGCAGGAAGAAGCGGCCGGGCTTCGAGGACAGCGACGGCGCGTCGTCCTGGTCCAGCTCCTCGGCGGGCCGGCGGAAGTTCGTCCAGAAGTCCGCGAACATCAGCGAGACGCCGTGCCACACGCCCAGCAGGGAGGAGAAGGACGCGGCGAAGAATCCGATGAGGAACACCGTGGACCACACCGAGCCGTAGCGCTCGGCCAGCACGTCGCCGACGTCGAGCAGGCCCTTGTCACCCGAGGAGATCGCCAGCCCCGCCGAGTGCAGCAGCTCCACACCCATGACCATGGTGGCGATCACGAAGATGCCCGTGAGGATGTACGAGGTCGCGTTGTCGAACCGCATGACCTTCAGGTACTTCGGGACGTTCCAGCCCTTCTCGCGCAGCCAGTAGCCGTAGGCCGCGAGCGTGATGGTGCCGCCGACGCCGCCGGCCAGGCCGAGCACGTAGAACATGGCCTGGGGATCGCCGGAGGGCAGGCGCGGCACGAGACCGGCGAGGATCTCGCCCAGGTTCGGGGCCGTCAGCGCCGCGGAGAGCAGCACGGTCACGAACATGACGCCGATCAGCACCGTCATGAGCCACTCGATGAGGCGGTACCTGTCCAGCCAGACCAGCCCCAGGCCGATCAGGCCCGCGGCGATCGCGAACACCTTGCTGTCCACCCCGGGGAACAGCGCCGCGAGCGGCAGGGCGGTGGAGGACATCGCCGTCGCCCCGTACACGATGCCCCAGATGAGGATGTACGGGCCGAAGTACCAGGACGTCCAGGCCCCGAGGGTGCGCCAGCCCTGGAAGATCGTCTTGCCGGTGGAGAGGTAGTAGCGGCCCACGCCCTCCACGAGCACGATCTTGAAGATCACGCCCAGCACCACGGCCCACAGCAGCATGTAGCCGTAGCGGGAGCCGGCGGTCAGGGTGGCCACCAGGTCCGCCGCGCCCACGCCCGTGGCCGCGGCGACGATGCCCGGGCCGAGGGAGTTCCAGCGCGGGCGGATCGGCGTCTCGTTCAGTTCGGCGTCGGTGAACCCGACGATGTCCGGGTTGTGCACGGGGCGCCCGGGGTCGACGGCGTGGGCCATGGGATGCTCCTGCGATCGGGGATGCGAGTGATGCGAGTGGCGCAACAAGTATCACGCATGGAAGCGACGCCGCTCACATCCTTCCGCGGTGCTTCACACGTGCGTCCCGTCCGCCTCCACGGCGATGCCCAGCTCGTTGCCCGGGATCGAGGCGAGCAGTCGCCGCGTGTACGGGTGCCGGGGGTTGGTGAAGACCTCCTCGGAGCTGGCCGCCTCCACCACCTGGCCGTCCTTCATGACGCACACGTAGTCGGAGATGAGCCGCACCACCGCCAGGTCGTGCGAGATGAACAGGTAGCTCAGCCCCAGCTCGTCCTGCAGGCGGCGCAGCAGCGTGAGGATCTGGTCCTGCACGAGCACGTCCAGTGCGGAGACCGGCTCGTCGCACACGATCAGCTCGGGGTTCAGCGCGAGCGCGCGGGCGATCGCCACGCGCTGGCGCTGTCCGCCCGAGAGCTCGGCCGGGTACCGGCGATGGAAGTGGGAGGGCAGGGCGACCTGGTCCATGAGCTCGAGCACGCGCGCCCGCCGCTGCCTGGCGTTGCCCCGCCGGTACGTCTGCAGCGGCTCCTCGATGATCCGGCCCACCGTGAACGAGGGGTTGAGCGAGGAGAAGGGGTCCTGGAACACGGCCTGCACACGCTGCCGGAAGTCCTTGAGCCCCTCCCCCTTCAGCGCCAGCACGTCCTTGCCCTCGAAGCTGATCTCGCCCGAGGTCGGCTCGATCAGCTTGAGCAGCATGCGCGCCGTCGTCGTCTTGCCGGAGCCGGACTCGCCGACGATCGAGACGGTCTTGCCGCGCGGGATCTTCAGGGAGACGTCCTTCGCGGCGGTGAAGTCCTCGTGCCCGCGCACGGGGTAGACCTTCGTGAGGTCGCGGATCTCCACCAGCGGGGTGAGGTCCTGCTTCGCCAGGGCCACCGTGGTCAGGGCCGCGGTGTCGTCCTCGGCGAGGGCGGCCGGGGCGGGGTCGAAGGCCTCGGGCAGCAGGCGGGCCGCCGCCACCGACGGCGCGGCCGCCACGAGCGAGCGGGTGTAGGCGTGCTGCGGGTCCTCGAGGATGGCCCGCGCGTCGCCGGACTCCACCACGCGTCCGCGGTGCATCACCACGAGCTGCTGCGCCCGCTCGGCGGCGAGGCCGAGGTCATGGGTGATCAGCAGCACGGAACTGCCGAGCTCGCGGGTCATCTCGTCGATCTGGTCCAGGATCACCTGCTGCACCGTCACGTCCAGGGCGGAGGTCGGCTCGTCCGCGATCAGCAGCTGCGGCCGGCACGCCAGGCCGATGGCGATCAGCACGCGCTGACGCAGGCCGCCCGAGAGCTCGTGCGGATACTGCTTGGCCCGCCGCGCGGGCTCGGGGATGCCGGCGCGCTCCATCACCTCGACGACGGCGGCCCCCACGTCCTTCTTCGTCGCCATGCCGTGGGTCAGCAGGGTCTCCCCGATCTGCTGCCCCACCCGGGTCACGGGGTTGAGGTTGGACATCGGGTCCTGCGGCACCAGCCCGATCCGGCGGCCGCGGATGCCGCGCATCCGCGACTCGGGCAGGCCCACGAGCTCCTCGCCCGCGAAGCGGACGGAGCCTGCCGTGACCCGGCCGTTGCCGGGCAGCAGGCCGATCGCGGCCATCGCGGTGGTGGACTTGCCCGAGCCGGACTCGCCCACGATCGCCAGCGTGCCCCCGGCCGGGAGCGTGAGGGACGCGCCCTCCACGGCCTGCACGGTGCCCTGCTGGGTGGTGAACTCCACGTCCAGGTCGCGGATCTCCAGCAGCGGGGCGCCGGCCGCGGGGACCGCGGGCTCCGCGCCGGGGCCGGGCGCGCCGTCGTCGTGCTTGGGGTCCATGGTCAGCGCCTCCGGGAGGTCGGGTCGAGGGCCTCGCGCAGGGACTCGCCCAGCAGGGTGAAGCCGAGCGCGGTGATGGCGATGCACAGGCCGGGCAGGAACGCGAGCCAGGGGTTGATGCCCAGCTCTGCCTGCGCGTAGGTGAGCATGCGGCCCCACTCGGCGGTCTCGGGGCGGCCGCCGCCGAGGCCGAGGAAGGACAGGGCGGCCGCGTCGATCACGGCCGTGGCCAGCGTGAGCGTGGCCTGCACGATCACGGGGCCCAGCGAGTTCGGCAGCACGTGGGACATCGTGATCCGCCCGCGCGAGAGGCCGAGGGTCTGCGCCGCGAGCACGTAGTCCGACCCCTTCTGCGTGAGCATCGAGGAACGCAGCAGCCGCGCGAACACGGGCACCTGCGCCACCCCGATCGCGATCATCACCGCGAACGGGGTCTGCCCGAGGATCGCCGCGATGGACACCGCCAGCAGCAGGTTCGGCACCGAGAGCAGGATGTCCACGACGCGCATCACCACGGAGTCCACCCAGCCGCCGAACGTGCCGGCCAGCAGGCCGAGCAGCATGCCGCCGGCCAGGCCGAACGCCGTCGAGATGACCCCGATGAGCAGCGAGGCCTGCGCGCCCCAGATCAGCTTGGAGAGCACGTCCCCGCCGAAGCGGTCCAGGCCCAGCGGGTAGCCGGCCACCTCGCCGGGGCCGGGCACGTGGGTGGGGCGGATCTCGCGCATGCCGGGTGTGGCCGTGCCCGCGTACGGGGCCAGCACCGGGGCGAGGACGGCCACGAGCACGAAGAGCAGCACGATCACGGCGCCGGCGATCGCCGCCGGGTTGCGGCGCAGCCGCTGGAACGCGGCGCCCCACACGGAGGTGCCGCGCGCGTCCGCGGCGGCCTCGGTGGTCTCCTGGGTGGCCCCGGCCTCGACGGGCGCCAGCGCGTGGTCGACGGCGGGCTCGGTGGGTCCGCCGCCGGGGCTGGGGGGCAGGTTCACGCTCATGAGACACGCACCCTCGGGTCGATGAGGCCGTAGGAGACGTCCACGACCAGGTTGATCAGCGAGTAGAGCAGGGCGATGAAGATGATGAAGCCCTGCAGCACAGGGAAGTCGAGCTGGAAGATCGCCTGGGCGAGGAACCGGCCGATCCCGTTGAACGCGAACACCGTCTCGGTGAGCACCGCCCCGGAGATCAGCAGGCCCAGCTGCAGGCCGAACGTGGTGCTCACCGGCAGCAGGGCGTTGCGCATGATGAACCGGTCCCGGATCAGGCGCGGGGCCAGGCCCTTGGCGCGGGCCGTGCGCACGAAGTCCGCGTCCTGCACGTCCAGCACGGAGGCGCGGGTGATGCGCGCGATGATCGCCAGCGGGATGGTGCCCAGCGCGATGCCGGGCAGCACCAGGTGGGTCAGCGCATTCAGGGCCGCGTCCCACTCGGCGGTGATGATGCCGTCCCACACGTAGAAGTTCGTGTAGTGGGTGGCGTCGATCCGCGGGTCCTGTCGGCCGTCGGTGGGCAGCCAGCCCAGCTTCACCGCGAACACCCACTTGAGGATGAACGCCAGGAAGAACACGGGCACCACCACGCCGATCAGGGACAGCACGACGGCGACGTCGTCCTGCCACCGGCCCACATGGCGGGCGGCCCAGTAGCCGAGCGGGATGCCGATGACGACCGCGAACACGATCGCGAAGATCGAGAGCTCCAGCGTGGCCGGGAAGCGGTCCGCGAACTCCTCGACCACGGACCGATTCGTCATGGTCGACGTGCCGAAGTCGCCGCGCAGCAGCCGCCCCATGTAGGTGACGTACTGCTCGAGCAGGGGCTTGTCGAAGCCGTACGCCGCGTTCACCCGGGCCACGGCCTCGGGGGTGGCGCGGTCGCCGAGCAGGGCGGTGGCGGGGCCGCCGGGCAGGCTGCGGACCCACACGAACAGCAGGACGGACAGTCCGAACAGGGTGGGGATCAGCAGCAGCAGGCGCTTGCCGATGAGTCTGAGCACGAGGGGCCTCCATGCCGGCGCGGGGGCCGGGCCGGTCGGTGCGAGGGACGGGCGGTGGCG
>NZ_JABFAX010000008.1:7313-94143 GCF_017168395.1 Micrococcus sp. KRD128 | reverse complement strand
CGACGGCGCCGGGGCGCGGCGCCGTCGTCGCCGGTGGGGCGGGTCGTCCCCGGCCCGCCGGGCTCACTCGGTCAGGTCGATCTCGTTGAAGACCTCGTCGTTGACCGGGCTCGCCGGGTAGGAGGCCACGCGCTTGTCGAAGGCCAGCGACGGGGCCGGGTGGGCGAGCGGGACCGCCGGGACGATCTCGGAGATCTGCTCGTTGATCTCCTGGTACTTCGGCGTCTGCTCCTCGAGCGTCGGGATCTGGCGGGCCTCCTCGAGGGCGGAGAACAGCTCCTCGTCGGTGAAGCCGAACTCGGGCTTCTCCTGGCCGAAGAACACGCCCACGAAGTTGTCCGTGTCGTTGTAGTCGCCGGTCCAGCCCAGCAGGTGGATGCCGTGGTCCGCGGTGCCCTGCACCTGGTCGAGGTAGTCCGGGCTCCACTTGGCCGGCTTCGCGTTCACCGTGATGCCCACCTCGGCCAGCTGGCTCGAGAGGTTGGAGAACGCCTGCTCGGGGGTCGGCATGTACGGGCGCGAGACGCCGGTGGGGTAGTTGAAGTCGATCGTGAAGCCGTCCGGGTAGCCGGCCTCGGCGAGCAGCGCCTTGGCCTTGGCGGGGTCGTGCTCGTACGTGGTGACGTCCTCGCTGTAGCCGTTCACCGACTTCGGGATGAACTGGGTGGCGGGCTCCGTGCCCTCGGGAAGGGTCTGCGCGATGAGGGCGTCCTTGTCGATCGCGTGGGCGATCGCCTGGCGCACCCGGACGTCCTGGAGCTCCTCCTTCTCCTGGTTCAGGCCCAGGTAGAGGATGGTGAACGGGTCTCGGGCCACCACGTTGAAGCCGGCCTCGGACAGGGCCGCGGTGTCCGCGGGGGCCACGAGGTCGTAGCCGTCGATGTCCCCGGCCTCGAGCGCCTGACGGCGGGCCACCGGGTCGTCGATCACGCGGAAGGTGATGTCCGTGACCTCGCCGTCCTCGCCCCAGTAGTCCTCGTTGGCGGTGAGCTTGACGTCCTCGCCCACGCTCCAGGACTCGAACTTGTAGGGGCCGGTGCCGGTGGGGTGGGCCCGGGCGTACTCGGACATCTGGGGCGACTCGGCGGTGCCGCCGACCTCGTCCGCCTTGTACTCCTCGAGCGCCTTCGGCGACTGCATGGCGAAGGCCGGCAGGGACAGGGAGGAGATGAAGCCCGCGAACGGCTGCGCCAGCGTGATCTTCGCCTCGTGCTCGCCGGTGGCCTCGCACTCCTGGTAGACGGCGTCCTCGGGCTTGTCCGCGAAGCCGCGGAACAGCTTGCCGTAGTAGTACGAGAGGGTCTCCGACTGCTGGATGCCCGTGAAGTTGTACCAGCGGTCGAAGTTGGCGCACACGGCCTCCCCGTTGAACGGCTCGCCGTCGTGGAAGGTCACGCCCTCCTTCAGCTGGAACGTGTGGGTCAGGCCGTCCTCCGAGGACTCCCAGGACTCGGCCAGCAGCGGCGCGGGGTCCGCGGTGCCCGGCTTCGTGCCCACGAGGCCCTCGAAGATCTGGCGGGAGACCCGGAAGGTCTCGCCGTCGGAGGCGAAGGCCGGGTCCAGGGTCTTCGGGTCAGAGGAGGCGGCGAAGATGAACGAGCCGTCCACCTGGGCGGCGTCGCCCCCGCCCGAGCCGCCGGAGCCGCCGCCGTCGCGCTGGCTCTGGGCGCAGCCGGTGACGAGCAGGGCGCCGGCCGCGGTGAGCGCGGCGGCGGACAGGAGTCGGTGATGCAGACGGGTGGCCATGGGGGGCTCCTCCGGGAGAGGTCTCAGCCGAGACGCGGGTGCGAGGGGACCGCGCCGTCGGGTGTGACCTGGAGCACGGTCCTGGACGTGACTATAGCCACAAGCGCGGGCGGGGACGCAACGCCGGCCCCGTCTGCGCGTGCGGCGCGGCGCCCTCAGGCCCCGGTGGGCATCCGCTCCCGACGCGCGGCGGCCCGGTCGCGGACCCAGCGCAGCACGTCCTCCGGACGGTTGGTGGTGAGCTCCTGCACCCCCTGGGCGAGGAGGAACTCGGCGTCCTCGCGCTCGTCGACGGTCCACACCCGCAGGCGTCGCCCCGCCGCCAGCCACGCCTTCACGTCCGCCAGGTGCTCCCGCACGTAGGCCACGGAGGGCCCCGCCAGCCCGGCCCGGCCGCGCCAGACGAGCGCCTCGGACCCGGCCAGCGACTGGCGCGCCGCCGCGCGCACCGCCGCCCGGCTCAGCGGCCCCCGGGCGAACCGGGTCGGCAGCTCCGTCGGCATGAGGTCCATCAGGGGGCAGAGGGGGTCCGTGCCGGCCAGCGGCGCCACGTGGCGCAGCGCGTCCGGATGGAAGCTCATGAGGGACACCTGCACCTGACCCACCCGGCCGGTCTCCGGGTCCCAGCCGGCCCGCAGCAGCTCCCGCAGCACCCGCTCCTCGAGCTCATGCCCGAACGGGGAGGGGTGCTTGAGCTCCACGGCCAGGCGCAGCGGCCGGTCCGCGGCCGTCGCGATCGCCAGGAGGTCGGCCAGGGTGAGCACCTGCTCCCCCGCGCCGCCGTACGCGGCGGGCGGCGCCGTCGTCGTGGCGGGCTCGGCCCCCGGACGCCGGGCGTGCCACGAGACGACGTCGAGGCCGCGCAGACGATCCAGCGTGTGGTCCGCGACGGCGCCGTGCCCGTCCGAGGTGCGGTCCACGGTGGGGTCGTGCCAGCAGACGACCTCGCGGTCCCGCGTGAGCTGGACATCGCATTCGAGACCGTCCGCGCCCACGGCGAGGGCGTGGAGCATGGCGGCGCGGGTGTGCTCGGGGAAGGCGGCGGAGGCACCGCGGTGGGCGATCACGAGGGCGGGCACGCCGCCAGGCTAGGGAGCGCGTGTGCCGGCCACGTCACCGCAGGGTGCCCGGCTGGTTAACTGGTGGGGACCATTCGGTGCGCGCGATCAGGAGCCTCCCGTGTCCCTCTCCCCCGACCCCGCCCAGCAGCTGCTCAGCGCCGGCGCCCTCGAACGCGCGGCGGGCCTGCGGCGCATGAAGGCCGTCGCCCTGGGGCTGCTCATCCTGCTGGCCGTGGTGTTCGTGGTCGCGTTCCCGTTGCAGGACACCCACCCGGTGTGGGGCTACGTGCGCGCCGCCGCGGAGGGCGGCATGGTCGGCGCGCTGGCGGACTGGTTCGCGGTCACGGCGCTGTTCCGCCACCCGATGGGGGTGCCCGTGCCGCACACCGCCCTGATCCCGCGGAAGAAGGACCAGCTCGGCGCCGCGCTGACCGAGTTCGTGCAGGAGAACTTCCTGGACTCGGAGGTCGCCCACGAGAAGGTCGACGGGCTGAAGGTGGCCGAGGCCGCCGGCGGCTGGCTGCGCCGGGAGGAGAACGCGGCCCGCACCGCCCGGGAGATCGCGACGGCGGCCCGGGGCGCCATGGCCGCGGCCGACGACGACGCCGTCCAGGAGCTGCTGCGCCAGCTGATGGAACGCCACATGGTGGCCCCGGACTGGTCCCCCACGCTCGCGGGCGTGCTGGAGGACGTGGTGGCCGGACGGCACCACGACCGCGTGGTCGACCTCGTGGTCGCCCACACCGGGGACTGGGTGGCCGCCCACCCCGAGCTGTTCGTCGAGACGGTGCGCCGTCGCTCCCCCGAGTGGAGCCCGGACCTCGTGGACCGCCTCCTCGCCGAGCGACTGCACGCCGAGACCCTCAAGTACCTCGCCGGCATCCGCCGCGACCGGCAGCACGAGGCCCGCCGCGCCGTCGACGACTGGCTCGACCGCCTCGCCGACGAGATGCGGAACGAGCCGGCCACCCGCGCCTCGGTGGAGCGGTTCAAGCGGAACCTGTTCGCGGACGAACGGCTGCGTGCGTGGGCCGGGCGGGCCTGGGTCTCCCTGCGGGACTCGCTCCTGGACGCGCTCGAGGACCCGTCCTCCGACCTGCATCGCGCGCTCGTGGCCGCCCTGCGCGACCTCGGCGCCCGCCTGCAGGAGGACCCCGAGCTGCGCGACCGCGTGGACGGCCACGCCCGCCGCGCCGCGGCGTATGCGCTGAGCTCCTACGGCCCGGCGCTCACCGGGGTGATCGAGGAGACGGTCGCCCGCTGGGACGGCGAGCAGACCGCGCGCACCCTCGAGCTGTTCGTGGGCAAGGACCTGCAGTTCATCCGCATCAACGGCTCGGTCGTCGGCGCGCTCGCGGGCCTGGCGATCCACGGGGTGGCCACGCTGTTCCTCTGAGCCGCGGCTCCCGCCCCGCACTTTCGAACGTGAAATGGGGCGAATGAGCGCTTTCGAACGTGAGAGAGGGCCTCTCTCACGTTCGAAAGCGCGGGGGCGGGGGCGACGGACGCGCGGGACGGGGCCGTCAGGCGGCGGGCTTGCCCTTCTTCTGCCTCTCGTCCTTCTCGTCCTTGCCGCCGGGCAGGGCGCGACGGATCGCACCGAAGACGCCGCCGTCGTCCTTGGTGCCATCGGCGCGCCCCTGTGCGGCGCCCTCGCGGATCTCGCCGGGGATCACCATCGGCAGGGGGCTGAAGAGCTCCGCGGCGTTCTCCATCACGGCCTTGCCCATGGCGCGGTTGCCCACGCCGCCGATCACGGCGCCCACGCCGAACGGCACGGCGCGGCCCACGAAGCCGGCACCCTGCCGCAGGCGCATCTTGCGCATGAACGTCCTCTTGAGGCGATCCACCACGAACGCGCTGATGCCGGTGCCCGATGCGGTGCCCGCGAGCGCGTTGAGGCTGGACTGCGGGTCGTAGGGACGGCCGGCCTTGGCGGCGGCCTCGCGGAGCAGCTCCTTGGCGTCGTCGCCGAGCATGAGGCCCATGACGAGGGCCTGGGCGCGCTGCGGGTCCTGCGTGGTGATGCCGTGCAGCTCGGCGAGGGACTGCGCGTAGAGGGCGGTGGCCTCCATGAAGCCGGCGACCGCGACACCGGACAGGCCGAGCGCGGCCACGGTGCCGATGCCCGGGACGATCGCGGTGCCGCCCACGGCGGCACCGGCCCCCGTGACGGTGGTCAGGTACTGCTGCCCGAGCCGCTCGGCGAGACGCTCCGGGCTCTCCCCCGGGTGCTTCGCCGCCATGCGCTGGATGTTCTTCAGGACCAGGGGGCGCTGGACCGCCAACACCGTGGAGAGGGCCTTCTCGAAGCCCTCCGTGGGCTCGCCGTTCTCATCGAGTGCCGACTTCAGCCCGAAGTCCTTCACCTTCCCGGACGCGTACCGGCCGATCGTCGAGTTCTTTGCCATGCGCGCCACAGTATCGGCGCGCGACCCCCGCGGTCAGGACCCGGGCGTCGCCGCGCGCAGGGAGTGCTCGAGGAAGATGCGCACGTCACGGACCTCGTCGGGGCCGGTCCCGTGCAAGATCCCGGGGTAGGTGCGCACGGTCAGGCGGGTGTGCTCCTCGGCCCACGCGCGGGTGTGGGCGACGGCGTCCGGATGGATCACGGGATCCTCGGCGTCCCGGCCCCAGAAGAACGGGCGCGGGCCCGGTCCCTCGGCCGGGGAGTCGAGCATGGCCAGCAGCTCGTTGTCGACGGCGAAGCCGCTCAGGCCCACACCGCAGGTGAACGCCTCGGGGCGCAGACGCAGGACCGTCGTCGCCATGGCCATGCCCTGGGAGAAGCCGAGCACCGAGACCGTGCGGAAGCCGGCCGCCACGACCTCCTCGGCGGAGAGCACGTCGAACACGCGGTGGGCGGCGGCGAGCACCTGGGCGAAGTCGGACTGCAGCAGCAGGTCGAGCAGGAACCAGCCGTGCGCGCCGGGGTCGCCCGGGCCTTCGGACGCCGTCTCGTCGATCTCGAAGCCGCCGCGCACCGCCAGGCCGGTGCACCGCTCCGGGAGCATCGGGAAGTGGCGGCGCGCCGCGCGGACCTCGTTGGAGCCGTAGCCGTGGAACACGAGCACCAGGTCCGTGCCCGCGCGCTCCGCCGGCGGGCGCGACCACACCACGCTGTGGCCGGAACTGATCGTCTCGGTGACTGGTGCGGGCGTGGGGCTCATGGCTCCATCCTAGGGAGGACCCCCGACCGGGCGTCATGCCTAGTCAGGGGCCACTCTCCGGTGGGCCCTGCGGGGATCGAACCCGCGACCAGCGGAGTCTAAGGTATCAATTCTGGCTTTTTCTGCCTGCTGCTCTCCATCTGAATACCTCCGCTGATTTTGGCCGACCCTACCCATGTTTCCGTCCGAGCCCGTCCCTCGCTTCTGAACGTCTCCGCTGCATAATCCCTGGGCCGTTCGCAGGTCTGCGGCAACCTGGGGCTCTACGCGGGGTTGTCCGACCCGATGAACGCCCGGAGAGCCGAGATGTACCGCTCCCGGGCCGCGCGGACGTCGTTCCCGGTGGCCTCCCACGTCCATCCCGCCTCCCACTTGTCCATGAGATCGACGTACTCGCGGGCGGCCGTTGTGACCGGAGCCGGGGCGTAGAGCTCCAGGAGTGCGAGCGTCTTCCGCGCGGGGTCCTCCTCACCGTCCGGAGTGCCATCGTGTGGGAACTCTCCCACGACCTCCAGATAGCCGTGAACGTACCTCTCCCGCGCGTCGACTATCTGGAGAAGCTCCCCGGCAACCTCCGTTACGCGCTTTTCCTGGTCCCGGCGGGCCTCCAACTTCCGATCTCTTGTGCCGTTGAGGTATGCCACGCCGCCGCCGACGACGGCGCCGAGGAGCGTTCCGACAACGCCGATCCATGCATCCATGCGGACAGTCTGTCTTAGGCATGCTGTCCACCTACTGGCAGTCGCGCCCGTGGTCGCCTGACTTGCGCGGCCACCCACACCGCCGAACCACGCCACGCCCCCGCCTCCTTAGACGCCCCATCCCGTAGGATCACAGCGATCAATAAGGGAGGAATCGATGATGAGTGCTGAAGGCCCCAAGCGGCGTGAACTGTTCCGGTGGTGGGAGTGGGCACTTATCGCCCTTGCGGTCATCTCGATCCCGGCAGGGCCCGGGGCACTCATCTTCCTCATGCCAGTACTCCCGCGGATCATCTTGCTCATCAGGAAGCACCGATACTTCAATAGTGAAGAGTTCCAAGAAAAGAAAGCGGAGATTCGGGCCTTCGTAGCAGAACACAACGAACTCAAGGAGTACATCGACGAGATTCGCGCTAGAGGCTCTTTCAGCCTTGGCGAATCGTCGACCGGCCAGCACGCGCACCTTGCCTATAGCGAGAACACGAGCCGCCACAACTACATCCGGGATCGGAACGTGGCGACCCTCGGGGAGCCGAACGTCCACAATTGTTCGCTTCAGGTGGTACGGAAGGCTCAGATGGACCCCATCCGCTACCTGATGAAGTACTTCCACATCAACGCAGAGGAAGATCGACTAGCGGAAGTGGAAGAGATGGGGTCAAGCTTGGCTCAGCTCGAGGAAGCCCTCTCCAACCTCCAGAACAGAGAGGCCTCAATCACTGAAGCCATCCAGCCCCCTTCGTTCATTCAGAAGCACTTCTTGGACGAGTTCATGGAACAGGTCGGGGTGGCGATTTCCCCCATTACGATCCCGTATGAGACATACACCTTTGAGTACGTCAGCGCGGGTGGCAATAGCAGCGAACGAACCAATGTGGTCTTGAACTCCCAAGCCCTCGACGCCCTCATCGATACGATGTCGGCTCGTATCAAGTTTCGGAAGTCGGCCGCCGGTCAGCGGGCCCTCATGACGTCCAAGCTCCGCCATCACATCAAGGTTCGAGATAACTTCACTTGCCAGAACTGCGGGGTTAGTACTTATGCCGAGCCCCACCTTCTGCTTGAGGTGGACCACATCATCCCGGTCTCTCGAGGTGGCCTGACGACAGAAGAAAACTTGCGAGCGCTGTGCTGGAAGTGCAATCGGTCGAAGTCCAATAAAATCTAAGGGCTCGATGGGCCGTCAACGGGAACCTGCCACTAATGGACGTCTGGCCCTCGAAGCTATCTGATACCGCCAGACCTGCACTTCAGAACCATCACCCGCCACACAGGGGGGCGGATCGAACTACAAGAATCTGAGGGGTGGCCCTGCCGATCACGGGATCGTGCCCTCGCATGGCGGGTTGGGCACGAAGAACCATCAGCTCGTCGACGGTGCAGGCATGTCGTTCGCCAGCCCGATCACACCCCAGCCAGGCAAGGAATTGGCCCATCACGGCTCCCCTGCTGGGCAGCCGCGCGCACACCGGCCGGTGGGTCGGCCCCGGACCCGCCCGAACATGGTGCTGGGCGACAAGGCCTATTCCTGCCGGACGATCCGTTCCGATCTACGGGCCCGCGGCATCACAGCAGTGACCCCGAGCCATCGAACCAGCAGGGTCACTGCGGACGCCGCGATCAAGGCCGCGAGCGGTCTATTGGCCTCGACGGGGCCGTGTACAAAGGCCGTGTACAAAGGCCGTAACGTCCTAGAGCCTCAGTCCGCGCGCCTGAAGCAGTAACGGGACTAACGACCAGGCATGACAAGTACGTGATCGACTACCGGATCGCGGTGGTCCTGAGCGCTGCACTCGCATGGTCCAAACTATTGTCGGACACGCCCTAGCGCCACAGGGTGCCGCGTCTCCGGGGCGTAGTGCGTCGGGATCATCCGAAGTCGGCTCGCGCTGTCCAGGGCTACACAGTGGCCCCGGCGGCGGACATGTTGCGGGCCGCTGGGAGCGGATGACGGAGCTCGGCGTAGTGTCTCCGGTCGTGTTCCCTTCGGCGACGGGGGCCGTGCGGGACCCATCCAACTTCCGGAAGCAGTGGCGCACGGCCATGCGAACCATCGGCTTCGGGTGGTCCATCCGGACACGATGCGGAGGGCGGCCCCGACACGAAACGCAGACATCCGGGGGCTTGTGGCGTCGTCGGCGTCCCTGGGGCGCGCCTCGGAAGCCGTGACGGCAGCGCACTATCAGGCGAAAGCTCCGGAGGCGGCGGACATGAAGGCCGTCCTGGCCGACTTCTTCCGAGATGTGGAGGGGTGACGTCGGATCGAAAATGCTGGGTTTTCGCTGGATAGGCCGGGTCCGCGCGGGCATGACAATGGCCCCTGACCGGGCGTCATGCCTGGTCAGGGGCCGCTTTCCGGTGGGCCCTGCGGGGATCGAACCCGCGACCGGCGGATTAAAAGTCCGATGCTCTGCCAGCTGAGCTAAAGGCCCCCACCCGCGGCCGACGACGACGGCGCGCGGCCGACGACGGCGACCCTCGCGGGTGCCCTCCGATGGTAGCCCAGGCGTCCGGGGCACTACCGTGGACGGGGCCGCCGCCTCCGGCGACCACATCCCCACCCCGATGCGCCCTCGAAGGGAGCCCGCCCATGGCACGTCACCGCCTGCCCGCCGGCCGCGGCGCCAGCTCGAGCGCCTCGGGCGTGCTGCGCCCCCACCGGCCCCGCCTCTCGGAACCGCAGGAGCTCACGCACTTCGCCGGCGGCGAAGACCCGCAGGAAGTGGCCGCGGCGGCCTCGCGCCTGGCCCACGCCCTCGTGGCCGGCGGCCGCGCGGAGGAGGACCCGGCCGTCGTCGAGCGGCTGGTCGGGCTGGTCCGCGAGCTCGGCGTCGAGACGCTCGCCGAGCTGTGGGCGGACGCCCCGCCCGTCTCGCTCGCCGGCGCCCTGTGGCGCCTGTACGCGCTGCAGGAGGCGACGACCCGCGACGGCGAGCGCTGGGCCGCCTGGTACCGCGCCGGGCACGCCGCCTACGCCTCGCGCGTGGTGGCGGGGGCCGTCGAGCCGCCGGGGCCGGCCGAGCTGCGCCGCCTCACGGACACGATCCTCACGGGCGCCTACCGCTCCGAGATCGACGTCGCGTTCGAGCGCGCCGCGGCCTACGCCCGCGTCGTGGCCCTGGGCCAGGTCGAGCACGCCGAGGGCTCCGAGGCCGCCGCCCCGGACCGCGCCGCCGCCCTCACCCGCCGGGCCGCGCGCCTGGTCAGCACCGCCGACGCCCTGGAGGCGGCGGGTCGAGCGTTTCGGGACGGATCGCTAGACTGAAGGGGACGGCGCCGGGCCGCTGGTAACCCCGGGCTCCAACACATAGCCGCTGCGAGCGGCCTTCCGCCGAGAGGCGTTCCCGGTCCGGCGTCGTCGTCGACCCCTTCGCCACCCGTCGACGAGAGAGCGACCGCTGCCCATGTCCCCCCGCATGCCCTGGCTCGTCACGCGCGACACCCCGGCGCTGCGCCACATGGCGGACCTCGCCGAGGCCCTGCACCGGTCCGTGCATCTGGTGGCCCAGGTCGCGGGGACCCGCGGACCCGAGGCGGACCGTGCCGCCCGTGAGCTCGAGGAGCTCGACTCGTCCTCGAGCGCCACCCTCATGGCCTTCCTCACCGCGCTGCGCAGCGCCTACGTGACTCCGCTGCCCCGTCAGGACCTCTACCGGCTGGCCAGCGGCGTGCACGCGACCACCCGGCGCGTCGTGTCGGCGGGCGTGCTGATCCAACGGGCCGACCTCGAGGAGCTGCCGACGCACGCCCTCGACGTCCTCGAGACCGTGGGGCGGCAGGCCGAGCTGCTCGCCCGCGGCGCCGCCGAGATGCGCGACCTCGACGCCCTTGAGGCCACGTGGATGCAGCTGCTGCGCGCCTCCCGCCGCACGGAGCGGATCATGGTCGAGTGGCTCGCCGACCTCGGCATGGACCTGCTGCAGCGCGACTACAACCGCCAGCGCGAGGTCGCCTGGGCGCTGCACGCGGCGCTCGAGGCCCTCTCCCGCGTGAACATGGACCTGGGCATGGTGCTCGTCCGTGAGTCCTGAGCCGGTGGAGGCGCCGTGACCGCGGGGCTCGCCGTCGTCCTCGTGCTGCTGTGCGCCGTCGGCGCGCTGATGGGGTTCCGCGACGCCCCCAACGCCGCGGCGCTGCCTGTCCGGTACCGGGCGCTGACCCCGCGCGGGGCCCTCCTCCTGACCGGGGCGGTCAACACCGTGGGCGCGCTGCTGGGCATCGGGCTCATCACGCTGAGCGTGCACTACTTCACCTCGCCCGCGGTGCGCAGCGAGATCGGCCCCCTGGCCGTGGGTGTGTCCTGCGTGGTGACCCTCGTGTGGGGTCTGCTGCTGTGGTGGCGGCGCCTGCCCGGCTCCAGCACGCACGCGCTGATCTCCGCGCTGGCGGGCAGCCACCTCGCCGTGCGCCTGAGTCTGGACATCGACGTCGCCCTCACCATCTTCGACCTCGTCCGCGCCGAGGTGCTGCTCAGCCTGCTGCTCTCGCCCCTGATCGCGTGGGCGCTCGCCCGCCTGCTCACCGTCCCCGCCATGCGGCTCGCCACCCGGGGCACCACGGTCAACGTCCAGCACCGGGCCCGCGTCGCGTTGGGCATCTCCGCCAGCGCCATGGCCATGGGCCACGGCCTGCAGGCCGGTCAGCGCATGGGGGTGCTGTGGGCCGCCGTGCTGGTGGGGTCCGGGTCCGTCCTGGCGCCGGACGCCCTGACGGCCGAGTTCGTGGGGGGCGCGTTCCTGTTCGCGTTCGCGGTCGGGCTCGGCACGCTGGGCGGCGCCTGGCGGATCGCCTGGACCCTCACCGAGCGTCTCGTCCGCCTCGACCCCCTGCGGGCGTCCGTGGCCGCCGTCATCCCCGCGGGCCTGCTGTTCGTCGGATCCCTGGTGTTCCACCTGCCCCTGTCCTCCACCCACACGGCGACGGCGGCCATCGTGGGCGCCGGCCAGACGCAGACCTACGCGTCCGTGCGCTGGCCCACCGTGCTGCGCGTGGTCGGCTGGTGGGTGCTCACGCCGGTGGCCTGCGCGCTCCTCGGCCTCCTCGGCACGCTGGCCCTCGTCCCGCTGGCCTGAGGCCGCGCCCGACGACGACGCCCGGCCCCGCAGACGCCGCGACCCCGCCCGGCGTGCGGCCGGACGGGGTCGGGGACGGAGCGCGGGGCGGCTCAGCCGAAGCGGCCGGAGACGTAGTCCTCGGTCTGCTGGTTCGAGGGGTTGTTGAAGATGATGTTGGTGTCGTCGTACTCGATCAGCTTGCCGGGCTTGCCGACGCCCTGGATGTTGAAGAACGCGGTCTTGTCCGCCACGCGCGCGGCCTGCTGCATGTTGTGCGTGACGATGATGACCGTGTACTCCTCCTTGAGCTCGTTGATCAGGTCCTCGACGGCGAGGGTGGAGATCGGGTCGAGCGCGGAGCAGGGCTCGTCCATGAGGATCACGTCGGGCTGCACCGCGATGGAGCGGGCGATGCACAGACGCTGCTGCTGGCCGCCGGAGAGGCCGGAGCCGGGCTTGTCGAGGCGGTCCTTGACCTCGTTCCACAGGTTGGCGCCGCGCAGGGACTTCTCCACGAGCTCGTCCGCACGGGACTTGTTCAGGCGGGTGCCGTTGAGCTTGTAGCCGGCCAGCACGTTGTCGCGGATGGACATCGTGGGGAACGGGTTCGGGCGCTGGAAGACCATGCCGATCTGGGAGCGGACGCGGACCGGGTCCACACCGTGCCCGTAGATGTCCTCGCCGTCGAGCAGGAGCTGGCCGTCCACGGTGGCGCCGGGGAGCACCTCGTGCATGCGGTTGATGCTGCGCAGGAAGGTGGTCTTGCCGCAGCCGGAGGGGCCGATGAAGGCGGTGACGGAGCGGGGGGCGATGTCGATGTTGACGCCCTCGACGGCCTTGAACTTGCCGTAGAAGACATCGACGTCGATGGCCTGGATGCGCTTGGACATGAGGCGGGGTTCCTTCTGGAGTCGCTGGGGAGCGGGAGAGTCTGCGAGGGGTGGCCGCCCCGGCGTGGGCCGGGGCGGCCGATGGTCAGCGGCCGGTCTTCGGGGCGAAGGCCCGGGCGATCAGACGGGCGGCCAGGTTCAGCATCATGACGATGAAGACGAGGAGCAGGGCCGCGGCCCAGGCGCGGGCCGTGGACGGATCCGCCGCGGTCGGGGAGAGCGGCGAGACCAGCTGACGGTAGATGTACACCGGCAGCGCCGTCATCCAGTCGTCGAACGGGTTCCAGTTGACGCTCTGGGCGAAGCCGGCCGTCACGAGGATCGGCGCGGTCTCGCCGGCGACGCGCGCGATGGCCAGCGTCACGCCGGAGGCGATGCCGGAGATCGCGGTGGGCAGGACCACCTTGGCGATGGTCTGCCACTTGCGCACGCCCAGGGCGTAGGCGCCCTCGCGGAGCTCGTTCGGCACCACGCGGAGCATCTCCTCGGTGGAACGGACGACCACGGGGATCATCAGCACGGAGAGGGCGATCGCGGCGCTGAAGCCCATCTGGACCGTCTGCAACGCCTTCGACTGGCTGCCCATCGTGAGCGTGAGGACCCACGAGACCGCGGCGTAGGCGAAGAGGCCGGCCACGATCGAGGGGATGCCGGTCATCACGTCCACGAAGAACACGATGGCGCGGGAGAACCAGCCGCCGCGGCCGTACTCCACCAGGTAGATGGAGGTGAGCATGCCGATCGGCACGGAGATCAGCGTCGCGATCAGCGTGATGAGCACCGTGCCGAGGAGGGCGTGGCCGAAGCCGCCGGGCAGGTCGCCGGCGGGCATGCCCGCCTCGACCCAGTTGGCGTCGGCGACGCCGGTGACGCCCTTCATGTCGTACGCGATCAGGTGCGGGTTGGAGATCAGCGTCGGCAGGCCGGTGGCGATCACGGACCAGAGGACCGAGACCAACGGGGCCAGGGCGATCAGGAACGCGAGCCACACGAGGTGCCGCCACAGGCCGTCCGTGGCGCGCCGACGGTTCTCCAGCACGCGAGTGGCCGCGTACATGCCGATCACGAACAGGACGGCGGTGATGACGAGGAACCCGGCGACGTTGAAGCCGTCCGCGAGCAGCAAGGTGATGAGCGCGCCGAGGACGACGGCCCCGGCCGCGACGACCATCCAGGTCCAGCCCGGCATCTGACCGCTGGTCAGCGAGTTCGTCCGCGGGCTCTGCAGGCCCCCCTCGGGGCGCGTGGTGGTTGCTGTGGTGCTCATGTCAGTTGGCCCCCGAGAATTCCTTGTGCTTGTTCACGATCGCTCGGGCGATCATGTTCACCGCGAGGGTGATGACGAAGAGCATGAGGCCCGCGGCGATCAGCTCGTGGAGGCGCATGCCGAAGGCCTCCGGGAAGTTCAGGGCGATCTCCGACGGGATCGTCTGGTTCCTGCCCGACTCGACGAGCGACCAGGCGAACACGCCGCCCGAGAGCACCATGGTCACGGCCATGGTCTCGCCCAGCGCGCGGCCCAGGCCGAGCATGATCGAGGAGACGATGCCGGCGCGGGCGAACGGGAAGACGGTCATCTTGATCATCTCCCAGCGCGTGGCGCCGAGGCCGAGCGCGGCCTCCTCGTGCAGCTTCGGGGTCTGCGTGAAGATCTCGCGGCAGAGCGCGGTGATGATCGGCAGCACCATGACCGCGAGCACGACGCCGGACGTCAGCAGCGTGCGGCCGGTGGTGCTGGCACTGCCGGAGAAGAACGGGATGAAGCCGAGGTACTTGTTGAGCCAGGCGTAGATCGGCACCATGAGCGGCGCCAGGGTCAGCCACCCCCACACGCCGTAGACCACCGACGGGATGGCGGCCAGCAGGTCGATGACGAAGCCGACCGGCTGGGCGATGCGCCGAGGGGCGTAGTGCGAGATGAACAGCGCGACGCCGACGGCGACCGGGGTGGCCAGCAGCAGCGCGATGATGGCGGCCATGACCGTACCGGCCATGAGCGGCCAGACGTACTGGAAGAAGGAGTCGGCGGACTCGAGCTCGGCGCCGGGCTTGATGGCCGGCCATGCCTCCCCCACCAGGAAGATGGCCACGAAGGCGAGGACGAGGAGGATCAGGACGGCGGACGCCAGGGCGAAGCCGGAGAAGATGCTGTCTCCGGCGGTGCCGCGACGCGAGCCGCGCAGCGACGTGGACGAGCCCTTGGTCGTCTCGACGGCAGGTGAGGTCACGGTGCTTTCCCTCGATTGCGGGGTCAGGGGGCGGGGATGGGCCGTGCGGGACGGTGCCCGGAGGCGGCTTCAGCCGCCGGGCCCCAGCAGGGGCTCGGCGGCCGAAGCGGAGGGACGATCAGGTCGAGGACCTGGGTCAGCCCTGGACGGAGATGGCCTCGATGCGCTTCATCGCGGCATCGCGGGTGGCCGCGGTGATGGGGGCGTTGCCGGCGGCCTCCTGGGCGGCCTTCTGGCCGTCCTCGGACACGACGTACTCGCCGAAGGCCTTCACCTGGTCCACGGTCTCCTGCGAGTCGTACTGGTTGCAGTAGATGTGGTAGGAGACCAGCACGACGGGGTACACGCCCTGCTCGGTGGTGGCACGGTCGATCTCGAGCGAGCCGTCCTCCTTCTCCTCCGAGGTCTCGACCAGCTTGGCGGCGGCCTCCGGGGACTGCTTCACGTACTCGTCGCCGACCTTGACGTCGACGGTGCCCAGGGTGCCCACGGCCGAGGCGTCGGTGTAGGTGATGGCGCCCTCGGTGGAGGAGGCCTGACCCACGACGCCCTTGGTGCCCTGCGCGGACTCGGCGGTGATGTCGGACGGCCACTCCTCGGCGACCTCGTAGGTCCAGGCCTCCGGGGCGGCCTCGGAGAGGTAGGACACGAAGTTCTTGGTGGTGCCGGACTTGTCCGAGCGGTGCACGACGGTGATGTCGGTGTCGGGCAGCTCGACGCCCTCGTTCTGCGAGGCGATGGCGTCGTCGTTCCACTTCTTGATCTCGCCCGAGAACACCTTGGCCACGGTCTCCGCGTCCATCTTGATGTCCTCCTTGACGGAGGGCAGGTTGTAGGCGATGGCGATCGGGGAGACGTAGGCGGGCACGTGGAAGGCGCCCTGGTCGCCGCAGACCTCCTTGGCCTTGTCGGCCTCCTCGTCCTTCATGGCGGAGTCGGAGCCGGCGAAGGAGACGGCGCCGGCGAGGAACTTCTCGCGGCCGGCGCCGGAGCCGTCCGGCGAGTACTGCACGGTCAGCTCGGGGGCGACCGAGGTCACGCCGTCGGCCCACGCACCGATGGCGGACTCCTGCGAGGTGGCGCCGGCGCCCTTCAGCTGGCCCTTGGCCTCGGAGGTCGCCTGCTCGGAGCCGGTGCCACCGGCGGCGGAGGAGGACGAGCCGTTGTCGGTGTTGCCCGCGGAGGAGCAGGCGGTCAGGGCGATGGCGGCCACGGACAGGAGGGCGGCGGAGCGGCCGAAGCGGAGAGCCTTCACGAAGAGCCTCTTTCAATCGGATGACGACGGTGAGGGCAGAGCGTCCGGCTGGCCCGGTTCTGCACCGCACTCGACCGTACGGTCCAGAGGTGAATCGAGTGCTCGGCCGGGGTGAACAGATGGTGAACTGGGGCGGCATTCGCGGGATCTGCCTGTGCGGTGGGTCACAATGCCCGGTTGAGCCCCGCACGGCGGGGGCTCCGCGGCGTCGGACTAGGCTGGCCGCATGACGGACCGCTTCGCCACCGCCACGGGCACGGTGCCGATGGTCGACCCCCAGACCCGGGGGGAGCGCCTCGGCCGCTTCCTGCGTCGGCGCGCCCGTGCGGGCTGGTCCCGCGTCCGCTCCTCCGTGGGCCAGGCCGCCCTCGTCGCGGTCTGCGCGGTGGGCGCCTACTGGTTCGCGGAGACCGTCCTGGGTCACCAGCAGCCCCTGTTCGCCTCCACCGCCCTGCTGATCGCCCTCGGCTTCCAGCGGGAGCCGAAGCTGCGCAAGGTGGCCGAGGTCGCCGTCGGCTGCACCGTCGGCATCCTGATCGGGGACCTGCTCATGGTCGGGCTCGGCCGCGGCCTGTGGCAGGCCTCGGTGGTCGTGTTCGTGTCCGTGATGGTGGCCCGGTTCCTGGACTCCGGCGCCACGTTCACGATGCAGATGTCCCTGCAGTCCGTCCTCGTGGTCCTCCTGCCCATCGGCACGGGAGGGCCGTTCGTCCGCAGCCAGGACGCGATCGTGGGCGGCGTCCTGGCCCTGCTCGTCACGTTCCTCTCGCCCCAGGACGTGCGCCGCCCCGCGGTGCGTCAGCTGGGTGGGCTCTACGACTCGATCGCCACGGTGCTGCGCGACCTCTCCCGGGCCCTGCGGGAGGACGACTCCCGCACCGCCTGGATGGCACTCGTGGCCAGCCGCGGCACGCACACCACGCTGGAGGCGCTGCGCAAGGAGCTGCGCGTCACGCATGAGCAGACCCTCTTCAACCCGCTGCACCGCTCCTCGCGCTCCTTCGTGGACGACGCGGTGAACGCGGCGGACCGCTCGGACCTGGCGGTGCGCTCCCTGCGGATCGTGGCCCGGCGGGTGGTCGCGGTCCTGGACGAGGGCGTGTTCGACGACGACGACCGCGCGCGACTGGCCGCCTGGTTCGACGACGCCGCGGACGCCGTCGAGATCCTGCACCGCTCCCTCGTGGAGCCGCAGGCCGAGGGCCGCCATCGCTCGCTGTCCGTGGCGCGGGACGCCCTGGGGGCGTCCGCGTCCGCGCTGGACCCGCACCAGCTGGGCGGCGGGTCCGTGCACGGCGAGGCGCTCGTGATGCTGCTGCGGCCCATGATGGTGGACCTCATCGAGGCCACGGGCGCCGAGCACGACGAGGCGCGGGCCTACCTGCCCCGCGTCTGAGCCCGACGGCGGCGCACGGCCCCGGCGGCCGACGTCGGACCGCGCGCGGGCCGGCTAACGCGTCCGCCCCGGCTCCTAGAGTGGGCGCATGGCCACCAAGACCGCCCCGAAGCGTGCCCCCGGATACCGCTGCACCGAGTGCGGCTGGACCACCGTGAAGTGGGTCGGCCGCTGCGGGGAGTGCCAGTCGTGGGGCACGGTCGAGGAGATCGGGGTGACGTCCACCACCGGTCGCACGCGCGCGGCCACGGTCGCGGAGGTCGCGCCGCGCATCGGGGACGTGGACGCCACGCTGGCCTCGTTCCGCTCCACCGGGGTGCGCGAGCTGGACCGCGTGCTCGGCGGCGGCCTCGTGCCGGGCGCGGTGATCCTGCTGGCCGGCGAGCCGGGCATCGGCAAGTCCACGCTGCTGCTGGACGTGGCCGCCCAGACGGCCCGCGGCGCGGGCGGCGGCGGCCCGCGCTCGGTGCTGTACCTGACGGGTGAGGAGTCGGCGGCGCAGGTGCGCTCCCGGGCAGACCGGATCGGGGCGATCGCGGACACCCTGCGTCTGACGGCGGAGACGGACCTGGGTCGGGCGCTGGGGCAGATCGAGCGGACGGACCCGGAGCTGGTGATCGTGGACTCCGTGCAGACCCTGCAGTCCACCGAGGTGGACGGGATCGCCGGGGGCGTCAGCCAGGTGCGCGAGGTGGCGGCCAGCCTCATCCGCACGGCCAAGGAGAAGGGGATCACCACGGTCCTGGTGGGCCACGTGACGAAGGACGGGACCATCGCGGGTCCGCGGCTGCTCGAGCACCTCGTGGACGTGGTCTGCCAGTTCGAGGGGGACCGTCACTCACGGCTGCGCCTGGTGCGTGCCGTGAAGAACCGCTTCGGACCCACGGACGAGGTCGGCTGCTTCGACCTGCGGGAGGACGGCATCGAGTCCCTGGACGACCCCTCCGGTCTGTTCCTCTCGGGCGTCTCGGAGCCGGTCGAGGGCACGTGCGTGACGGTGACGCTCGAGGGCCGGCGCCCGCTCGTGGCCGAGGTGCAGTCCCTGCTCACCCCGTCCGCCGGCGGCAGCCCGCGCCGCACCGTCTCCGGCGTGGACGCGGCGCGCGTGAACATGCTCCTGGCCGTGCTCCAGCGCCGGGCCCGTTTCGCCCTCGCCCAGGAGGACTGCTACGTGGCCACCGTGGGCGGCGTGCGGCTCTCGGAGCCCGCCTCGGACCTGGCCGTGGCCGTCGCCGTGGCCTCGGCGAAGCTCTCGGCCCCCGTCCCGCAGGGGATGATCGCCGTCGGTGAGCTCGGGCTGGCCGGGGAGGTGCGCCCCGTGCCCGGCATCGGGCGACGGGTGCGCGAGGCCGCCCGCCTGGGGTTCACCCGCGCCCTGGTCCCCCGCTCCCCCGAGCCGCTCGGGGACGTCCCCGCGGGCTTCACGGTGGCGGAGGTCGGCTCGATCGGCGAGGCCCTCGCCACGATCCCCACGTGGACCGGCGGCGGACCGGCCGCGCATCCGGAGGCCGGCACCGGCCGCTGACGGCGCGGCCGGCTCAGCGGGACGGTGACGGCGACGGGTCGGTGGTCGAGACCGACGCCGGGGACGGCGAGGCCGACGCCGAGGCTGAGGCGGACGCCGGAGCTGAGCCGGACCCCGACGGGGAGGCGCTGCCGCTCGAGGAGGGGGCGGCCGAGGAGTTGCTGTCCTGGGCCCCCGGGGCGAGCTCCTCGAGGATCTTCAGCGCCACGGGGCGGGAGGTGACGTCGCCGAGGCCGACCGTCAGCAGATGGGGCCCGGGCTCCGCGAGAGCGCCGAGGCGGCCGCAGTCCTGGCTCGAGGCGCGGCCGGACCAGCGGTACACGGCGGTGAGCTCCTCGTGCGGGTACAGCACCCGCTGGGCCTCCTCGGGGTCCGCCTGGCAGATGCGGGTGGAGAAGACGTCGTCGCCCTCGGCCGTGCGGATCGTGAACTCCTGCCGGGCCGTGCCCACATCCGTGCGGCACGGGGTCGAGGAGAGGTTCGTGATGCCCAGGCGCAGCTCGGCCTCCTCGCCCCGCTGGTACTCGGACCGGTCTGCGGAGGCGGCGATCCGCAGGTCCGAGGGCTGACACTCGGCCGCGTCCTCGAGGGCCACGGTGGGCGAGGCGGAGCCGGACTCGGCGTCCGTGGCCGGGGCGGGCGACGGGGAGTGCACCGGCGTCGGGGCGGCCGAGGGGTCGGCGTCCTCAGAGGAGAAGGCGCCGATCCCGGCGCGGACGAGCGCCACGACGGCCCACCCCACGAGGAGCAGGAGCACGAGGGCGAGCAGGGCGGCCACGAGCCGCCGGCGGCGGTAGACGGCGGGGGACGGCTTCGACCCGGGGGAAGTCGGACGAGACGGCATGCGATCCAGGGTAGGCGGCGGCGCACCCTACAGTGGACGCCATGCCCGCGCCCGCCCCCCTCGTCCCGCCCACGGTGGACGTGCCGCGCCTGCACGACGCGGTGCTGGGCTGGTTCGCCGTCCACGCCCGAGACCTGCCCTGGCGCAGCCCGGACTGCTCCCCGTGGGGCGTGCTCGTCTCGGAGATCATGCTCCAGCAGACGCCGGTCGTGAGGGTGCTGCCCCGCTGGCGGGAGTGGCTGGAGCGCTGGCCCACCCCCGCGGACCTGGCCGCCGCCCCCACCGCAGACGTGCTCACGGCCTGGGACCGACTCGGCTACCCGCGCCGGGCGCTGCGCCTGCAGGAGGCCGCCCGGGCCGTCGTCGAGCGCCACGACGGCCGGGTGCCGGCCGACCCCGCGGCCCTGCGCGCCCTGCCCGGCATCGGCGAGTACACGGCCGCGGCGGTCGCGAGCTTCGCGTTCGGCATCCCCGAGACCGTCGTGGACACCAACGTGCGCCGGGTGATCGCGCGCGCGGTCGCGGGTGAGGCCCTGCCCGGCAGGTCGCTGACCCGCGCCGAGATGCGCCGCGCCCAGGCCCTGATGCCCGCGGACCCCGCCCGCGCCAACGCGTGGAACGCGGCCGTCATGGAGCTCGGGGCCCTCGTCTGCACCGCCCGCTCCCCCGCCTGCGACCGCTGCCCCCTGGCGGAGATGTGCGCGTGGGTCGCGGCGGGCTCCCCGCCGCCGGCGGAGGTGCCGCGCGGCCAGGCCTGGGCCGGCACGGACCGTCAGGTGCGCGGGGCCGTGATGGCCGCCGTCCGCGAGCACGGGTGCGTGGCCGAGGCGGAGGTGCCCGCCGTCGTCGTGGCCGGGGGGCGGCTCGGGTCGCACCGCCCCGAGGACGCGCAGTGGACGCGGTGCGTGGCCGGGCTCGTGGCGGACGGGCTGCTGGCCCGGGACGACGACGGCGGCCTCACCTTCCCGGCCTGACCTCGCCGGGGCACGGGGCGGCCCGCGGTGCGGCGGATCAGAGGCGGCGGATCATCCGCGTGTTGCCCAGCGTGTTCGGCTTGACCCGGGCGAGGTCGAGGAACTCGGCGACGCCCTCGTCCGTGGAGCGCAGCAGCTCTGCGTAGACCTCCGGGTCCACGGCGGACTGGTCCGCCATCACCTCGAATCCGTGCCGGCGGAAGAACTCGACCTCGAAGGTCAGGCAGAAGACCCGCTCGACGCCCACGGCCCGCGCGCGGTCCAGCAGCTCCCCGATGATCAGGTGCCCGACGCCGGTCCCCCGGTGGGCCTCCGAGACGGCGAGGGTGCGGACCTCGGCGATGTCCTGCCACATCACGTGGAGGGCGCCGAAGCCGGCCAGGGTCCCGTCCGCCTCCTCGGCGACCACGAACTCCTGGATGGCCTCGTAGTAGGCCACGGCCTCCTTCTGGAGCAGAACGCGCTCCCGCGCCAGCGGCTCCACGAGCGCCTGGATGACCGGGACGTCCTGGGTCCGCGCCGAGCGGAGGGTGAGGGGGCGGTCGGCAGGCATGGGGTCCAGTCTAGGTGTAGGAGGGCATGACGTTGTTGACTCGGGCCGGCGCCAACGAGGTTGGCGGGGCGTCCCCGCAGGAGGTATGAGGCCGATGGTAGTTGTAGTGGTTCACCCACACCGCCAGGGCCTCACGCCGAGCTTGCTCTGAGGTGTAGGGGCGGGCGTAGAGGACCTCATCGACCATCAGCCGGTTGTACCTCTCCACCTTCCCGTTATGGCGCGGGGTGTAGGGTCGGATCCGGTGATGCCGGCCTCTGAGCGAGACCACCTTCGCGGTGAAGTCCGCAGCCCGGTAGTTGTTTCCGTTGTCCGTGATCACCCGGTCCACGGTGATGCCGTGGGCGGCGAAGAACGCCCTCGCCCGGCAGTAGAAGCTCACGGTCGTGGCCGCCCGCTCGTCCTCCAACGCTTCGGTGTAGGCCAGCCGGGTGAACCCGTCGATCGCCGAGTGCAGGTAGGTGTAGCCGACCCGCCGGCCTGCACCACGCTTGGAAGCACGGCCTGCTTCACTTTCACGTCCGTGGGTGCGCCAGCCGCCCCCGTCTGGGATCTTCCCGATCTTCTTCACATCCAGGTGCACCATGTGCCCCGGCCCTCTCGCGGTGATCTTCTGGGGTCGTTGGCGCAGGTCTTCTCCGGCCGGGGTCAGGTCCCGTAGGCGGGAGATCCCGAGTCGGTGCAGCCACCGTCCCACGGTACGAAGACACACCCGGTGGCCCTCGGAGACGAGGTGGTGATGGATGCGCCGTGCGGACCACTTGCGCTCCCGCCGCAGGGCGTGGATCCGGGCGACCAGGACCGGATCGAGCTGGGCAGGTGAACGGTGCGGCCGGCTGGGCAGGTCCTGAAGACCGGCTTCTCCCTGGGCGCGGTAGCGGGCGACCCAGGTGGCCACCGTGGGCCGGCTCACCCGGAACTCGGCGGCCACGTGTGCCTGCGGGATCCCGTCGTGCAGGTGGCGGTGGACCATCCTGAGTCGGCCAGTGGGGGTCAGGGGTGCGTTAGCGTGAGTCATGAGTGGGTCTTTTCGGGCAGGTGGGTGGTGTAGGAACTTCCATCCTGCGGGAGAGGCCCACTCGTCTCATCTCAGCCCGGTACCCATGTCAAGAACCTCATGACCCACAACATCTAGGCACGGGCATCCCGGCCCTGGACAGACGGGAGCCCCCGTCCCGGCGGACCGGGCGGGGGCTCCCGCGGCGTCGACGGCAGGCTCAGGCCTGCTGCTCGCCCTCGTCCCCGGACAGGAACTTCTCCTGCGCGCCGTCGACACCCTTGTTCACGGTGTCGCCGTGCTCGCCGAGCTTGTCGCCGTGCTGCTCCTGAGCGTTGTCCACGGCCTCGTTGATCTTGTCCGAGTGCTGGTTTGCGAGGTTGTTCAGGTCACCGATACCCATGGGCGGCCTCCTTCTTCTCGGGGCTGCTCCGCGGCCGTCCCGGCGAGCGCCGGGTCGAAGCGGAGACAGGACCACCGTCGAGCGGTCACAGACCACACTGGCACCGATCCCGCCGCGAGGGAACCCCTCTCGTGCCTGCGGGGAGGCGGGCCGGTTCAGCGGTCCGTCGAGAGGCCGTCCTTGATGCCGGCGGCGGTGTCGCGGACCTCGGCCCCGGCGTCCCGCGGGGGCACGACGACGGCCCGCCGCCTTCCTCCCCGAGGGGAGGGGCGACGGGCCGTGGGCACCGGACGCGCGGTCCGGCGTCGCGGATCAGGCCCCGCGGGTCACGCGGAGCGGTCGGCGTCCACCGGATCGCCGGCACCGGGCTCGAGCTCGGCCAGGTCCGCACCCTCCAGGGCCTCCCGGCCGCCGGAGAACGTGAACGTCAGCTCGGCGCCCTCCCCCTCGCCCGTGGCGTCCACGGTGATGAGGGAGCCGGCCGGGATCTCGCCGAAGAGGATCTTCTCCGAGAGCTGGTCCTCCACCATCTGCTGGATGGTGCGGCGCAACGGGCGGGCGCCCATGGCCGGGTCGTAGCCTCGGTCCGCGAGCAGTTCCTTGGCGGACTGGGTGAGCTCGATGGACAGGTCCTGCTCCGCCAGGCGCTTGCTGAGGCGGGAGATGAACAGGTCCACGATCGCCACGATCTCGTGCTTCTGCAGCTGCGGGAACACGATCACGTCGTCCACGCGGTTGAGGAACTCGGGGCGGAAGTGCTGGCGCAGCTCCTCCTTGACCTTGCCCTTCATCCGCTCGTACCCGGTGGTGGTGTCCGTGGCCGACTGGAAGCCGGTCATGACGCCCTTGGAGATGTCCCGGGTGCCGAGGTTCGTGGTCATGATGATCACGGTGTTCTTGAAGTCCACCACGCGGCCCTGCGAGTCGGTCAGGCGACCGTCCTCGAGGATCTGCAGCAGGGAGTTGAAGAGGTCCTGATGGGCCTTCTCCACCTCGTCGAACAGCACCACGGAGAACGGACGGCGCCGGACCTTCTCGGTGAGCTGGCCGCCCTCCTCGTAGCCCACGTAGCCGGGAGGGGCACCGAACAGACGCGAGACGGTGTGCTTCTCCTGGAACTCGGACATGTCCAGCGTGATGAGCGCGTCCTCGTCCCCGAAGAGGAACTCCGCGAGGGACTTGGCCAGCTCCGTCTTGCCGACGCCGGTGGGGCCGGCGAAGATGAACGACCCCGAGGGGCGGTTCGGGTCCTTCAAGCCCGCGCGGGTGCGGCGGATGGCGCGGGACAGGGACTTGATCGCCTCGTCCTGGCCGATCACGCGGCGGTGGAGCTCCTCCTCCATGTTGCGCAGGCGGTCCGTCTCCTCCTCGGTGAGCTTGAACACCGGGATGCCGGTGGACTTGGAGAGCACCTCGGCGATGAGGTCCTCGTCCACCGTGGCGACGTCGGCGTCCGCACCGGTGCGCCACGCCTGCTCCTTCTCGCGGCGCTCGTCCTCGAGCTGCTGCTCCTGATCGCGCAGGCGGGCGGCGCCCTCGAAGTCCTGGCCGTCGATGGCGGCCTCCTTCTGGGTGCGCACCTCCGCGATCCGGGACTCGTAGGCCTTGATCTCCGGCGGCACGGTCATGCGACGGATGCGCAGACGCGCGCCAGCCTCGTCGATCAGGTCGATGGCCTTGTCCGGCAGGTGCCGGTCGGAGACGTAGCGGTCCGCCAGGCCGGCGGCGGCCTTGAGCGCGCCGTCCGTGATGGAGACCTTGTGGTGCGCCTCGTAGCGGTCCCGCAGGCCGCGCAGGATCTCCGTGGCGTCCTCGACGGACGGCTCGGCGACCTGGATCGGCTGGAAGCGGCGCTCGAGCGCGGCGTCCTTCTCGATGTGCTTGCGGTACTCGTCCAGCGTGGTGGCGCCGATGGTCTGGAGCTCACCCCGGGCCAGCATCGGCTTGAGGATGCTGGCGGCGTCGATCGCACCCTCGGCCGCACCCGCCCCGACGAGGGTGTGGATCTCGTCGATGAACAGGATGATGTCCCCGCGCGTGCGGATCTCCTTGAGCACCTTCTTCAGGCGCTCCTCGAAGTCGCCGCGGTAGCGGGAGCCAGCCACGAGGGAGCCGAGGTCCAGCGAGTAGAGCTGCTTGTCCCTGAGCGTCTCCGGGACGTCGCCGCGGTCGATCGCCTGGGCCAGGCCCTCGACGACGGCGGTCTTGCCGACACCGGGCTCGCCGATGAGCACGGGGTTGTTCTTGGTGCGGCGGGAGAGCACCTGCATGACGCGCTCCATCTCACCCGCACGCCCGATGACGGGATCCAGCTTGCCGTCGTGCGCGGCCGCGGTGAGGTTGCGTCCGAACTGGTCCAGCACCACGGAGCCGGCGTTCTGGCCGGCCTCGCCGCCCTGGCCCACCCCGGCACCCGCGGTCTCCTTGCCGCCCTGGGCGCCGCCCTGGTAGCCGGAGAGCAGCTGGATGACCGTCTGACGGACGCGGTTCAGGTCCGCGCCGAGCTGCACGAGGACCTGGGCGGCCACGCCCTCGCCCTCGCGGATCAGGCCGAGCAGGATGTGCTCGGTGCCGATGTAGTTGTGGCCGAGCTGCAGCGCCTCGCGCAGGGACAGCTCGAGCACCTTCTTGGCGCGCGGCGTGAAGGGGATGTGGCCGGGCGGGTTCTGCTGGCCCTGGCCGATGTCCTCCTGCACCTTCTCTCGCACGGCGCCCAGGGAGATGTCCATGGACTCCAGTGCCTTGGCTGCGACGCCCTCACCCTCGTGGATCAGTCCGAGCAGGATGTGCTCGGTGCCGATGTAGCTGTGGTTGAGCATGCGCGCCTCTTCCTGGGCGAGCACGACCACCCGACGGGCGCGGTCGGTGAATCTCTCGAACATGGGCACACTCCTTGCGTACGGTCGTGGTCGACACTACGCACCCGGACCGCGTGCCGCGCGGCTGTTCGCCAGCGGGAGAAGCGGCCCGGCCGTCGTCGGGAGGGGCCGGAACGAGGCCCGGGGACGCCGATTCCTCGACGCACCCGGGCGGGACGCTCACTTGCGCTTCGCGTTGCGGTAGGCCTCCACCACGTCGCGGTGCAGACGGCCCCGGCTCGAGACCTCGTAGCCGTTCTCGGCCGCCCACTTGCGGATCTGGGCGGCCTCGACCTTGGGCGACGGCGGTGCCACGGCGCGGCCCTTCTTCATGTAGGGCTTCAGGAACTCACGGAGTTCCGCGGCGTGCTCCTTCGACAGGTCGATCTCGTAATTGCGACCGTCCAATGCGAAGTTCACGGTCTCATCTGCAGGCGAACCGTCAAGATCATCCACGAGGACCACTTCTACCTTCTGTGCCAACGGTGATTCCCACTTTCTTCTCTCGTGCGCGTGTCCCTGGGTTCCGGTCTTCGCTCTCGGGCTTCTTCCCGCGTGCTCACGATTCCGGCCGTGCACTTGTGGTGATTCAAGAATACCGCAACAAAGCCGGGCAGAAGGACTCTTCAACGCCGGGGAAGGAATCTCACCGGGCGCGGTCCTCCGGATCAGCCCCCGGCCCTCCCTCGGCTCGGCGTCGGGCCGCCCACTCACGGGCCTCGGCCTCCTCGCGGGCCGCCCGCGCGTCCGCGCCCGAGAGCCGGCGGGCCTGACTCTCGCGCTCGCCCGTGTCCGAACGCAGCAGGGAGCGCATCACCAGCCAGAAGATGAGCCCGAGGCCGATCGAGGGGGCGAGGACGGAGAAGTAGTCCCAGAAGTCGGCCATGTCAGGCCTCCGGCTTGAGCAGCGGGAAGAGGATGGTCTCGCGGATGCCGGCGTCCGTGAACAGCATCACCAGGCGGTCGATGCCCAGGCCGATGCCGCCCATGGGCGGGGCGCCGTACTCGAGGGCGCGCAGGAAGTCCTCGTCCAGCTGCATCGCCTCGTCGTCGCCGGCGGCCGCCATCGCCGACTGGGCGGTCAGGCGCTCGCGCTGGATGACGGGGTCGATCAGCTCGGAGAACGCGGTGCCGCGCTCCATGCCGCCGATGATCAGGTCCCAGGCCTCGATGACCCGGTCGTCCGAGCGGTGCGGGCGCGCGAGCGGCTGGGCGGCCGGCGGGTAGTCGTACACGAACGTGGGGTTCATCAGGGTGGGCTCCACGATCTCGCCGAACAGCTCGATCACGAGCTTCTCCGCGTCCCACGCGGGGTCCACCTTGACCTCGTGCTCCGCGGCGATCGCCCGCAGCGTCTCGGCGTCCGTCTCCGGGGTGATCTCGCGGCCCACGGCCTCGGACAGCCCCGGGTACACGGCGACCCAGGCCCACTCGCCGTCGAGGTCGATGACGCCCTTCGCGGTCTCGAGCCGACGCCCGGCGCCCACCGCGTCCGCGGCGTTGAGGATGATCTCCTGCATGCGCTCGGCCATGACGTGCATGTCCGCCCACGCCTCATAGGACTCGAGGGTGGTGAACTCGGGCGAGTGGGTCGAGTCCACGCCCTCGTTGCGGAACACGCGGCCGATCTCGAACACGCGGTCGATGCCGCCGACGACGGCGCGCTTGAGGTACAGCTCGGTGGCGATGCGCAGGGTCATCGGCTGGTCGAACGCGTTGAGGTGCGTCTCGAAGGGACGCGCGAGGGCGCCGCCGTGGACGAGCTGGAGCATCGGGGTCTCCACCTCCACGTAGCCGTGGCCCTCGAGGGTGCGCCGCACCGCCGAGGTGACCTTGGCGCGGGTGTAGACCATGCGGCGGGCCTCCTCGCGCACGATCAGGTCCGCGTAGCGCTGGCGGACGCGGGTCTCCTCGTTCAGGTCCGCGTGCAGCACGGGCAGGGGGCGCAGCGCCTTGGAGGCCATCTCCCATGCCGAGGCCATGATGGACAGCTCGCCGCGGCGCGAGACGATCACCTCGCCGGTGACGGAGAGGAAGTCGCCCAGGTCCACGACCTTCTTCCAGTCGGCCAGGGACTCCTCACCGACGGCGGCCAGGGACACCATGACCTGGAGGCGGACGGCCTCCCCGTCCGCGCCGGACTCCTGCAGGGTGGCGAAGCAGAGCTTGCCGGTGTTGCGGAGGAAGACGACGCGCCCGGTCACCGACACGGTCTCGCCCGAGGCCCAGTCAGGCTCGTGGCCGTCGAACCGCTCACGCACCTCGGCCAGCGCGTGGGTGCGCGGCACCTGCACGGGGTAGGCCTCGCGGCCCGAGGCGAGCAGCTGCTCACGCTTGGCGGCGCGGACGGCCTGCTGATCGTGGTGGTCGACGGCGGCGGAGGCGGAGTTCTGGGTGGTCACGGTCCCCGAGTCTACCGACGGCGCCCCGCCGGTCAGCCGCGCACCCCGGGGTTGACGAGGGCCGGGACCTCCGCGCCCGTGGCCATGGCGATCGCGTTGCGCGCGGCCAGCTCGGCCATCGCGGCGCGGGTGTCCCGGGTGGCGGAGCCCAGGTGCGGCAGGAGCATCACGTTCCCCAGCTCGGCCAGGCCCGGGGCGAGGGCGGGCTCGTCCTCGTAGACGTCCAGACCGGCGCCGAAGAGCCGCCCCTCGCGCAGGGCCGTGACGAGGGCCGCCTCGTCCACCACGGGGCCGCGGGCCGTGTTGACGAGGACGGCGTCGTCCTTCATCTTCGCGATCACGTCCGCATCCACGAGGTGGTGGGTGTCGTCCGTCAGGGGCACGTGGAGGGACAGGACGTCCGCGGCCTCGACGAGCTCCTCCCAGCGGACCTGACGGACGCGGCCGGCGAGGTCGCCGAGCTCCGCGGCCGCGACCTCCCGGTGCGCGGGCGGCCGCGGCGCGAACACGACGTCCATGCCGAAGGCGAGCGCACGCTCGGCCACCGCCTTGCCGATCCGCCCGAAACCGGCCAGGCCCAGGGTCGCGCCGCGCACGTCCCGGCCCACGAGCAGGTCCGGCGCCCAGCCGTGGAACCGCCCCTCGCGCACCATCCGTTCACCCTCGGGGGCGCGGCGGGTCACACCGAGAATCAGGAGCATCGCGATGTCCGCGGTGGCGTCCGTGAGCACGTCCGGGGTGTTGCCGACGGCGATCCCCCGCCGCGTCGCGGCGGCCACGTCCACGTTGTTGTAGCCGACCGCGTAGTTGGCGATGCCCCTGATCCGCGCGTCGGCGAGCACGTCGGCGGTGACCTTCTGGTCCAGGGCCGAGACGACGACGTCGTAGTCCCCCGAGGCCACCAGCCGCGCGAGCGCGGCGTCCCCTCCGACGTCGGCGCCGTCCACCACCTCTCCGGCCGCGCGCAGCATCCCGAGCCCGGGCTCGGGGAGGCGGGTCATGAGCAGGAAACGGGGGGTCACGGCAGCGCCTCACTCTCGGATCGGGGCGGGGAGGACGGGGCGTCGTCCGGCGTGACCAGGCTAACCGCGGACGGCGGGTGCGGCCCGGGCCGACGCCCCTTATGATTGACTCTCGTCAATCATTGACTCATGTCAATCACCGCGCCGCCCCTCCCGCCGAAGGACCCCATGACCCCAACCTCCCCCGCCCCCGAGGCCGTCGCGCCGGCCGGCGCCCCCTCGCTCGAGCGCGCCGCCGCCGACGCCGCGCGCCACCGCTCCGTGCTCCAGGCCCTGACCGGCCTCCTGCTGGGCATGTTCGTCTCGATGATCGCCAACACGGTGGTCTCGACCTCGATGCCGGTGATCATCCACGACATCGGCGGCGACCAGACCGCCTACACCTGGGTCATCACCTCGGCCCTGCTCGCCACGGCCATCGCCACCCCGATCTGGGGCAAGCTGGCCGACCTCGTCAACCGCAAGGTCCTCTTCCAGGTCGCCCTGGCGATCTTCGTCGCCGCCTCCGCGGCGGCCGGGTTCACCCACGATCCGACCTTCCTGATCGTCTGCCGCACCGTGCAGGGCCTGGGCGGCGGCGGCCTCGTCGCGCTCAGCCAGGTGATCATGGCGGACATCATCAGCCCGCGTGAGCGCGGCCGCTACATGGGCCTGTTCGGCGCCGTGATGGCCGTGGCCACGGTGGGCGGCCCGCTCGCCGGCGGCGTGATCACCGACCTGTGGGGCTGGCGCTGGAACTTCTTCGTGGCGGTGCCCTTCGCCGTCGTCGCCCTGGTGATGGTGCAGCGCACCCTCCACCTCCCGCACCGCGAGCGCCAGAAGGTGTCCATCGACTACCTCGGCATCGTGTTCCTGACCGCGGCCACCGCGCTGCTGCTGATCTGGGTCACCAGCGCCGGTCGCGACTTCGACTGGGCCAGCACCACCACCGCGTGGATGCTCGGCGGCGCCGCCGTCGCCACCGTCCTGTTCGTCGTGACCGAGCTGCGCGTCGCCGAGCCGCTCATCCCGCTCACCCTCTTCCGCGACCGCACCTTCACCCTCGCGACGATCGCCTCGATCGCCACGGGCCTGGCCATGTTCGGCTCCTCCGTCTACCTGGCCCAGTACATGCAGCTGGCCCGCGGCGCGACGCCGACCCAGGCCGGCCTCATGACCATCCCGATGATCCTCGGCCTGCTCGTGTCCTCCACGGTGATCGGCGGCCTCATCACCCGCACCGGCGTGTGGAAGCGCTGGCTCGTGATCGGCGCCGTCCTGCTGATCGCCGGCACCGCCCTGCTCGGCACCCTGCACTACGACACCTCCTTCTGGCTGGTGTCCCTCTACATGTTCCTGCTCGGCGCCGGCGTCGGCATGACCATGCAGAACCTCGTGCTCGTGGTGCAGAACACCACCGACCCGCGGCAGATGGGCGTCGCCAGCTCCGGCGTCACCTTCTTCCGCACCCTGGGCGGCAGCATCGGTGTCGCCGTGATGGGCGCCGTGGTCTCCAACGTGGTCCCGGACCGCATCGAGGAGCGCCGCGCGGACCTCGCCGCGGCCCTGCGCAGCCTGGGCCCGGACGCCGCCGAGTGGTCCGAGAGCCTGCAGTCCAGCACCCTGCCACGCGTGGCAGAGATGCCCGACGGCCTGCGCTCGATCTTCGAGGACGTCTACGCCACCGGCATCTCCCACGCGTTCCTCGTGGGCGTGCCCCTCGCAATCGTCGCGCTGATCGCGATCCTGTTCCTGCCGAACATCCCGCTGGGTCGCATGACCACCTCCGAGCGCCTCCACGCCACCCGCGCCGACCTGGCCACCCACTCCACGGCCGAGGCCATGCAGACGCTGCCCGCGACCGGTCCGATCCCCGTGGTGACCGCGGCGCAGGGGCAGCATCCCGCCGAGGACCCGGAGGAGTCCCGGGCGGTGGCGGCCGAGCGCCCGGCGACGGCGTCGCCGGTGGCCGGCCGGCCCGTCGTCCCCGCGGCGCTGGCCGTGGCGGGGACGGCCCTGCTGGCGGCCGTCGTCACCGCGCTGGTCCGGGCCCGCCGTGGCTGACGGCGCCCCGGACCCGGGCAGAGGCGGCGACGACGCGGGCTTCGAGGCCGCCGTCCAGGGGCTCGAGCAGGCGTTCTCGCGTCTGGTCCTGCAGCACCGCCAGGTGATGGTCCGCTACGCGGCGGCCCTCAGCCCGGCCCTGTCCGTCGGGGCGATGAAGGCGTTCATGATGCTGGCCAACGAGGGGACCATGACGCCCTCGGCCGTGGCCGAGGGCCTGCTGGTGGACCGCGCCCAGGTCTCCCGCATGGTCCGCGACCTCGAGGCCGCCGGGCTGATCACCCGAGAGCCGGACCCGCGGGACCGCCGCTCCGCCCTCCTGAGCGCCAGCCCCGAGGGGCTCGCCCGCCTCGACGCGGTGCGCGGCGGCCCGGCGGGTCGCGGGCTGCGCGACGACCTGGCGCGCTGGGACCGCGAGGACATCCGGACGCTGACGCGCCTGCTGGACCGGCTGGCCGCCGAGCGTCAGACCCGGATGCAGGACCCCGCCGAGTCCGAGTGAGCCGCCGGCCGGACCCGCGGGCCCGGCCGGCGGGCGGGATCACCAGATGGTGACGCGCTCCTCCGGGGCCAGCCACATGGGATCCCCCTCGCGCGTGCCGAACGCCTCGTGGAAGGCGTCGATGTTCTTGACCACCTGGTTGCAGCGGAACTCGTTGGGCGAGTGCGGGTCCGAGGCGATGCGGGTGACCATGGCCTCCGGTCGCGTGAGCTGACGCCACACGGTGGCCCAGGCGGTGAAGAACTCGCGGTCCCCCGCCGCGGCGTCGAGGGAGGCGCCGTCGCCCTCGTCCCGCCAGATCTCCAAGGCGCGGTGGGCGATGCCCAGGCCGCCGAGGTCGCCGATGTTCTCCCCCAGGGTGAACTCGCCGTTGACGCGGTGGTCCGGGGCCTCGGCCGGGGAGAGCGCGTTGTACTGGGCCACCAGCCGGGAGGTGCGCTCGGTGAACGCCGCGCGGTCCTCCTCGGTCCACCAGTCCTCGAGCCGACCGGCGCCGTCGTACCGCGAGCCCTGGTCGTCGAAGCCGTGGCCGATCTCGTGGCCGATCACGGCGCCGATCGCCCCCAGGTTCGCGGCCATCGAGGCCTCGGGGTCGAAGAACGGGGGCTGCAAAATGGCGGCCGGGAAGACGATCGCGTTCTCGAGCGGGGAGTAGTACGCGTTCACCGTCTGCGGCGTGATGTGCCACTCCTCCGGGTCCGGCCCGTCCGCGATCTTGCGCAGGTCCCGCTCCCACTCGAGCTCCGAGGAGGAGCGGGCGTTGCCCAGCAGGTCGCCGGCGTGGACCTCGAGGGCGGAGTAGTCCAGCCACTTCGAGGGGTAGCCCACCATGGGGCGGAACATCGCCAGCTTCTCGAGCGCCCGCTGACGGGTCTCCTCGCCCATCCACTCGAGCTCCTCGATGGACCGGCGATAGGCCTCCTGGAGCAGGCCCACGAGCTCGTCCATCGCGGCCACGTGGCCCTGCGGGAAATGGCGGGCCACGTAGAGCTGCGCCACGTCCTCGCCGGCCGCCCCGTTGACGAACGCGACCGCGCGCTTCCAGCGGGGGCGGACCTCCTCGGTGCCGGCCAGGCGGCGGCCGTAGAAGGAGAAGTTCTCCTGCACGAACGCGTCCGGCAGGAAGCCGGCGAAGGAGCGCAGCACCTGCAGGATCAGCCAGTGACGCCAGTCCTCGAGGTCGGCGGCCTCGGGTCCCTCGAGCAGCCCCTGCACACCGGAGAGGAAGTCCGGCTGCCACACCACGACCTCCGCGGCGCGCTCGCCCGCGGCGTCCACACCCTCGAGCCAGGCCTCGGCCAGGGGGAAGAGCTCCGTCAGGCGGTCGTGGGTCATGGGGTTGTAGCGGGCCACGGCGTCCCGGCTGCGGACCAGGTCCCAGTGCAGGGCGGCGATGCGCTTCTCCAGCTCCACCACCCGGACGCCCAGCGCGGCGGCCTCGTCCCGGTCCGCGCCGATCCCGGCCAGCGTCAGCAGGCGGCCGGTGTGCTCGGTGTACTGCGCGAGGATCTCGGCGTAGGCCTCGTCCCGGTAGTAGGACTCGTCCGGCAGGCCCAGGCCGCCCTGGAGCAGGTGCAGGAGCATGCGGTCCGGGTTCCCGGCGTCGTTGAGTGCGCCGGTGTTGATGAGGCCGGAGACGCCCTGACGCTGCAGTCGCCCGGAGAGGGTGAGCAGCTCCGCAGGGGTGGTCACGGTGGCCACCGCCGCCAGGTCCGAGGCGATCGGCTCGAGGCCGCGGGCCTCCACGGTCTCGTCGTCCATGAAGGAGGCGTACAGCGCGGCGATCCGGCGCTTGAGCTCCGGATGCTCCATGCCCTCCGTGTCCTCCGCATCCAGCGGCGCGAGCGGGGCGTCCCGGTGCGCGCCGGCCGCGGCCGTGGCCTGCACGCGCGCCTGGGCGGGGTCGAAGCCCGCGCCGACCTCGCGCACGGCGTCCTCGCACAGGTGCCGGACGGCGAGCTCGGCCGCGTCCCGCAGCTCGAGGAACGCGCCGTAGGCGCCCTGGTCCGCGGGGATCTCGTGGGTGTCCAACCACCCGGTGTTGACGTGGCGGTACAGGTCCTCGCGCGGCGACGGGACTTCGGGCTCGGCGGTGGCGGTCACGGCGGATCCTCCTGGACGTGGGGGGTGGGACGGTCTCGCACGGCACTCTAGCCGTGACACCGGACACGACGACGGGCACGCACCCTGGTCGGGTGCGTGCCCGTCGTCGTGGGGACGGCCGGCCCGGGGGCCGCCGTCGGGAGGCGGGGGCTCAGCCGACCTCGGCGGCCAGCTTCGCGAGCGACTCCTCCATCTGCTCCTCGGAGACCATCGGGAAGAGGTTCTTCTCCAGCAGCTCCGGGTCGGTCACGTCGGTCCAGTCGTAGGTGAGGGACACGTCCGTGCTGCCGGAGCCGTTGTCCTCGAGCCGGTAGACCCACTGCCAGCCCTTGGGCTCGGTGCCGGCGGGGGCGGTCTTCCAGCCGACCAGCTTGTTCGGGTCGTAGGCGACCACATGGTTGTCCGTCTGGTAGTCGCCACCCATGTGCTCCGCATGCATGTTCATGGTGAACACGTCGCCGACCTTCTGGATGCGCTGGGTCTTGTCGTCCGACTGCACCATGCCCGAGCCGTCGAACTTCGCGTGGTTCGCGGGCAGGGTCAAGAAGTCGAACACGTCCTTGGCGGACGCGTCGATGGTCCGGGTGACGGTCTGCTGGGTCTCGCCGTGGGCGGTCTTGTTCATCTCGGTCATGGGATCAACCTAGGCACGGGGCCGGGGCGGCCGACAAGGTCTGAGCCTCAGTCCGGCACGTTGCGCCCACGCCGGAACGCGGACACGCTGCGGTGGCCGGCCACGCTGAACCGCCACGGGAAGCGCACGGAGCCGCCCTCCCCCGAGACGCCGACGCGCGGGCCCGTCACGACCTCGATCGGCGGCCCGGCCGGATCGCGGGGCGCGGGCGGGGCCAGGAGGAACCGGGCGGGCGCGGCCGGCGCGGCGAGGCGGGCCGGGGTGCCGCCGTCGTCGGACACCTCCGGCGGCGCGGCGACGATCTCCACGGGCGCGTGGCCCATCTCCAGGGTGATGCCGAGGCCCTGGCCGAGGTTGCCCGGCCCGGAGAGCAGCTTGGGGCCGGTGTCCCGGCCGCGGCGGGCCACCGCGAGGTCCCCTCCCGCGAGCACCTCGGCCGCACGCAGCAGCACACCGCCGGCCTCCCCCTCGGGGTGGCCCACCAGGTTCAGGCAGCGGTGGATGCCGTAGTTCAGGTACACGTACGTGCGCCGCGGCGGCCCGAACAGCGCGGCATTGCGCTCGGTGCGACCGCGGAACGAGTGGGCGCCGGGGTCTGCGCCCGCGTTCCCGTACGCCTCGGTCTCGGTCAGCCGCACGGTGACGGCGCCGTCCGGGGCGACGACGGTCAGCCGACACCCCAGCAGCGTCGCGGCGAGCGCGGGCGAGGGGCCGTCGAAGGCGGCAGCGAGACGCTCCGGGGTCACCGCAGCGGCCCCGCGGCGGGCAGCACCATGGTGTCGATCAGCCGGACGGGCGGCACGTGCGCGGCCACGAGGGCGAGGGCCTCGCGGCGCAGCGGCTGGCACAGCAGCTCCGGACCGAGCTCGACGAAGGTGTCCCGATCCACCACCACGAGGTGGTCCAGCTCGACGTCCGGCTCGTCCTCGACCATCCGGCGAGCGGCCTGGACGTCGACGGGCTCGCCGGCCGCCGCGGCGTCGGCCAGGGAGCGCAGCGCGCGGCTGAGGACGAGCGCGTGCTCCAGGCCCGCGGCGTCCAGGCGGGTGTTGCGGCTGGAGAGCGCGAGGCCCTCGGGCGAGCGGACGATGGGCACGGCGCGGACGTCGACGTCGATGTCGAGGTCCATGGCCAGGCGGCGCAGAACGGTGAGCTGCTGCGCGTCCTTCTGGCCGAAGTAGCTGCGCAGGGCCGGCACCGCCGGGCGCACGATGTTCCACAGCTTCGCCACGACGGTGGCCACGCCGTCGAAGTGGCCCGGGCGGGAGGCGCCCTCGAGCACTTCCCCCATGCGGCCCGCGGAGACGGTGACGATCGGCGCGTCCGGGTAGCCCGGGTACATCTCCTGCACGTCCGGGGCGAACACGACGTCGGCGCCCGCCGCCGTCAGCAGGTCCAGGTCCGCCTCCAGGGTGCGCGGGTAGTGCTCCAGGTCGGCCGGATCGCCGAACTGGAGCGGGTTCACGAAGATGCTGACCGCCACGACATCGTTCTCGGCGCGGGCCCGCCGCACCAGGGCCGCGTGGCCGCCGTGGAGGGCGCCCATCGTGGGGACCAGGCCGACGGTGACGGGCTCGGCGTCGCCGTCGTCCGTGGCGTGGGCGACGAGCTCACGGAGAGCGGAGCGCATCTCGGCGACGGTCCGGGCCAGACGCGGGCGCGCGGAGACGCCGTCGGCCTCGGCCGTCACGGGAGCGGGGAAGGCGTCCTCGAGGGTGAGGCCGGTGCCGGCGGGGACGGGGCGCTGGTCGGGGACGCGGTCGAGAGGGGTCACCCTCCGAGTCTAGGCACGGGGCCTCGTGGAGGACTTCCGCCTCACCACGCACATCTGGTCGACGGCCTGAGCTGCGGGCCGGATTCGGCCCCACCACGCACGACGCCGGCCGGCCCCGTCAACGGGACCGGCCGGCGTCGTGCTCGGGTCGGGCTCAGGCGTTCTTCGCCGTGTCCTTCACCTGGCGGGCGGCGTCCTGGGACTGCGCCTTGAGGTCCTGCGCCGTGTCCGTGCCCTGGTCCTTGAGGTGGGAAGCGGCCTCAGTGGCCGACTCCTTCACGCTCCCGGCGGCTTCGCGGGCGGCGGGCTCGAGGTCCTCGCGCAGCTGCTGGACGGCCTGCTTGGCCTCGTCCACCAGCGGGGCGGCCTGGTCCTTGAGGCCCTCCGCGGCGCGCTGCTCCACGCGTGAGGCGGGGATCAGCGAGCTGAGCAGCAGGCCGGCGCCGAAGGCGATCACCCCGGCGGCCAACGGGTTGCCCGCGGTGCGGCCGCGCAGCTGAGCCGGGGCCTGGTGCAGGGCGTGCTGGGCGTCGTCGGCCCACTCGGACACGCGGTCGCCGGCGTCGCCCAGGCGGTCCTGGGCCTGGCCGGCCGCGCCGTACGCGGAGGCCCGGGCGTCGTCGACCATCCCGTGGGCGCGATCGCCCAGCGAGGGCTCGTGGCGGTGCTGCTCCGGGGAGCCCATGATGTTCTCCTTCGCGTGGATGAAGCCGTCCTTGATGCGGTTGGTCTGCCGGGACACGGCCTTCGTGGGGCTCACCTTCTCGGCGAGGGCGTCCACGTCCTGGCCGAGCTCGCGGCGCGTGCGCTCGATGTCGGCGCGGATCTCGTCGGGGTTGTTGCTCGTGGTCATCGCGTCTCCTTCGCGGGGTTCAGGGTCTCGGGGATCTCCTGAAGCGTCTCCTGGGTCTGCGGCAGACCCTTGATCTTCTCGATGTCCTTCTTGCCCTGCACGGCCAGCACGGCCGCGACGACGCCCCACAGCACGGCCACGATCAACGCGGCCCAGCCGATCGGCAGGAACACGTCGAGCAGGTGCATCAGGGCCAGGGACAGGAACATCAGCAGGAAGAAGCCGCCGACGGCGGCGCCGGCCAGCAGGCCCGCCCCCTTGCCGGCCTTCTTCGCGGACTCGGTGGCCTCGGCCTTGGCCAGGGCGATCTCCTGGCTGACCAGCGTCGACAGCTTGGCCGACAGGCTCTGGAACATCTCGCCGAGGCTCTCGTGCTCGGCGCGGAACTCCGCCTGCGTGGGCGGCGGGGTGTGCGCGCCGGAGCGCGGCGTCGCGTCGCGGAACGGTTCGTGGGCGGTGCTCATGCGTCACCCCCGGGCCGGGTCTGGTCGAACGGCCGCTCGGCGGTCAGGCCCTGCTGGACCGGCGCCTGCGTGCCGTACGGGATGTCCCCGACGCCGGCCGCGCGGCGGGGCCCGGCACCGTCCGCGACGCGGCCGTCGGCCTGGGAGAGCGAATCGCTCGAGTAGGCCGGGGCCTGCGAGTCCAGGTGGTGCGGGGTCACGTCCGCGTGCACCGCCTCCGGACGGGTCTCGTGACGGCGCGGCGCGGTGGAGGCGGCGGAGTCCGGCTGGGCGGCGTCGCGGATGCCGCGCGTCAGTCGACCGGCCACCAGCCCGGCGCCCAGGGCGAGGGCCAGGAACGTGCCCGGACGGCGAGCGGCGAAGCCGCGCACGTCCTGCAGCAGATCCTGCGGGGAGGCGGTCTCCAGGCGCTGCGTCAGGGCCTCGGCGCGGTCCGCCACCGAGGCGACGCCCCGGCGCACCAGGTCGGTCTGCGGCTGCTCGCCGGAGACCACGCGGTGCAGGTCGTCGGTGTAGCTGCGCACCTGGCCCGCGAGCCGCTCCTGCTGGGTCTGCACCTGCGCGCCGACCTGCTCCTGGGCGGAGCCGACCAGCGACTGCACCTGGTCAGCGGCCTCGTCCTTCACCTGGCCGGCCTCGTGCTTGGCGGTGGCCGCGAGGTCCTGGGCCTTGTCCTTGGCGTCGTGGGCCACGGCCTTCGCCTGGCCCTGGGCCTCGCCCGCGGCCTGCTGGGCCTTGTCCTTCGCCTGGTCCTTGGCGTCACGGCCCTCGGCTGAGGAGCCGTGGGCGTTCTGCGGCGTGTTCGTCGTCATGCTGTGCCTTCCTTCGTCCGGGTCGGCGGCCCCTCATGGCGGCCCTTCTGGCCGTCCACGTCACCGGGTCCACCGGTCTTGAGGGCCAAGGTAAGCACCGCGAGGGACGTGCCGGAAGACCTCGGGGCCGCCGGGATCGGCCGGCGCAACACGCGTGCCGCCGCCCCCACCGGGCCGGGCGGCGCGCCGGCGTCGTCTCCGGTCAGGACGGGGTCAGCGCGCCTTCAGGCCCCGCTGGGCGGTCTTGCCGACGCCACGGCCCGGGTGCTCCTTCTTGCCCTGCATCCAGACGTCCACGGCCTGCACGCCGAGGTCGGGGTGGTCGGTGAAGAAGCCGTCGATGCCGGCGTCGAGGAACGGCTGGATCATGCCGACCATGTCGCCCTGCGCGTTCCGGTCCGTGGAGGAGCGGAACTCCGTGTAGAGGAACTGGTTCTCGGCGCGGAAGGTGTAGGGCACCACCTCGAGGCCCGCGCGGTGGGCGAGGGAGACGAACGCGGTCTCCTCGCCCATCGAGCCGTCCTTCTCCTTGGTGATGATCTGCGCGAAGGCCGGGCCGAGCGTGTCGACGCCGGCCGCGCGGACCTCGCGCATGCCCGCGGCGGTCTCGTAGAAGTCGTAGTCGCGGGCGGTATCACCGGCGGCCACGGAGTCGTAGGGCGCGCCGTTGACGCTGGAGAGGAACACCGTCTCGGCCTTGAGGCCGAGGTTCTCGTTGAGATCGCGCAGGTTGGCGAGCTCGAAGGACTGCACGGTGGCGGGGGCGTTGCGCTTGTTCAGGCCGTGCTCGTCGAGCAGCTCGACGACGCGCTCCTCCATGGACAGGCCGATGGAGTCGAAGTAGGTGGGGTGCTTGATCTCGGGGATGACGCCGATCTGCCGGCCGTACCGGGCCGAGAGGCGCTCGCGCAGCTCGAGCACCTCCTCGAAGGTGGGCACCTGGTACCGGCCGTCGTAGGACGCGGACTCGGGGCGGACCTGCGGCAGGCGCTCCTTGGCGCGCAGGGTCTTGAGCTCGGCGAGGGTGAAGTCCTCGGTGAACCAGCCGGTGAGGGCCACGCCGTCGACGACCTTGGTGGTCTTGCGGTCGGCGAACTCGGGTCGCTGGGCGACGTCCGTGGTGCCGTCGATCAGGTTCTCGTGGCGGACCACGAGCACGCCGTCCTGGGTGGAGACCAGGTCCGGCTCGATCACGTCCGCACCCTGGGCGGCGGCCAGCTCGTAGGCGGCCAGGGTGTGCTCGGGGCGGTAGCCGGAGGCGCCGCGGTGGCCCACGACGTCGGGGCGCACCACGGGCTTGTCCGTGACGGACTGCGCGGCGGCCGGGGTCGTCGCTGCGGCGGGGGCGGCGACGGCCGGGGCGGCCAGCGGGGCGCTGACGGCGACGGCGGCGGCGAGGGCCACGAGGCCGCGGGTGGCGTGACGACGGACGGAGGTCATGGAACGGTCCTTTCCGGGAGGGGGATGACCGCTCCAGTGGGCCAGAGCCGGGTGTCGACCGGGTGGCCCCCCTCCGGCCGCAGACGGCCCGTCCGGTGAACAGCCGGTGACGGGGGCTGATCCAAGAGGTTCAGCCGCCCGTCACGATGCGCGGCGCCACGCCCGGCGGCTCAGCCCTCCGTCGACGACGGCCGCGTCAGTCCCAGCGTCTCCGGGGCCGACGGGGCGCCGTCGCCGAGGACGTGCTCGCCCAGGAAGCCGAGGACGACCTCGTACCAGACCTTCGCGTGCTGCGGGGCGAGGATCCAGTGGTTCTCGTGGGGGAAGTAGAGGAACCGGTGGTCGGTGGTGCCGTCCGCGACGGCCGGCCGCCCGGACTTCGCCAGCAGGTCCGACCACAGGCGCAGCCCCTCGCCGATCGGCACGCGGTAGTCCTTGTCGCCGTGGATGACGAGCATCGGGGAGACGATCTCCCCCACGAACCGGTGCGGAGAGTTCTCCTGCTGCATCTGCTCGTCCATCTCGCGGGCCCAGTAGAACGCGGCGTCCGTCGTCGGGCCGAAGCCGTCCAGCGCCCACAGCGAGGCGTGCGTGACCACGCACCGGAACCGATCGGTGTGCCCGGCCACCCAGTTCGCCATGTAGCCGCCGAACGAGCCGCCCATGGCGGCGGTGCGGTCGCCGTCGACGTCCTCACGTGCCACGACGGCGTCCGTGAGCGCCATCAGGTCCGTGTAGGGCGCCTGGCCCCAGCGGCCCCAGCCGCGTTCGATGAAGTCCTGGCCGTAGCCCGTGGACAGCGCCGGGTCCGGCAGCAGCACCGCGTAGCCGCGCGCCGCCATGATCCACGGCGTCCAGCGCCAGCTCCACGCGTTCCACGAGCCCAGCGGCCCGCCGTGGATCCACAGCAGGAGCGGGTGGCCGCCGGCCGGCGCCTCCCCCTCGGGGAGCACGAGCCAGCCGCGCACGCGTGTGCCGTCCTCGGCGACGGTCTCTACGTCCTCGAGGGTGCCCGGGATCGCGGGGCGTTCCACGGGGTTCGGCAGGCGCGTGGTCTCACCCGTGGCCAGGTCGATCCGCGCCACCTCCGGCGGGAACAGGTAGGAGGAGCGGACGCCGTAGGCCGTGGCCCCGTCCGGGGAGAGCACGACGTCGGTCCACGCCTCGTCCTCCCGGGTCACCTGCGCGACGGCGCCGGTGGCCACCTCGATGCGGAACACCGGGCGGCGACCCTCCGAGTCCGCGAGCGCGATCACCGCGGAGTCGTCCGGCAGCCACGCCACGACGTCGGCCCACCGGTCCCAGCCGTGGGCCAGGGGCGTGGTCTGGCCCGTGGCCGTGTCCATCACGTACAGGCGCGGATGCACGGCGGAGTGCGGGGTGGAGTCGGGGGTGCGGACGACGACGGCGCGCGTTCCGTCATGGCTCATGGGGCCGACGGCCACGTCCTCGCCGGGGACGTCGTGCAGGACGCGGTGCTCGCCCGTGGCCAGGTCCACGCGCACCACCGTGCCCTCGCGCACGTTGCCGCGGGCCTCGGCGGTGGCGGCCGTGGTGAGCAGGAACGAGCCGTCCGGGGCCACCTGCGCGCCGATCCCGAATGCGTGGGAGCGCGGGAAGCCGGAGACGTGGCGCAGGTGGTGCGCCACGTCGTCGGCCTCGGGAGCCAGGCCGGAGGCGGCGGGGCCGGGCTCGGCGGCGTCGGCGTCCGTGGCGGGCTCACCCTGCGGGTCCGGGCCGGCCTCGAGGACGAAGAGCTCGGGGCGGGCGGGGCCGAGGTCGTGGTCCCAGAAGCGGATGGGGTAGCCGGTGTGCAGGATGGCGTCCACGCCGGCGTCCTTGCGGGTCTGCGCGAGGGCCGCGTGCTCGGCCTCGGTGGTCGCACCGAGCAGCCGGTCCGCCGTGACGACCACGCGGTCCGCCGCGGAGGCGCACGTGACCGCGGTGACGCCGCCCGGGCGGGAGAGCACCACGCGCGCCTCGCCGCCCCGGGCCGGCAGGGCCCACAGGGCGCTGCGCTTCTCGGCCTCGGCGTCGGCGGGGTCGGGACGGGCGGAGGTGAAGAAGAGGGTGCCGTCCGCGGCGAACTTCGCGCCGGCCTCGCCCTCGCGGGAGCGGGTCAGGCGGTGGGCGGGGCGCTCGCCCGCGGGGTCGACCTCCCAGAGGGCGGTGGCGTAGCCGGTGCCCTTCGCGTCGCGGGTGGCGACGGTGGTCACCAGGCGGGCGCCGTCCGGGCTGAGGGTGAGACCGGCCACGCGCGGCAGGGCGGTGAAGGCGTCGAGGTCGTGGAAGGGGGTGTCGGGGGTGTTGTCCGGGTGTTGTCCGGGGTGTCCGGGGTGGAGGTCATGCGTTCGTTTCTATCGGCCCGCACGTGATCCGGGCAACACGGAGGGCGGCGGGGTGGTGGCCTCGACGGCGGGCCGCCCCGGTGCCCGCCGCGCCTCAGGCGCCGGGCAGCGTGCCGGCGTCGGCCCGGATCTGCTGGAGCTGCTCGCCGAGCCAGTCGACGTACCCGCCCATCCACTCCCCCGTGGCCTGGTCGTTCCAGCTCTGGCCGACCACCGGCTGCGGGAAGACGACGGCGTCCGAGAGGGTGTCCCGCAGCGCGAGGGCGGGCCCCTCCTCATCCGCGACCGTCACCCACTGCATGCCGTGGCGCGCGCCCAGGTGCTCGCCGAGCAGCACCGCGACGACGTCCAGCAGCACCGCCAGCTCCTCGGGGTCCAGCTCCTCGGCCTCGGCCTGCGAGCGGGCCAGCACGGCGTCGTAGTAGGCGGCGACCGCGTCCAGGTCCAGGTGGTCCACGCCCTCCTGCGCGGCGAAGTCGCGACGGACGCGCACCCACTCCCGCTCGGGCTCGGTCAGGGGGCTCATCTCGGGCTGGTCGGTCATGGCCTCCATCCTGCCAGGCGCGCCGGGTGCCGCCGTCGCCGGAACAGACGGTGCGGCCGCGCTTTCGTTCGAGAAACGGCGGCGTGCCGCAGCGCTTTCGTTCGGAAAACGGCGGCGTGTCGCAGCGCTTTCGTTCGGGAAACGGCGAGGAACCGGGGGGACACACCGCCGGAGGCCTCCGACCCTCCAGCGGGACCACTCGTGGAAGCACCCGATGCCGCCCCGCCGGCGACGAGCCGAGCGTGCGGGCCGTCGTCGTCCGCCGCCCCCGCCCGGACTTGAGACACTGTCCCCATGCGCATCATGACCGTCTGCCTGGGGAACATCTGCCGCTCGCCCGCCGCCGAGGCCGTGCTGAACCGCAAGCTCGCGGAGGCCGGTCTCCACGACGTCGAGGTCACCTCCGCCGGCACGTCCGGCGAGCACGTGGGCGCCCGGCCGCATCACCTCACCCGCGAGGTCGGCGGGGAACTGGGGTACGAGTTCTCTACGGTGGGGGTGCAGCTGTCCGCCGACCTCGTGGACGAGGCCGACCTGATCCTGGTGATGGACGAGGCCAACCTCGCCGACGCGCGGCGCCTCGCGACCACGGACGAGCAGCGGGACCGGATCCACCTGATGGGCGAGTTCGCGTCGGATGCGGACAGCGCCGGGGTGCGCGAGGTCCCCGATCCGTACGGGTATCCGCGGCCGCAGTTCGAGGAGATGTACCGGCAGATCGAGGACGCGGCAGACGGCGTCGTCGCCGCGATCCGCGACGGGCGCCTCTGACGGCCGGGGCGCGGTCCCGGGTTCCGTCCCCGCCACGCGAACGCCGCCGGAAGCGGCCGTTTCTCGAACGAAAACGGTCTGGGACCCGCCGTTTCTCGAACGAAAGCGGTCTGGGACCCGCCGTTTCCCGAACGAAAGCGGGAGGGGGGGTCGGTCAGTCGTCGTGGGGGTCGTCGGAGTCGTCGAGGACCTCGCGCAGCCGCGCCGCCGTGTCCGCGCGCAGGGCGCCGCGGGTCTCGGCGCGGTCGGTCGTCGCGCGGGCGAGCGTCTCCCACACGGCCCGCACGTCCGCCGGCAGCCCCCCGGCCTCGAGCTCGCCGAGGGTCTCGCGGTGGATCCGCAGCGTGTCGACGTCGCCGCGGGCCACGGGGCCGGTGAGGGCGCCGTCGCCGTCGGTGAGCGCGTTCTCCAGCGCGGCGGTCATGAGCGAGCGCAGCACCCGCTCCGGGTCGGCCACCCCGATCGTCTCGAGGATCTGACGGGCCTGCGCCGTCAGCGTCACCAGGTGGTTCGACCCGTGGGACAGCGCCAGGTGGTAGGCCGCCCGGTCGGCCTCCTTCACGACCACGGGCTCGCCGCCCATCTCCACCACGAGCGCCTGGGCCACGGGCAGCACCACGGGGTCCGCGGTCACGCCGAACACGCAGTCCTGCAGCCGGGCGACGTCGAGGCTCAGCCCCGTGAACGTCATGGCCGGGTGGATCGCCAGGGGGATCGCCCCGTCCGCGCGCACCGGCTCCATCACCCCCACCCCGTAGCGGCCGGAGGTGTGCACGAGCAGGTGGCCGGTCTGCACGTGGCCCGCGGCGGCCAGGCCGGCCACGAGCTCGCCCAGTGCGTCGTCCGGGACGGCGAAGACGACCATCTCGGAGCGGCGCAGGATCTCGGGGATCTCCAGGACGGGCACGCCCGGCAGGAGCATCTCCGCGCGGTCCCGCGAGGCCTCGGAGACGGCGTGCACGCCCGTGATCGTGTGGCCCGCAGCCCGCAGCGCCGAGCCCAGCACGGCCCCCACTCGACCCGCGCTCACCACGCCGACGCCCAGCCGCCCGGGCCGCTGCGCCGGGTCGTGCGGGTCCAGGCTCAGGTCGAGTCCGCCGGTCATCGCTCCTCCTCGCCGCGCACGGCGGGGACGTCTGCCCCGCTCTCCTCCCCGACGACGACGCCGCCGCCGACGCCGGCCCGCGCCAGTTCGCGGCGGCCCACCTCGGTGGCCGCGACCTCGCGCGTGCGCTGCTCGAAGCGGGCCAGCTCCTCCGGGCGCATCCACTGGTCGCGGTCGGCGAGGCGACGTGAGACGGCCGCGTGCCGTGCCTCCCGGGCGTACAGGTCCACGGCCACGTCCTCGTCGAGGTCGCGGACCACGGCCTTCGCCCCCGCGACCCACACGCGCACCGTGGCCAGACCCAGGCGTCGCTGCACCGGGCCCTGCGCCAGCTCGGCCGCCTGCATGCGCTCGTGCTGGAGGGTCTGCAGCCGGCGGTTCAACCAGCCGCTGCGCACCACCAGCAGGGACCGCGTCGTCGTGAAGCCGGTCCGCCGCCAGGCGAACCAGTTGAACCACCACCTGCCGCGCCGCGGCACGTGCTGGAAGCCGCCCTCCGTGCCGGTGCCGTGCACGCCCAGGTGCATGAGCCCGGCGGGGGTCAGCCCCTGCGCGGCGCGCGGATCGCCGTCCAGGCCCGGGTCCGGGGCCACGACCGTGAGGACGCGGAGCACGTCCTCCCACGGGCCGACGGGCAGCGCGACGTCCCGGGCGCCGTCGGACTCCTGCAGGTACCCGGCCACCGCCATGTTCACCCGATACCAGCCGAAGGGCCGCCAGAACAGGGGCTGGGAGACGGTCACCCCCTGCACCCGCCCCGGCGGGACGGTCTGGTGGGTGGTCTCGGTGAGCCCGTGCCGCAGTCGCAGCCCGTCGGTGGAGCGGCGCACCTGGAAACCCCAGCCGGCGTTCAGCCGGGACCACGCGACGCCGGCCACGGAGAACAGGGCGGGCAGGGCCGCGGCCGCGCCGATCCCGGTCAGGGTCTCCCCCTCGTCCAGCACCGCCTCGGGCAGCAGCGCGACCACGAGGGCGAGGCCGCCCAGCCAGATCAGGGACCCGGCCAGCACCCCCAGCACGCCTCCGGAGAGCAGGACGGAGCCGAGGAGCCGCCCCGCGGGCACCTGCAGCAGGAGTTCGCCGGCGTCCGCGTCCGCGGCGTCGGCGTCGGGGAGGCCGGGCTCGGCCGCCCGCTCCGGGGCGGACGCGTCCGCCCCGGCTCCCCCGAGCACCCCCGACGCGCGGTCCAGGATCTCCCGGCGCACCGCTTCGGCCTCGGCGCGGCGCAGGAAGGACAGCTCGAGCGCGGACTCGCCGCCGTCGGCCGCCTCGACCTTCACCGTGGCCAGCCCGAGCAGCCGGGCCACGAGCGGGTGCTGCAGGTCCACCGCTTGGATGCGGTCGTAGCGCATCTGCCGGCGACTGCGGAAGAGCCAGCCCTGGCGCAGCTCGATCCGGTCCTCCCCGCAGCGGAACCGGGTGAACCACCAGGAGAAGAAGAACACGAGGCTGATCAGCAGGGTGACCCCCAGCAGGATGCCGCCGGCCACGAGCAGGCTGCCGTCGCCGCCGCCCGGGACGTCCTCCCCGCTGAGCCGGCCCGCCGCGAAGTCCTCCACCGCGTTGCGACCCGCGAAGAACAGGATCAGCAGCAGGAAGGTCCAGCCCCGCACCCAGGGCGAGGCGGGGTGGACGCGGACCCAGCCGGCGTCGTCGGCGGGGGGCGGGGCGGCCGCGCTCACAGGCCCGCCAGCCGCGCCTGGCCGCGCGCCATGAGGACTTCGCGCAGCTCCTCGGCCCTCTCGCGGGGCACGCCCTCCAGGGTGACGTCCCCGCCCGCGGCGGCGGTCTTCAGGGTGAGGGTCTGCAGCCCGACCCGGCGCAGCAGCGGACCGTCCGACACGTCCACGTACTGCAGGCGGCCGTACGGCACCGCGTGCACGCTGCGGAACAGGATGCCCTCGCGCCACAGGACGTCGTCCTCGCGCTCGGCCCAGCCCATCGCGCGCACGCGCCGCGGGATCAGGATCAGGTCCACGATCCAGGACACGACGACGACGGCCGGCAGCCCCCACGCGACCCACGCGGCCATCCCCGCCCACGGGCCGGTGAGCTTGAGGATCAGCGGCACGGAGAACGCGGCGAGCCAGATCAGGTGGCCGATGGTCGTGGCGATGAGCTTCACCGTCGCCAGCCGCGGCGAGGCCGGCGTGAAGGCCACGCCGCTCAGGTCAATGCCGGGCACGGGCATACCCTCCTTCCGTCTCGGGACGGGCCGGTCGGCCCGGGGACCCATCCTGCCCACGACCGCCCTCGGGCGCATCCTCCTCAGGCGGGATCCGGCACCACCGTTCGACGATCAGCCCCACCACCAGCAGGACGAGACCGCCGACGGCCTGCAGGGCGGCCTCCCGCACGGTCGGTGCCTCCACGCCGGCCCGCAGCAGCACCTGCACCGCCACCCCGGCGTGCCACCCGCCGAGGGCCGCTCCCGCGAAGCCGGAGGCCTGGCCGAGCACGAGGGTGCGGGCCGCGGCGAGCGGGTCCATCCGCGCGGCGGCGGGCTTCTCCCGGTCGCGGCGCACCCGCCAGCCCAGCGCGAGGCACAGCACGGAGACCGCGGCCACGGTGATCAGGCCGCTGCGGCCCACCACGGGCGCCGGCCAGCCCAGGGACGGCGCGGCGAGCCCGGCCAGCCAGCCGAGCACGGCGGCCACCAGCACCACGAGCAGGGTCCACCCGGAGCGCAGCGCGATCACGTGGCCTCCCTCCCGAGGGCGTCCGGGCGTGCCGGACGGAGCGGGACGACGTCGTCGGTGCCGGCCAGCAGCCGGTGCCGCTCGGGCTCCTGACGGCGCACCCCGGGGGCGTCCGCGGCGACGGCGGCGAGGTCGGCGACAGGCGTGCCGGCGAGCGTGGCGTCCGCGTCGAGCCACAGCCACGGCAGCAGCACGAAGGCCCGCTCGGCCGCGCGGGGGTGCGGCAGGGTGAGGTCCGGGTGGTCGCTGCGCACGTCCCCGTAGGCGATCACGTCCACGTCCAGGGTGCGCGCGCCCCAGCGGACCTCACGCCGCCGATGGTGGTCCTGCTCGAGCCGGTGCGCCACCGCGAGCAGCTCCCACGGCGCGAGGTCCGTGCGCAGGGTGACCACCTGGTTGAGGTAGTCGGGCTGCCCCGGCGGCCCGCCCACGGGCGCGGTGACGGCCCGGGGCGAGGCCCGGACGTCCGTGATGTGCGGCAGCGCGGACAGGGCGGCGACGGCGGCGTCGAGCGTCTGCGCCGGCTCGCGCAGGTTGGCGCCGAGGGCCAGCACGGCCGCGACGGGCGCGTCCGGGCGGGCGCCCAGCTCGGGGACGGGCGCGGGGCCCTCGGCCGGGTGCGACCAGTCGACGGTGCTCACGCGAGGTCCTCCCGGGTGCGGTGCACGGTGACGGCGGCGTCCGCGAAGTCGTGCGGGATGGGCGCCTGCGGCTTGTGCACGGTGACCTCGACGGCGGTCACCACGGGCTGCTCGGCGAGGACGGCGCGGGCGATCCGGTCGGCGAGGGTCTCGATCAGGTCCACCGGCTCCCCGGTGACCAGGCGGACCACCGTGTCCGCGACCTCGGCGTAGTTGGCGGTGCGGGCGAGGTCGTCGCCGGCCGCGGCGGGGCCGGCGTCGAGGTGGAGGACGACGTCCGTGACGAACGGCTGCCCGTTCCGGCGCTCGTGGTCGAAGACCCCGTGGTGCCCGACGGCGGACAGCCCGGCCAGGCGGATGCGGTCCCGGGCGCTCACGGCAGCACGTCCTCGGAGACGGGCTCACCCGGGGCATGCGCCCCGGCCCAGGCCGCGGCGGTGCGGACGGCGTCGGCGCTGGCGCGCACGTCGTGCACGCGCACGCCCCACGCGCCCTGGGCGGCGGCGAGGGCGGAGATGGCCGCGGTGGCGGCGTCGCGCGCGGCGGGCGGGGCCGGGGTGCCGTCGTCGTCCGCCAGCAGCGTGCCCAGGAACCGCTTGCGCGAGGCGGCGACGAGCACCGGGTGGCCCATGGCGCGGAGCCACTCGAGGCCGCGCAGCAGCTCCCAGTTCTGCTCGCCGGCCTTCGCGAAGCCCAGGCCCGGGTCGACGATCAGCTGCGCGGGCTCGACGCCCGCGGCGAGGAAGCGGCCGGCCACGTCCCGCAGCTCGCACACGACGTCCGGGACGGTGTCCTCGTAGACGGCCAGCCCGTCCATGGTCTGCGGGTTCCCGCGGTTGTGCATGAGGATGTACGGCGCGCCCGACGTGGCGATCAGCGCCGGCATATCCGGCTCGTGGGCGAGGCCGGAGACGTCGTTGACGATCACCGGCCCCAGCGCCAGGGCAGCCCGGGCGGTGGCGGTGTGGCGCGTGTCCACGGAGAGGACGACGTCCTCGGCCAGCAGCGCCTCGATCACGGGCAGGATGCGCTCCTGCTCCTCGGCCGGCGGCACGGCGCGGGCCCCGGGGCGGGTGGACTCCCCGCCCACGTCCACGATGTCCGCGCCGTCCGCGACCATGCGCCGGGCGTGCTCGACGGCCGCGCGGACGGTGGCGTGCTCCCCGCCGTCCGAGAACGAGTCAGGGGTGACATTGAGGATGCCCATGACCAGGGTCCGATCCGCGAGCAGCCGCCCCAGCAGGGCGCGGTTCGCCTCCCGCGCCGCCGCGTCGATGCTCTCGTCCACGTGTCCTCCTCCGCCGTCGGTGGTCCTCAGCCGTGCATGATGAGGCTCATCGCCTCCGAGCGCGTGGACGGATCCCGCAGCTGGCCGCGCACCGCCGAGGTGACGGTCTTCGCGCCCGGCTTGCGCACGCCGCGCATGGACATGCACATGTGCTCGGCCTCCACCACCACGATCGCCCCGCGCGGGGCCAGGTGCTCCATGAGCGCCTCCACCACCTGCGTGGTCAGCCGCTCCTGCACCTGCGGACGCCGCGCGTACAGCTCCACGAGACGGGCCAGCTTGGACAGCCCCGTCACGCGGCCCTCGGCGGAGGGTATGTAGCCGATGTGCGCGGTGCCGTGGAACGGCACCAGGTGGTGCTCGCAGGTCGAGTAGAACGGGATGTCCTTCACCAGCACGAGCTCCTCGTGCGCGATGTCGAACGTGGTGCCGAGCACCTGGTCCGGGCTCTGGTGCAGGCCCGCGAAGAACTCTGCGTACGCCTTGGCCACCCGCGCCGGGGTGTCCGCCAGGCCCTCGCGGTCCGGGTCCTCACCGATCGCCAGCAGGATCTCCCGCACCGCCGCCTCGATGCGCGGCCGGTCGACCGCGGTCGAGTCCGGGTCGAACGTGCCGGGGACGGCGTCGTCGGGGGTGTGGGCTGTCATGCGGGTCTCCTGCGCGGTCAAAAGGTCGGTCCCTCGCCGGGGCCCGGCGTGTTGCTCGGACCGCCGTGCGGCGGCAGGCCGGGGCCGGTCGCGTCCCCGCCCAGCGACGACGGCGGCGCACCCTCCGGACGCACCGGCACCGTGGTGCCCTCGACGCCGACGGGGGTCTGCTCCCCGCCGTCGTGGCGCGAGCGGCGCTCGGAGGGGGAGAGGACGGGCGGGATGTCCTGCGGGAGCCGGTCGTCCGAGGCCAGCCACACGCCGCGCTCGGGCCGCTTGCGCACGTCCGCGAAGATGGCGGCGATGGCCTCCTGGGTGAGCGTCTCCTTCTCGAGCAGCTCGTAGGCCAGCCGGTCCAGGACGTCCCGGTTCTCCGTGAGCACCCAGTGGGCCTCGGCGTGGGCCTGGTCCAGCAGGGTGCGGACCTCGGCGTCCACCAGGTACGCGAGCTCCTCGGAGTACTCGCGGGAGGAGCCGCCGGGGGCACCGCCCACGAAGGGCTCGGAGCTGCCGCCGCCGAGCTTGACGGCGCCCACCTTGGCGGACATGCCGTACTCGGTGACCATCTTGCGGGCCGTGTCCGTGGCCTTCTGGATGTCGTTCGCGGCGCCCGTGGACGGGTCCTTGAACACGATCTCCTCCGCCACGCGCCCGCCCATCGCGTACGCGAGCTGGTCCAGGAGCTCGTTGCGGGTGACGGAGTACTTGTCGTCCTCCGGGACCACCATCGTGTAGCCCAGGGCGCGGCCGCGGGGCAGGATCGTGATCTTGGTGACCGGGGCGGAGTTGCGCAGCCCGGCCGCGACGAGCGCATGGCCTCCCTCGTGGTAGGCGGTGACCTTGCGCTCGTGCTCGTTCATCAGGCGGGTGCGCTTCTGCGGGCCGGCCATCACGCGGTCCACCGCCTCGTCCAGGGCGTGGTTGTCGATCACGTTGTTGTTCGAGCGCGCCGTGAGCAGCGCGGCCTCGTTGATCACGTTGGCCAGGTCCGCACCCGTGTAGCCGGGGGTGCGCTTGGCCAGGGCGCGCAGGTCCACGTCCAGGGCGATCGGCTTGCCCTGCGCGTGCACCTCGAGGATCTTGGCGCGGCCCTCGAGGTCCGGGGCGTCCACGGGGATCTGGCGGTCGAAGCGGCCCGGGCGCAGCAGCGCCGGGTCCAGGACGTCCGGGCGGTTGGTCGCGGCGATCATGATGACGTTCGTGGAGGCGTCGAAGCCGTCCATCTCCACGAGCATCTGGTTCAGGGTCTGCTCGCGCTCGTCGTTGCCGCCGCCGATGCCTGCGCCGCGGTGCCGGCCGACGGCGTCGATCTCGTCCACGAAGATGATGGCGGGGGCGTTGGACTTGGCCTGCTCGAAGAGGTCGCGCACGCGCGAGGCGCCGACGCCCACGAACATCTCCACGAAGTCCGAGCCGGAGATCGAGTAGAACGGCACGCCGGCCTCACCGGCCACGGCCTTGGCCAGGAGGGTCTTGCCCGTGCCGGGCGGGCCGTAGAGCAGCACGCCCTTGGGGATCTTGGCGCCCACCGCGCGGAAGCGGTCCGGCACGGTGAGGAACTCCTTGATCTCCTGGAGCTCCTCCACGGCCTCGTCCGCGCCCGCGACGTCCTTGAACAGCACGTCCGGGTTGTCCTTGTTGATCAGCTTGGCGCGGGACTTGCCGAACTGCATCACCTTGCCGCCGCCGCCCTGCATGCGGGACATCAGGAACCAGAACAGCAGTGCGATGAGCAGGAACGGGACCATGAAGCCGAGCAGCGAGAGGAACCAGTTGCTCCGCACCGGCTCGTCCGTGTAGCCGTCGAGGGCCGAGTCGTCCACCGCGGTGACCACGTCCGTGGCGCGCGCGCTGGCGAAGTAGAAGTAGACCTCCTTGCCGAGGTCCCGGTCGTCCTGCTTGTAGGGCTCACGCAGGGTGAGGTCCACGCGCTGGTCCCCGTCCACCACGCGGGCCTGCGCGGCCTTGTCGTCCTTCAGCAGGGCCATGCCCACGTTGGTGTCCACCATGGTGCGGCCGCTCTGCGACGTGGTCAGCGGGATCGCGACGGCGAGGACCAGCAGGCCCAGCAGGATCCAGACGTAGGGCTTGTTGAACAGCTTCTTCACGGTCCGAGTGTCTCCTGGTCTGCCGCGGGGGCCGGGCTTCCCGGGGCGGCCGCCGTGCGGCCGGGGCCGGCGAAGGGCCGACGTCGCGCCCGGGTCAAGCCCCCACGGTACCGGCCCGGCCCGGGTGTCCGCTGACTGTTCGCGTCAGGTGGACAGGGCGCGGGCGGTCGGCCGGCGGCGACGTCGGCCAGCACCGCCCTGACGCCCACCGGGAATGCGAGAGGTCGGAATGGCGCGTGGATCGCACCTCAGAGCGACCGCTCGCGTGACAGGAACGCTGGCGCTGCGACCGCGCCCCTGCGTCCCCGCCTGCACAGACCCCCGTGCACCCGCATCCCTCCCCAGGCCGGCGGCGGCTCAGGACGCCGCCCGCTCCACCGCGCCAGGCTGGCACCATGCGTCACCCCGCCCCGCTTCCCGCGGCCTTGCCTGACGGCCCCTTCACCGCCGCGCAGGCGAGGGCCGCCGGCATCGACCGCAACCGGCTGCGTCGCTCCGACGTCGAACGCCTCGCCCGGGGCCTCTACCGCCGGCGTGAGGCCGCCCCGGCCGCCGTCGAGCGCCCCCGTGGCCGGCTCCTCCCCCTACCGGTGGAGCACCCCGCTCTCGGCCACCCAACGCAAGCTGCTGCTGCGACTCGCCCGGCACCGCGCCACCACGGTGGTGTCGCACCAGACCGCGGCCCGCGCCCGGGAGATCTGGCTGCCGGAGCGACTGGACGCGAAGGACGACGTCCACGTGAGCCGCCCGCGAGACCGTGGCCGCCTCGCCCTCCCCGGCGTCACCTCCCACCGGACGGCGCTCCCGCCCGCGGACGTGGAGCACGTGCGGATCGGCGGCCTGGCCTGGTGCGTCACCGCCCCGCCCCGTCTCTGGGTCGACCTCGCGGCCCTGCTCGACGACGACGAGCTCGTCATCCTCGGCGACCATCTCGTCCGCCGGGCGCAGCTGTCCGGCGGCCCGGACGCCGCCGAGCGGACCCGGGCGGCCCTGGCCCAGGCGGCCGAAGCGAGCCCGTCCGCGCACAACCGACGACGACGGCTCCGCACCGCCGCCACACTGGTCCGGGTGGGGGCGCACTCGCCGAAGGAGACGCGGCTCCGGCTCGCGCTGACGGCCGTCGGGCTCCCCGAGCCCGCACTGCAGCTCGAGGCCTGGGACCCGGAGTTCTCCCTACACCACCCCGCGACGGCGGACCTGGGCTATCGGCAGGCGAGAGTGGCCCTGCACTACGACGGCGGCCACCACGGCGCGGATCGCCAGATCGACCGTGACGTGCAGCGCAACGCCGCCTTCGAGCGACGGGGCTACCGGAACATCACCGTGTCCTCCTCCGACGCTCGCCGCGGATTCACGCGCGTGATCGTGGAGGTGCGCCGTCACCTCGGGGACGCCGGCGACCTGTCACGCAAGGAGTCGGAATGGGGCGTGAATGGCACCTCAGAGCGACCGCTCACGTGACAGGTCGGCCACGCCGGGCCACGCCGGGCCCCCGGTCAGCTGTACACGTGCGGGGCGAGCGTGCCCACAAAGTCCAGGTTGCGGTACTTCTCCGCGTAGTCCAGGCCGTAGCCCACCACGAACTCGTTGGGGATGTCCCGCCCGACGTACTTCACGTCGATGTCCACCTTCATGGCCTCCGGCTTGCGCAGCAGGGTGCAGATCTCGACCGAGGCCGGGCCGCGGGACTCCAGGTTGGCCTTGAGCCAGGACAGGGTCAGACCGGAGTCGATGATGTCCTCGACGATCAGGACGTGCCGGCCCGTGAGGTCCGCGTCGAGGTCCTTGAGGATGCGCACCACGCCGGAGGACTTGGTGCCGGAGCCGTAGGAGGAGACCGCCATGAAGTCCAGCTCCACGTGGGAGTGCAGGGCGCGGGTGAGGTCGGCGACCACCATCACGGCGCCCTTGAGCACGGCGACGATGAGCAGGTCCTTGTCCGCGTAGTCGCGGTCGATCTGGCGGGCCAGGTCCGTGATCGTGTCCTGCACGTCCTCGCGGGACATGAGGACGTGGGTGAGGTCGTTCTGGACATCCTGTGCGTCCATGCGCCGCTCCTGGTGAGTGCTCGTGCGGGAATGCCGGGCCGGGCCGCAGTCAGGGACCGGGCAGGCGGGGGATGAGGTCCAGTCTGGCACACGCCCGATGCGCGGCCACCCCGCCGGGCAGCTCCACCGGACCGGCCGACGTGCCGCCCGCGCGGGCGCCCGTCACGAGGGTGTCCACCGCGAGGATCCGTTCGCGGGGCGGGGCCTGCCCTCCCGCGGCGCGGGCGGCGCGCGCGATCACGCGGTGGCGCACGGCGGCGGGCAGCGCGGCCAGGGCGTCCAGGTCCAGGGAGACGACGCGCGGGTCCCGGCCGGGCGGGTCGACGCGCAGCCGGGGGAACTCGTCGCCGGCCCATGCCTCGAGGGCCGCGGCGTCCTCGGCCGCGATGGCCGCGGTGCGCACCAGCCCGGCCCGCACGCCGGGGCCGAGGCCGGCGTCGGGGTCCTCGAGCGCGGGCAGCACGCGGGTGCGGACCCGCGAGCGCAGCAGCGCGGGATCGCGGTTGTGCGGGTCCTCGAACCAGGTCAGCCCGGCCCAGCGGCAGATCGTCTCGGTGTCCGCGCGGGTCAGGCCCAGCAGGGGGCGGACGACGGCGGCCCCGCCCGGCAGCGTCCCGCGCGCCGGGATCCCGGCGAGGGTCCGCGTGCCGGAGCCGCGTGCGAGCCCGAGGAGGACCTGTTCGGCCTGGTCGTCGGCGGTGTGGGCGGTGAGGACGACGGCGGCGCCCGCCCCCGGGACGGCGTCCCCCCGCCCCGCGTCTCGGGCGGCGGCGGCGAGGGCCTCCCGGCGGGCACGCCGGGCGTCGGCCTCGGGGCCGCCGCCGGTGCGGGCCACCTCGACCCGCGTGACGGTGACCGGGGTCAGACCGAGGATGCGGGCGACGTCGGCGGCGGCCGCCGCCACCGCGTCGCTGCCCGTCTGCAGCCCGTGGTCCACCACGGCCGCGCCGATCGGACCGAACCGCGGGCCCTCCCGGGTGCCCACGAGGACGGCGCAGGCCACGGCGAGCGCGAGGGAGTCGGCGCCGCCGGAGAGGGCGACGAGTCCGCGGGGGCCGTTCCCCGCCCGGCCCGGCACGGCATCCGGGAGCCACGGGGCGTCGCCCACCAGGGCCTCCCGCACCGCCGCGACGGCCCGGTGCAGGGGCTCGGGCCAGCGGGTGCGCGGCGGCCATGCCCTGACCGCGGGCAGGCCGCCGGCCCCGCCCGCCGGCGTCGGCCCCGGGTCCCGCACCTCAGGCCTGGGCACGGATGCGCGCCACCCACGTCTCGGGGGCGTGGAGCTCGGCCTCGCTCGGCAGCAGCTCGGGGGCGTCCCAGACCACGTTGAACCCGGCCATGCCGAGCTCGGCCACGGCGGCGGCCACGAACCTCTGGCCGTCGCGGTACTGGGCCATCTTGGCGTCCATGCCCAGCAGGCGGCGGAGCATGCGGTCCAGGGGCGAGCGACGGTCGCCGCGCTCGTCGAAGCGGCGGCGGATGGTCTTGACGGAGGACACGACGGAGGAATCGACGCCGTCCATCACCACGTTCGCGTGCCCCTCGAGCAGGGACATCACGGCCGTCAGCCGGGACAGGCGCTCCCGGTCCTCCTCGTCCTGGATCGCCCCGAGCAGGCCCGGCGCGGGGCGGGCCGGGGCCGCGCCCTGCGCGTCGTGTCCGTCCCGCGTCCCGGTCCGGCCGGCGTCGGCCTCCCGGCCCAGCGGGTTCGCCGCCGCAAGCGCGGTGCGCAGGCGCTCGGGCAGGGACTCGGCCTTGTCGAACAGGCCGACGGTGAGCGCCGTGATCTCGGCCCGCAGGTGCTCGCGCAGCCAGGGCGCGGCCGCGAACTGCACGCGGTGGGTCTGCTCGTGCAGGCAGACCCAGAGGCGGAAGTCCACCGGGTCCACGTTGATCTCCGCGCGCACCTGCGCCACGTTCGGGGCCACGAGCAGCAGGCGTCCGCCGGCGGGGCCGGCCGCCGTCCCCCCGGGGCCGGGCAGCGCGATGAACGGGTCGTACTGGCCGAGGATCTTCCCGGACATCCACGCGAGGATCCCGCCCATCTCCAGGGCGGTGGCGTGCCGGGTGACGCGGGTGGTGGCGGCGGCGTGCTCGCGGGGCCGGGTGTCGCGCAGATGCGCGAACGTGGGGTCCAGCAGCGTGGCGAAGGACTGGGTGGCGGCGCGCGACCAGGTGGGGCGGTCCACCACGAGCACCTGCGAGTCGCGCAGGTCCCGTGCCGCCTCGAGCCCGGTCAGGCGGTGGACGTGCGGCACGGCGGCCTCCGCGGCGGCGCGCAGGCCCTCCGCCTCGCGCGTCGCCTCCCGCGGCGTGAACCGGGGCCCGGCGGCGGCGAGGGACCGTGCGGTCCGTGCCGCGAAGGCCCAGTCCACCGGGTGGGCGACGGCGGGGGCCGGCTCGGCGGGGGCGCCCGGCTCGGCGTCCGCGGCGCGAGGGCGGTCGGTCGCGTGGTGGTCGCTCATGGGCTCCATCAGATCACAGGGCCCGGACCTCGGATCAGAGCCCGGCGACGGCGCTGACGGCCTCATCGACCGCCGCGCGCGCGGGCTCCAGCTTCCACTGCAGATCCGAGCAGATGATGCTGAACGCGAGGACCCGCCCGGACGTCGTGGTGACGGTGCCGGTGAGGGAGACCGTCTGGTCGAGCGTGCCGGTCTTCGCGGCCACGGCCTGCCGCGCGGGGGCATCCGGGAACCGATCGCCGAGGGTGGAGTCCTCGCCGGGCCGCGGCAGGCCCTCCAGCACGGTGGCCAGGGCGGGCGTGCGGGCCACCCCGGCCACGACGTCGGCCAGCTGGCCCGCGCTGACCCGGTTGTCCGGGGAGAGTCCGGAGGAGTCCACGAGCGCCATCCCGGCGGTGTCCACGCCGAGGTCCTCGGCGGTGGCCGTCAGCAGCTGCGTGGCGCCCTCGTGGGTGGCGGGCAGCTCGGCGGCGGGCGCGGCCGTGTGGGCCAGGGCCTCGGCCACCTGGTTCTCCGAGTGGGCCAGCAGGTACGCGACCTGCTCCCCCACGGGCGCGGACTCCACGGCCGCGACGGGGGCGGCGGCGAGGACCGTGGCGCGCGGCACCTCGGTGGCCGGGATCGTGTCCCGCAGACCCACCTCGAGGTCGGCGCCGGAGGCGGCCACCGCGTCGTCGAGCGCGGCCTGGAAGGTGAGCGAGGCGAACTGCGCCGGGTCCTCGATGCGGTCCTCCCCGGTGCCGGAGGCCTCACGACCGCCGTAGGTGGCCAACGGCTGCACCGGCGCGATGTTGCCGCTCTCCGGGATGTGCGACGTCCAGCGCGGGTTCAGGGCCGTGCGGTCCGCGAAGAGCCGCAGGTCCGTGCCGACCACCACCTGCCCGGTGACGCCGTCCTCGACCAGCCCGGCCACGGTCCGCTCCGCGAGGGTGCGCAGGCCCGCGCGGCCGGAGACGTGCGTCGAGTCCGAGGCGCCCGTGCCCAGCAGCACGTCGCCGCCGCCCACGAGCACCAGCTCGGTGGCCGCGCCGTCCGCGGTGGGCTGGGCCACCACGGTGGTCTGCAGGGTCGCCTCGGGACCCAGGGCGGAGACGATGGCCGCGGCGGCGAGCACCTTGAGCGAGGACGCGGGGGCCACGGGCTCGTCCGCGTCCCGCGCGTACAGCACCTCGCCGGTGGACAGGTCGCGGAACTCGGCGGAGACCGTGCCCGGGGACCCCGCCAGCCCCGGCTCGACGGCGGCCGCCACCTCGGCCGCGGTGGGGCCGGTGGACGGGGACGACGACGTCGGCCCGGCGGTCGTCGACGAGGCGGGCGCGCTCGACGGGGCCGGCGGCGCGGTCACGGGCCCGCAGGCGACCAGGACGGCCGCGAGCGCGGCCAGAAGGGCGGCGGGGACCGAGCGGCTCCGGGGGCGTTCCGTGCGTCGATCCCGACGCCCAGCGCGCCCCGTGTCCACCTGTCCCATGCGTCCATCATGACGGACGCCCCCGGTAGGCTGACGGCAGCACCGCCGGGCGGCGCCGCGCCGCCCGGACACCCCACCCTCTGTGCGAAGGAGAGTCATGGCGCACGACGTCACCATCGAGATCCCCGCGGGCTCCCGCGTGAAGTACGAGTTCGACCACGAGACCGGCCGCCTGCGCCTGGACCGCGTGCTCTTCACCTCCATGCAGTACCCCACGCACTACGGCTACTTCGAGAACACCCTCGGCGAGGACGGCGACCCGCTGGACGCCCTCGTGTACCTGCCGGGCTTCGACCTGGTGCCGGGCTGCGTCGTCGAGGCCCGCCCGGTCGGCGTGTTCAACATGACCGACGACGGCGGCGGCGACGCCAAGCTGCTGTGCGTCCCGGCGGACAAGCGCTACGACCACATCACCGAGCTCGAGCACGTGGAGGAGTCCCTCAAGCAGGAGATCGAGCACTTCTTCACCCGCTACAAGGACCTGGAGCCGGGCAAGTGGGTCAAGGCCGAGGGCTGGGAGGGCCGCGCGGCGGCCGAGGCCGAGCTCGAGGCGTCCATCCAGCGCTTCGACGCCGAGGGCGAGGAGTCCCCGACCGACGAGCCCCAGGGCCGCGAGGTGGACACCGAGGAGACGCAGCCGGCCACCGAGGAGGGCGAGGAGACGGACGAGCCCCAGGGCCGCTGACCCCCGCACCGCCCCCGCGCGCGACGCCGGCCGCTCACCCCTCGGGGTGGGCGGCCGGCGTCGTCTGCGGGCTGGCAGAATCGACGACCATGTTCGTGCTCACCATCAACCAGCGGGACACCCTCGACGCCGGCGACCGCGTGGACACGTTCCTGCGCGCCCTCCAGGACGTGCCGGGGCTGGGCGACGCCGTCGCGCTCCCGTTCCAGCGCGCCGTGGGCGACGAGCTGATCGGCGCCGTCGAGGACCCGCGCGTCGCCGTGGACGTGGCGCTGCGCGCCCTGCGGCAGCGCCGCTGGAACGTGGGGGTCGGCGTCGGGACGGTGACGCACGCGGACGGTGCGCCGGGCGTGCCCGCCTCCGGGGACCTGCACGACGCCGGCGGGCCCGGTCTCGCGGCAGCGCGGCGGGCCGTGGAGGCGGCGGCCGTGTCCACCGCGCGGATCCCGTTGGCCGTGCGCGGCCGGGACGAGGAGGCGGCCGCCGAGGCCGAGGCCGTGCTGCGACTCGTCGGGCAGCTCGTGTGGTCCCGGACCGACGCCGAGTGGGCCGTGCTGGACCTGCTGGTGCCCGGGGTGCGCGGCCAGCAGAAGCCGGCGGCCGCCGCGCTCGGGATCACGGCGCAGGCCGTCTCGCAGGCGGTGCAGCGCTCCTACTGGAACGAGGAGCACGCCTGCCGCCCCGCCGCCGCGCGCCTGCTCACGCTGGCGGGGGGCTGACTCGGCGGCTCGGGCCGGTCGCGCCGCTCAGACCGCGGCCGGCTCCTCCAGGAGCGAGCGCAGCACCGTGGCGAGCCCGTGCTCGTCCACGTGCCCGGTGACCTCGTCCGCGGCGGCCACGACCTCCTCCACGGCCTGGCCCATGGCCACGCCGCGGCCGGCCCAGCGGAGCATCTCGATGTCGTTGCGGCCGTCGCCCACGGCCACGGTGTCCTCGGGGGCCACCTTCAACACGGTGCGCAGCGCCTCGAGCCCGGACGCCTTGGTCACGCCCGCCGCGGCGACGTCGAGCCACGCCGTCCAGCCCACGGAGTAGGTCACACCGGACAGGCCGATGCCCTCCACCGCGCGGCCGAACTCCTCGGCGGAGGAGTCCGTGGAGAACACCACGAGGCGCACGGCCGTGGTGTCCATCAGCTCCTCGAACGTGACGCCCTCCGCGGCCACGCCGAAGGACATGTCCTGGAACCGCTCGGTGGAGCGGAAGGTGCCGTCCGGCAGCTCGAGCGCGTACTTGGCGCTGGGCAGGCGGTGGCGCAGCTGGGTCAGCACCGAGCGCGGGTCGAAGGTGCGCAGGTCCGTGACCTCGTAGCCCTCCTCCAGCTCGGGGTCCAGGCGCAGCGTGACGCCGCCGTTGGAGCACACCATGTAGCCGGCACCGATCCCCAGGGAGCGCGCCACGGGCAGGGTGGCCCCGCGGGAGCGGCCCGTCGCGATGACCACGTGGTGCCCGGCGTCCAGCACGGCCCGCACGGCCGCGCGCACGGGCTCATGCAGATGGCCGTCATGGTCCACGATCGTTCCGTCCACGTCCAGGCACACGAGCTTCTTCGTCATGGCCCCCACCCAACCACACGGCCCGGACACGACGGCGACGCGCGGGTGAACGGCGGGGGCGCCGCAGGGGCGCCGCGGGGCAGGCGAGCGAGGCGGCCGGCGCCGCCGGGGGACGACGTCGTCCGCTCAGACCAGCTCGAAGCGCTCCATCCCGCCGAGGTAGGGGCGCAGCGCGGCGGGCACGGTGACCGAGCCGTCCGCGTTCTGGTGGTTCTCCAGGATCGCCACGATCCAGCGGGTGGTGGCCAGGGTGCCGTTGAGCGTGGCCACCATGCGGGTGCCGCCCTTGGAGCCGTCCTCCGTGCGGACCCGCTCGCGGATGTTGAGGCGGCGGGCCTGGAACGTGGTGCAGTTCGAGGTGGACGTCAGCTCGCGATAGGTGCCCTGCGTGGGGACCCAGGCCTCGCAGTCGAACTTGCGGGCGGCGGAGAGGCCGAGGTCGCCGGCGGCGATGTCGATCACGCGGTACGGCACCTCGATGGCGCCCAGCATCCGCTCCTCCCACGCGAGCAGGCGCTCGTGCTCCGCCTCCGCGTCCTCCTGTGCGGCGTAGATGAACATCTCCAGCTTGTTGAACTGGTGCACGCGGATGATGCCGCGGGTGTCCTTGCCCGCCGAGCCCGCCTCACGCCGGTAGCACGTGGACCAGCCCGCGTACCGGACGGGGGCGCTCACGTCCATGATCTCGTCCGCGTGGTAGCCGGCCAGGGCCACCTCGGAGGTGCCCACGAGATACAGGTCGTCGCGCTCCAGGCGGTAGATCTCGTCGTCATGCTCGACGTCGAAGCCGGTGCCCTGCATGGTCTCCGGGCGCACCAGGGTGGGCGGGATGACCGGCACGAAGCCGTTCTCCAGGGCCAGGTCCAGGCCCAGCTGCATCAGGGCGAGCTCGAGTCGCGCGCCCACGCCCTTGAGGAAGCTGAACCGGGCGCCGGACACCTTCGCGCCGCGCTCCATGTCGATCGCCCCGAGCAGCTCGCCGAGCTCGAGGTGGTCGCGCGGCTCGAAGCCCTCGGCGGCGAAGTCGCGCGGGGTGCCGACCTCCTTGAGGACCACGAAGTCGTCCTCGCCGCCGGCCGGGACGCCGTCGACGATCAGGTTCGGGAAGGCACGCTGCAGCTCCGCGAGGCGGGCCTCGGCCGCGCCGGCGGCCGACTCGGCCTCCTTCACGCGCGCGGCCAGGTCCTTCACCTCGGCCAGCAGGGCCTGCTTCTCCTCGCCCTTCGCCTGGGCGACGCGCTTGCCGAAGGCCTTCTGCTCCGCGCGCAGCTGCTCGAAGCCCGCGATGGACGAGCGGCGGGACGCGTCCGCCTCGACCACGCGGTCCACGAGGGACGCGTCCTCCCCGCGGGCCTCCTGGGAGGCGCGGTACTTCTCGGGCTGCTCGATGAGGTCCTTGACGTCGATCACGTGCGCCAGCCTAGCGGGCGGGGCCGACGCCTAGACTCGGGGCATGACTCCCGAGTGGTGGATGGCGCTGGCCGCCCTGGTGCTCCTGGCCGTGCTGACCGTCGTCGTGGTGGTGCTGGCGGTGCGCCAGGTCCGCCTCGGCGTGCAGCACGAGCGGACGCGTCTCCTGGTGGACGCCCTCGACGCACGGGTGGGCGGCGTGCAGCGCCGGCTGGAGAAGGTGCCCGGGATCGGCACGGGCCGCCACGAGGTCGCGCTGGTGCTGAACCCCATCAAGACGAACGCGGGCCAGGTGCGGCGCGAGCTCGAGCGGCTCGCGGCGGCGGAGGGCCTCGGCGAGGTGCTCGTGCTCGAGACCCAGGAGGACGACCCCGGCACCGCCATGGCACGGCAGGCCCTCGACGCCGGCGCCCGGCTCGTGATCGCCGCGGGCGGCGACGGCACGGTCCGCACCGTGGCCGAGCAGCTGGCCGGCACCGACGTCGCCCTCGGCGTGGTGCCGCTGGGCACCGGGAACCTGCTGGCCCGGAACCTGGACCTGCCGATCAACGACGTCGAGCAGTGCCTGCGGATCGCCGTGGGGGGCCGGCAGCGACGCATCGACACCGTGGACGTCCGCTTCACGCACGAGGACGGGAGCGTCACCCGGCAGACCTTCACCGTGATCGGCGGCGCCGGCTACGACGCGGACATCATGGGGGACACCAAGGACGAGCTGAAGGACCTGGCCGGCTGGCTGGCCTACAGCGAGGCCGGCATGCGGCACCTGCGCGGCAAGCGGCATGAGGTGACCGTGGCCCTCGACGGCAGTCTGCCCCGCCGGTTCAAGGTGCGCACCGTGATGGTGGCCAACTGCGGGATGCTCACGGGCGGCGTCGAGCTGCTGCCCCAGGCCAAGCTCGACGACGGCCTCCTCGACGTCATGGTCCTCTCGCCCCGGCACGCGCTCGACTGGGCGCGGATCGCCGTGAAGACCGTGACCCGGTCCCGCAGCTCCATCCCCGTGATGCACACGGAGCAGGCGCAGCGCGTGAAGGTGGAGTTCGCCGAGCCGATGCCCTCTCAGCTCGACGGCGACGCCACCGGGGTCATCACCGCCCTCGACGCCCGCGTGCAGCCGGACTCGCTCGTCGTGATGCTCGTGGCCGAGGACGACGCCTCCGTCCGCGACGACGGGGTCTCCGCCGCCGCCCCCGTCCCGGAACCGGCCCCACACATCTGATCCCCCGTCCCCGCTTTCGTTCGGGAAACGGCGGCTTCCCCACCGCTTTCGTTGACGAAACGGACGCCTCATCCACCGCTTTCGTTGACGAAACGGACGCCTCATCCACCGCTTTCGTTGACGAAACGGACGCCGGGGCGGCGCGCGGGCGGGAAGTACGACGACGGCCCGTCGTCGTCGTGGTGATCGTCCCGTGTCGGCAACGAAAGTGGCCCCAGGGCCTCCCGTTTCGTCAACGAAAGTCCCTCGGGGCCCGCCGTTTCCCGAACGAAAGTGGCCCTGGGGCCGCCGTTTCCCGAACGAAAGTGACGCCCCGGGCCTCAGCGGGAGCGGAGGGACTCCACCCAGGCGCGGCCGGAGCGATACGCGGCGTCGGTGAACTCGGCCGGCACCCTCGTGGGCACGGGCTCGGCCTGCGCGTACGAGCCCAGGAACCGCAGGTCGGGGTACTCCCGGTACAGGGCCGCCAACGCATCACCCACGCGGGCCTCCGCCAGGTGCCCCTCGAGGTCGAGGGAGAAGAAGTATCGCCCGATGCCCTCGCCGGTCGGCCGGGACTCGATGCGGGAGAGGTTCACCCCGCGCGTGGTGAACTCGGCCAGGATCTGCCCGAGGGCGCCGGGCCGGTCCTCCGGCAGCGGCACCACCAGCGTGGTCTTGTCCGCTCCCGTCGGCGCGGGCAGGGCCGTCGGCCGGGAGAGCAGCACGAAGCGCGTCACGGCGCCCGGCACGTCCTCGATCCGCTCGGCGAGCACCGGCAGTCCGGTCTGCTCGGCCACGAGCGGGGCGCACACGGCGGCGTCGAAGTCGCCCTGGGCCACGAGGCCGGCCCCGGCCGCCGTCGACGGGGCGGGCGTGAAATCCACACCCGGCAGCGCCGTCTCGGCCCAGCCGCGCACCTGCGCCCAGGCGTGGGGGTGCGTGGTCACGCGCCGCACGTCCTCGATCGCGACGCCGGGCCGGCCCACGAGCACGAAGCTGATGGGCACGTGCACCTCCGCGAGGATCTGCAGCGTCTCCCCGAGGGCGATCTCGTCCACGGTGGCGGAGACGCCGCCCTCCACCGAGTTCTCGATGGGGACGACGGCGCGGTCCACCTCCCCTCTGCGCAGCGCCGCCACGGCGCTCAGCACGGACCCCGCAGACACGAACTCGGCCTCGGCCGGGTCCGCCACCTTCCGCAGGGCGGCCTCGGTGAAGGTGCCGGCCGGGCCGAGGAAGGCGTAGCGCAGGCGCGACGGTGTCGCGTCAGCGGAGCCCGTCCCCGTCACTTGACGGTGGGCTCGGCGTCGCCGTCGGCCTCCATCGGCTTGCCGGCCTCGAGCCACGCGCCGGAGCCGCCGGCCACGTTGATGGCCGAGTAGCCGCGGCCGGTCATGAACTCGGCGGCGCGGGCGGAGCGGCCGCCTGTGCGGCAGATCAGGTAGTAGTCCGTGTCCGGGTCCAGCTCCTCGAGCCGGTCCGGCAGCTGGCCCAGCGGGATGTGCTGGGCGCCGGCGGCGCGGCCCAGGGCCCACTCGTCGTCCTCGCGGACGTCCAGGATGGTTGCATCGGCGGGGATCTCGTTCACATCGACGGTCTCGAAGGCGCTCATGGCTTCAGCGTAGCCACCCGCCCGGACGTCCCAGGAAGGCCCCGCCGTCCATGACCCGGCCCACGCCCGTTAGGCTCGGCCGCATGCAGACCTCCGACGCCGCACCCGCCGCCGACGACGACCGCACCCCCTCGGCCCCCGGCCCGGCCCGGCTCCTGGACCGCTCGGCCGTGCGCCTGCGGCAGGATCTCGCCGCCGGGGAGCTGAGCGCCCGGGAGGTCACGGAGGCGGCCCTCGCCGCGGCCCAGGCCCACGCGGACCTCGGCGCGTTCGCCCTCCTCGACGCCGAGGGGGCCCGGACCCGTGCGGCCGAGCTGGACGCGGCCCACCCGCGCGTCGCGCCCCGGGCCGTGCCCGGTCCGCGCACCTCCCCCGCCCCGGACGACGACGGCGCCCCCGCCTCCCTGCACGGCCTTCCGCTGGCGTACAAGGACCTGATCGACGTGCGCGGGATGCCCACGCGGTTCGGCTCCGCCCTGCTGGCCGACGCGCCGCCGGCCGCGCAGGACGACCCGCTCGCGCTCCGCCTGCGCGCGGCCGGCACGGTCACCCTCGGCAAGACGACCGTGCCCGAGTTCGGCCTGGACTCCTACTCGGAGAACCTCGTCACGGCGCCGGCCCGCAACCCCCTGGACCCCACCCGCACCGCGGGAGGCTCCTCGGGTGGGGCCGCGGTCGCCGTCGCCGCGGGGATCCTGCCGTTCGCCCCGGGCTCGGACGGGGGCGGGTCCATCCGCATCCCCGCCGCGGCGTGCGGGCTCGTGGGCCTCAAGCCCGGTCGCGGGGAGCTGCCGATGGACGAGCACGCGGACACGGTCCGCAACCTCACGGTCTCGGGCCCGCTGGCCCACACGGTCGAGGACGCCGCCCTGCTCTACGACGTGATGCTCACCCCCGAGGGCCTGCCCGGCCGGGTGCTGCCGGACCTGCGCCGCACCGTGGAGACCGCCCGGGCCGGGGACGCCGTCGACGCCCGCCGGATCGGCGTCACCACGGCCTCGCCGTTCGCCCCCGACCTGGAGATCTCCCTGGCCCGGCCCGCCCTCACCGCCCTGACGAAGGCCGCCGCCGCCCTGGACGCGGGCGGCCACGCGGTCGAGGACCTCTCCCCCTACTACGGCGAGGACTACCACCGGGACTTCCGCACGGTGTGGACCGCCGGGCTGCTCCGGGCGCCGCTGCCGGAGGACGCCGAGGCGCACGTGGGCGCGGTGGCCGCGCACTTCCTGCGCACGGCCCGGGCCGCAGGGCGCGCCGAGATCGACGACGCCGCCCACCGGCTCGAGGAGTGGTCACGCGGGGTGCGGGCGCAGTTCGCCGCCGTCGACGTGGTGATGACCCCGGCGCTGGCCACCGCGCCCCCGCCGGTCGGCCACTTCCTGGCGATGGAGCCCGAGGCCAACTACGAGGCGCAGTGCGCGTTCACGCCCTACACCTCGATGGTCAACGTGCTCGGCCTGCCCGCGGTCGCGGTGCCCGTGCTCCGGGACGAGCGGGGCCTGAACTGGTCCGTCCAGCTCATCGGCCGGCCCGGCACGTCCGCGCCCCTGCTCGCCCTGGCCGCGCACCTCGAGCTGCTGCTGGCCGGCTGAGCCGGCCGGTCAGGTCGAGGTGTAGTCGCTCACGGACATGCCGGCGATCACCAGGATCACGAGGAACACGACGGCGAGCAGCAGCAGCGCGAGGGACACGTAGTTCATCACGAGGCCGGCGATCGCCATGCCGCGGCCGTGGGGCTCGCGCTTGAGGCCCAGGTGTCCGAGCACCACGCCCACGATCGGCGGGAGGAGGAACGTGAACCCGCCCACCACGGAGATGATGCCGAGGATCATGGACGCCACCGAGCGGCCGATTCCCTCGGTCTGGCCGGGCTGCAGCGGGGCTCCGAAGCCGTAGCCGGGCGCGCCCTGCCCGTAGCCGTAGGCGGGGACGGTGGTCGCGTCCTGGCCGTACCCGTACGGCTGCCCGTAGGCGGGGCGGGTCTGCTCCTCCTGCTCGGCGTACGAGGGGGCCTGGTCCCAGGCGGTGCGGTCGGCGTCGCCGGGCCAGCCGGCGGCGGAGGAGCCGGTGCCGGAGGAGCCCGCACCGGCCTCGGACCCGTACCAGCTCGGCCGGGCGCCCTCGCGGCGCGGGTCGTGAGAGGCGTGGGGGTCGGTCATGACGGTCCTTCCGGTTCGGGGCGTCGCGGTCCGATGCCGAGTCTTGGCGGTGCCCCCCAGACCCGGCCCGGCCCCGCACCCCTGCTCCACGGCCGGCCTCACCCGGGCCGGCCCACCGCCTTGAGGTACCCGGAGAACCCGCCGGGGGTCCGCCCCTCCAGGCGGGACGAGGTGAGCACGCGGGTGGTGTCGGTGGCGATCACGCGCACCCGGCGGCCGTCACCGCCGTCGCGCTCCCCCGCCAGGGCCCGCACGGCCTCGGCCAGGCCGACGTCCTCGTGCTCGGCCACCGGCGGGAACCCGCCCACGGCCTCGTACAGCGACCACGGCAGTCCCAGGTTCGCCCCGTGCACGTGCGGGTGCCCCTCCTCGTGCCGGTAGCCGCGGAGCCAGGCCTGCCGCAGCGGCCCCTGGCGCACGTCCACCGTGCCCAGCACGAGCACCTCGTCGCGGCCGGCGGCCACGGTCTGCGCCAGCAGCCAGTCGGCGGGGACGCGGCTGTCCGCGTCGGTGGAGGCGAGCCAGAGGCGTTCGGCGGGCACGTCGGGGAACAGCGCGCGGGCCCGGCGGGCGCCCTCGACGCGGGCCCGCCCGACGCCGGCCTGCCCGGCGGTCGGCTCCCCCAGTTCGAGGACGTGGATGCGCGGGTCGGCGGCGCGGGCCTCGAGGGCGGCGGCCACCGTGGCGTCGTCGCAGCGGTCTGCGGCGACCACGACCGCGGCCGTGCCCTGCGCGTGGTGCTCCTCCCAACGGTCCAGGGCGGCGGTGAGGGCCGCGAGCGCGGCCGGCAGCCGCTCCTGTTCGTCCTTGGCGGGCACCACGACGACGGCGTGGGTCGCGGCGGCGGCCCGCACATGGAGGCTGAGCCGGAAGTCGTCCTCTACGAGCTCGGTGCGCAGCCGCCAGCGCGGGTCGGCGGCGACACGCGCGTGCACGGCATCCCCGTCCAGTGGCCAGCCCTCGATGGGGTGGCGCCAGTGGCACAGCAGCAGCTCGCCGCCGGGGGCGAGCGCGGCGTCGGCGTCGTCGATCAGCGCGTCGAGCTCCTCGGGCTGCAGGAAGTAGCCGATCTCGGAGGCGATCACGAGGTCCGCGCCGGCGACGTCGGCCGGCCAGTCCGCGGGCAGCACGGCACGGCGCACCTCGGCGTGCGGCGCGTCGGCCAGCCGGGCGGCGGCGCGATCCACAGCGATGTCGGAGGCTTCGAGGCCGACCACGCGGTCCGCGCGCGCGGCCACGTCCGCGGTGAGCACGCCGATGGACGCGCCCGCCTCCACCACGGTCCCGTAGCGGGGCCGGGGCAGGGCGGCGAGGGTGAGCGCCCGCTTGCGGGCCTCGTACGGCGAGCTGAGGTAGCGCCACGGGTCCTCCTGGGCCCGGTAGAGCCGGTCGAAGACGGCGGCGGCCCGGTGGGCGTCGGCGTCGTCGGGGCCGGAGACGCGGTGGGCCTCGAACGGGCGCTCGTGGTGGGCGAGCACGGCGGGGCCGAGGATCGCCTCGTCGCCGGGCGCGGCGGAGAGGGGCCGGACCTGGGAGGCGTGCGCGTCGAGGGCGGCGCGGCGGGCGGCACGGTCGTCTTCGGTGAGCGGCAGCCGTCGGTAGCGGCGGGCGGGCAGGTCGGCCGGGTCGGCCCAGTGCCAGAACCAGATGGGGAAGGCGTAGAGCGGCAGGTCGCACTCGCCCGCGACCGCGCCGACGGCCCGGCCCACGGCCTCGTGGTCCGCGTGGCCGTCGCCCGGGTCGTGGGAGGCGAGCACGGCGGGACCGGGGTGGGCGTCGAGGGCCGCGGCGACGGCGTCGCGCACGGCGTCCTCGTGCTCGGCCACGCCGGAGTCGGGCAGGGCCAGGGACGCCCACGTCAGCCGGTCCCGCGCCGGGGTGCCGGGGCCCGCGGAGGCGGGCAGGCCGGCGGCGAGGGCGTCGAGGGCGTGCTCCATCTCGTCCCGGCGCAGCCGGACCAGGTCCGCGGGCGTGTGCGTGGGCGAATGCGGGTGGGAAGCCTCGCCGGCGGTGGCGACCAGCACGTGCACGCGTGCCCCGCCGCGCAGGGCGGAGCGGATCAGGCCGGTGGCGGCGAGGGTCTCGTCGTCCGGGTGGGCCACGGCCACGAGCAGCAGCGTCTCCGCGTCCCAGACGGGCAGGCGCAGCTCCGGCAGATCGCCGACGCCGCCCTCGGCCCAGGCGGCCTCGGACGTGCCGTCGTCGGTGTGGGAGAAGCTCACCACGTCCAGCCGCCGTCGGTCTCGCCGGTCAGGAGTGCGGCGCCCAGCCGGGCGTCGTCGCGGTGTCCGTGGTGCTGGCGCAGGTAGACCTGCAGGTCGGCGACGGCGCGGGCGTGCGCGGCGCTGCCGGTGAGCGGGCCGGGGCCGGTGGCCTGCCCGACGACGTCCATCACCTCGGTGCACAGCTGCGCCACGGTGCCGCGGATCCGGTCGGCCTCGACCATGCCGCGGCCGTGGTCCAGGCGGCCGGCGTCCACGTCGTCGGCGGCACGGGCGAGCAGGGCGGCCATCGCGTGGAGCAGCCGGTCGACGCGGCCCAGCGCGGCCTGGCCGATCTGGTCGGGGCCCGGTCCGCGGCCCTCGGCCTGGGCGGCCGCGCGGGCCGCGGTGGCGTTCCGCAGGGTGCGGGCGATGCCGACGGCGCCGCCGAACCACACCGCCGCCACGCCGATGCCGCCCCACGCGAAGCCGGGCCGGCGCAGGTACCACTCGGCGCCGCCGACGGCGCTGCCGGGGACGGCGTCGAAGGCCAGGCCCACCGTGCGGATCGGGGCGAGGCCGAGCGCGGGCCAGGCCGAGTCGGTCTCGGCGACGCCGGGGTGGGACAGGTCCACGAGCACGGCACGGCGGGTGCCGTCCGCCTCCCGGCCGGTCACGACGGCGGCCGCGCACCGGTCCGCGAGCGAGCACCACGGCTTCTCGCCGTCGAGCAGCCAGGCGGTGTCGGGGCCGTCCGAGGCGGGGCGCAGGGCCGGGGTGCGGCCGCCGGACTCGGAGGCGTAGACGCCGAGCAGCCCGGCCGGGGCGGGGACGCCGGCCTGGGACAGGATCGAGAGCGCGTCCAGATGGGGCTCGAGCACCCGGGCGGCCGAGAGGTCCTGCGCGGCGACGGAGGCGAGCAGCTCCCACTGCTCGCGGGTGCGCCCCGCGCCGGTCAGCGGCAGGTCGAGCGGTGCGGCGTCCTCGCCGGACGGGGCACCGGAAGCCGCACGGAGCAGCTCGACCATCGCGTCGACGTCGCCGTCGCAGGCCTCGGCGGCCGTGAGGAGGGCCTGCTCGGCCGGGCGGTCCACGGCTCCACCCGGGACGAGGCGGACGGGCTCGGGTTGGGCCATGGGTGGGGACCTCCTCGTCGACGGCGCCCGGGCCGGTGCGCCCCGGGGTCGAGGATTCACCGTAGTCAGCACGGGCACGGCGGGGAATGGCCGGTGCGCCGGGGGCGAAGCGGCCCGCCCTTTCTTGACATGTTCCAGAGAACCGGCTGGGATCGACTGGCATGGAGACCACGACGCGGGACGAGGATGAGCGCACGCTGCTGCGCGGCGTCGGCCTGCGCGTGACCCGGCCCCGCCTGGCGGTGCTGACCGCCCTCGCCGACCACCCCCACGCGGACGCGTCCACCGTGCTGGCCGCCGTCCGTCGGGCCCTGCCCGGCACCTCGCACCAGGCCGTCTACGACTGCCTCCACGCGCTCACCGAGGCCGGGCTCGTGCGCTCCCTGCAGCCCGCCGGCTCCCCGGCCCGCTACGAGATCTGCACGGGCGACAACCACCACCACCTGGTGTGCCGCGGCTGCGGCACGGTCGTGGATGTGCCGTGCCGCACCGGCTCCGCCCCGTGCCTCGACGCCCCCGAGGACCACGGCTTCGCGGTCGACGAGGCCGAGGTCTATTACTGGGGGCTGTGCGCCGGCTGCCGGGAGTGACCGTCGGCGTCGTCCCGCTGGGCCGCGCGTCTTCCCCCGTCCGCCCGCCCGTGCCAAGGTGTGGCACATGACCGAGAACACCGCCGCCCTGCCCGCCGCCGAGCGTCCCGGCACCCCCGCCCTGCCGCAGGACCTGATCGACGTCGACGCCCTCCTGGAGGCGTACCGCACCGGTCACCCGGACCCGACGGACCCGGCGCAGAAGGTCGTGTTCGGCACCTCCGGCCACCGCGGCTCCGCGTTCACGACCTCGTTCAACGACGACCACATCGCCGCCATCACGCAGGCCGTGGTCGAGTACCGCGCGCACCACGGGATCACGGGGCCGGTCCTCGTCGGCAAGGACACGCACGCCCTGTCCGGGCCCGCGCAGGACACCGCCGTCGAGGTGCTGCTCGGCAACGACGTCGAGGTGCTCGTCGACTCCCGCGGCGGCTACACGCCCACCCCCGCCGTGTCCCACGCGATCCTGCACCTGAACGCCGGGCGCGAGCTGTCGCCGTCGGGCTTCGCGGTGGACGGGGACAACGCCGGCCTCGTGGACGGCCTCGTGATCACCCCCTCGCACAACCCGCCCGCGGACGGCGGCTTCAAGTACAACCCGCCCCACGGCGGCCCCGCGGACACCGAGGCGACCACGTGGATCGCCGACCGCGCCAACGAGCTGCTCGCCGGCGGGCTGGCGGGCGTGCACCGGGTGGCGGGCGCCGACGTCGCCGGCCACGCGAAGCTGGGCGGCTTCGACTTCCTGGACCGGTACGTGTCCGATCTGCCGCAGGTGATCGACGTGGAGGCGATCCGCGAGGCGGGCGTGCGCATCGGCGCCGACCCCATGGGTGGGGCGTCCGTGGCGTACTGGGGCGAGATCGCCGACCGCCACGGGCTGGATCTGACCGTGGTGAACCCCGAGGTCGACCCGCGGTTCGGGTTCATGACCCTGGACTGGGACGGCAGGATCCGCATGGACTGCTCGTCGCCGAACGCGATGGCCTCGTTGATCGAGCGGATGACCCCGGACGCGGACGGGCAGGTGCCCTTCGACGTTGCCACCGGCAACGACGCCGACGCGGACCGGCACGGGATCGTCACCCCCGACGGCGGGCTGATGAACCCGAACCACTACCTCGCCGTGGCCATCGACTACCTCTACCGCCACCGCGACCAGTGGCCCCAGAGCGCGGGCGTGGGCAAGACCCTGGTGAGCTCCTCGATGATCGACCGCGTGGCCGGGGACCTGGGCCGCGAGCTCGTGGAGGTGCCGGTGGGCTTCAAGTGGTTCGTGCCGGGCCTGCTGACGGGCACCGGCGTGTTCGGCGGCGAGGAGTCCGCGGGCGCGTCCTTCGTGCAGTTCGACGGCAGCCCGTGGTCTACGGACAAGGACGGGCTGCTGCTGTGCCTGCTGGCCGCGGAGATCATCGCCGTGACGGGCCAGTCCCCGTCCGAGCGGTACCGCGACCTCGTGGCCCTGCACGGCGACCCGGCGTACGCGCGCATCGACGCCCCCGCGACCGCCGAGCAGAAGGCGAAGCTGAAGACCCTCTCCCCCGACGACGTCCCGGTGACCGAGCTGGCCGGTGAGACCATCCTCGCGACGCTGACCAACGCCCCGGGCAACGACGCCCCGATCGGCGGGCTCAAGGTGGTCACGCAGCACGCGTGGTTCGCGGCGCGGCCCTCCGGCACCGAGGACGTCTACAAGATCTACGCGGAGTCCTTCCGCGGCCCCGAGCACCTGACGCAGGTGCAGGCGGAGGCCCAGCAGCTGGTGGACGCGGTCATCGGCTGACCCCCACCCCCGCCCGCTTTCGTTCGGGAAACGGCGGCGTGTCGCACCGCTTTCGTTCGGGAAACGGCGGGGCGCGGGCCGTTTCTCGAACGAAAAGGCCCTGGGGGCGCCGTCTTCCACACGAAAGTGCGCGGGTCGCGCGGGGACGACGACGGCGCCACGCCCTGCCGTCGCACAGGGCCGCTCGGTAGCGTGGCCGACATGAGCACGCAGCCCCCCGGTCTGACCACCGACTCCCCCGACGCCCCCGACGACGATCCCGTCCGCGAGCCGTTGCCCACCGAGGCCCTGCCGATCGCGCCGGCCGGGCCCCGACCCGAGGAGCCGCGGGCCGCCGTCGAGCGTCTGCGCGCCGCCGCCCGCTCCCGCGCCGCCCACCCGCGCGCGGTGCGGGTGCGCCAGCTCAAGGGCCTGAAGCGGATGCTGACCGAGCACGAGGACCGGTTCGTCGCGGCGCTCGGCACGGACCTGGGCAAGCCGGCCACCGAGGCGCTGATCACGGAGATCGTCTCGGTGCGCTCCGAGGTGGACCACTCGCTGCTGCACCTGACCGACTGGATGGAGCCGCGGCCCGTGAAGCTGCCGCTGGCCCTGCGACCCGCGAGCGCGGAGGTCCGGCCGCGGCCCAAGGGTCTCGTGCTGGTCATCGGCGCGTGGAACTACCCGGTGCAGCTCGCGCTCGCCCCGGTCGTGGGCGCGCTGGCGGCCGGCAACACGGTGGTGCTCAGCCCGTCGGAGAAGGCCCCGGCCACGGCGGCGGCGCTGCGGGAGCTGGTGCCGCAGTACCTGGACTCCGCGCTGGTCTCCGTGGTGGCGGGCGGCAAGGAGTGCAACACCGCGCTGCTGGCGGAGCCGTGGGACCACATCCTCTACACCGGCGGGGAGCGCGTGGGCCGGATCGTCTACGAGGCGGCGGCGAAGACCCTCTCCCCCGTGACGCTCGAGCTGGGCGGCAAGTCGCCGGCGGTGGTGACACCGTCGCGGAACACGGGCGCGATGGCCCGCCGCATCGCGTGGGCGAAGTTCACCAACGCGGGCCAGACGTGCGTGGCCCCGGACTACGTGCTGGCCGTCGGCGAGGCCGCGCTGCGCCAGGTGACCGCCGAGCTCCCCGCAGCCCTGCGCGAGTTCTACGGCGACGACCCCCGCGCGTCGAGGGACTACGGCCGGCTCATCTCCGCCGAGCACGCGGAGCGGCTGCGGGAGATGCTCCAGGCGGACCTCGACGCCGGCGCCGAGCTGCTCGTCGGCGGCGACGTGGACGTGGCGGGGCGGTACATGGCGCCGACCGTGGTGACGGGCGTCAAGCCGGACGGTGCGCTCATGCAGGAGGAGCTGTTCGGCCCGATCCTGCCCGTGCTGACCGTGGACACCTTCCAGGACGCCCTGGACTTCATCGCGGAGCGCCCGCACCCGCTGGCCGCTTACCTCTTCACGGACCGGCCCAGCTACCACCGCGCGTTCGACGACCAGGTGCAGGCCGGTGGCCTCGGCTACGACGTCGGCCTGCTGCACGCCGGCATCGCGACGCTGCCGTTCGGCGGGATCGGCGCGTCCGGGATGGGCGCGTACCACGGCATCCACGGGTTCGAGACGTTCTCCCACCTGCGCCCGTCCATCACGAAGTCGGACCAGGTGGACACGCTCAAGACCGCCTACCCGCCGTACGGGCGGATGAAGCGGGCGCTGCTGCCGAAGATGCTCTGAGGGGGCGGGGATCAGCGCTGCGGCCAGAACCCGCGGCGGGAGTACACCTCGGCGAGGACGTCGGCACGGTCGGTCATGACGCCGTCGACGCCGAGGTCGAGCAGGCGCTCGATCTCCGCGGGCTCGTCCACGACCCACACGTGCACCGGCAGGCCCGCCGCGTGGCAGCGGCGCACGAAGTCGGGGGTGGCCACGGGCACGCGGCCGTGCCGGACGGGCACCTGCACGCAGTCGACGTCGAGGGCGTACCGGCGCAGCCAGCGGGTCAGTCCCAGCGGGCCCAGCGTCACGAGCGCCGCGATGGCGGCCGCCCCGCCCGACGTCGCCACCCGCTCCGGCCCGTACGCCCGCTCGGGGTGTCCGAGGCGGGCGAGGGCGCGTCGGAAGAGGCGGCGCCGCGAGTCGTGGAACGAGGCGACGAGCACGCGGTCCCAGGCTCCGTGCTCGGCGAGGATGCGGGCCAGGGCCGGGGCCGCCGCGCGGTCCTTGAGGTCCACATTGAGGCGTGCCTCGGGGAGCGCCGTGAGCAGCTCGGTGAAGCGCAGCAGCGGCTCCCCGCCGACCGTGACGTCCGCCAGCCGCTCCCACGTGTGGTCGCGCAGCCGGCCGCGGCCGGTGCTGACGCGGTCCAGGGTGTCGTCGTGGAAGACGACGAGCTCGCCGTCCGCCGTGGTGCGCACGTCCAGCTCGAGATAGGTGAACCCGGCGGCGTGGGCGTCCACGAACGCGGCGAGGGAGTTCTCCCGGTCGACGGCGGCGCCCCGGTGCGCGAACCCCAGCGGGTGGCCGCGACGGGCGGGGACGGAGTCGGTGAGGTAGGCGGGGGGCGAGGTCGGACGCACGGGATCACGGTAGCGGGGACGGGCGGCGGGGCGCCCGCCGCCGCAGCCGGGAACGCCAGAGGAGGGGCCGAAGCGCCCGCCCTCAGTCCTCCGCCGGCAGCTCCAGCATGGGCCGGTGCTCGAAGAAGGTCTGCAGCACCACGGTGGTCCGGGTGGACACCGACGCCGTCTGGCGGATCTCGGTCACGAGGGCCTCGAGCTCGCGCGGCGAGCCCACGCGCACGAAGAGCATGTACGCGGCGTCGCCGGCCACGGAGTGGCACGCCTCGATCGCCGCGATGGACTCGAGGAGCTCGGGGGCGTCGTCGGGCTGGCGCGGGTCCAGCGGGCTGATCTCGATGAACGCGGAGAGCGGCCTGCCCACGGCCTCGGGGTCGAGCAGCGCGCGATAGCCCGTGATCACGCCCGTGCTCTCGAGCCGGCGCAGACGCGCCTGCACGGCGGAGGTCGAGAGGCCGATCCGCTCGGAGAGCTGGGCGAGCGTGGCGCGCGGGTCATGGGAGACGGCGGCCGCGAGCCGCACGTCGACAGGGTCGTCCATGCGCCGCACGCTATCAGCCGGCCCCGGCCGCCGGGTTGACAGCCCCGTGCGCTCATGGAAACCTTCCGGCAAGTGATCCGCGTCACCGGATATTTTCCGGCGCTTCGACCTCAGGAGGGTTCCATGTCCACCACTCTGCAGCCCACCCGGGCCGACGTCGTCGTCCCGGAGACCCCGGCCGACGCGCGCACCGTCGAGACCCACCCGGCCTGGCTCCGCCTCAAGGCCGCCGCCACCGCCCTGCAGCCCCTGCAGGTGAAGGACGGCTCCATCCCGGACCCGGCGGACCACGCGGCCGCGCGCGAGCACGTGGAGACCATCGTCGCCGCCGTCGAGGAGCTCGCCCCGCTCTTCCCGCACGACGCCGCCTACCTCGCCGCCCTGCCCCGCGACTTCGCCCGCTGGGCCGACGGCGGCTTCGCCGAGCCCGACTTCCTGGACTCCCTCGTCGCCTTCCAGCCGCAGGAGCACCGCGTCGACGGCGTCCGGCACCTCGTGGTCTTCCCGATGTACACGCAGAACGGCTCCCCGGACCGGCACGTGGAGGCCCTCGTCGTCGAGACCATCTGGCCCGAGTTCATCGCCGAGCTCGAGGCCGGCGACTACGGCAACCGCCTCTTCCTCTCCCTGCGCCTGATCGACTTCACGCCCGGCTACGACACGAACTCGGCGGTCCTCTTCCCCGAGACCGTGGCCATGCGCGAGATCCCCACCTTCACGTGGGGCGCCATCTTCCAGGACCGCGAGGCCGCCCGCTTCCGCCGGGTCGTCACCGCCGCCGCCGAGATCACCCAGCTCGAGCTCCCGGCCGAGCTCGCCGAGCTCCTCTCCAGCCAGGAGCTCGCCGAGGGCACCTTCGTGATGTGGGACCTCATCCACGACCGCACGCACATGCGCGGCGACCTGCCCTTCGACCCGTTCATGATCAAGCAGCGCATGCCGTTCTTCCTCTACACGCTCGAGGAGATGCGCTGCGACATGACCGCCTTCCGCGAGTGCGTGGCGATCGAGCGCCGCCTCACGGCGCGCGCCGCCGCGGGCGAGCAGCTCACCGCGCTCGAGGAGCAGACCCGCCGCCACGCCGGGCTCGTGCAGCACGCGGTCCTGTTCGACCGCGTCTTCCGCTTCGCCCTCACCGGCTCCCGCGTCCGCAACTACGACGGCCTCGGCGGCCAGCTGCTCTTCGCCTGGCTGCACCGCAAGGACGTGATCCAGTGGCGGGACGTCGCCCTCAGCGTGGACTGGGACCGGCTCGCCGACGCCGTCGTCGAGCTGGGCGACGCCATCGACACGCTCTACTGGGAGTCCATCGACCGCCCCAAGACCGTGCACTGGCTCCAGGCCTACGAGCTCGTGGCCTCCGTGGTCACCCCGCACCCGGCCTCCGTGTGGGCGCAGGGCCTGCCGCGCGAGGTGCTCGCCGGCCCGCCCAAGGGCTACACCGACCTCGTGCTCGACGACGAGTTCCCGCTGTCCATGTTCTTCGAGGCCCTCGAGAAGAAGATGAGCGGCGTCATCGAGTCCACCGCCGGGATCCGCGGCACGGACGCCTGACCCGTGGCCGCCCTGACCGACCGTGTGGTCCTGATCGCGGGCGCCACGAGCGTCTCGGGCCGGGTCGCCGCCCGCGCGCTCCTCGACGCCGGCGCGCACGTCGTCGCGACCGGGCGCGACGCCGCGAAGCTCGCCCCGCTCGCCGGTCTCGGCGCCGAGACCGCGGCCCTGGACCTCACGGACGAGGCCACCGTCCGCGGCCTCGTCGAAGACCTGCACGCCCGCGGCACCCGGATCGACGGCCTGCTCCACCTGGTGGGCGGCTGGCGCGGCGGCGGGGGCCTCGCCGGCCAGTCCGAGGAGGACTACCGCGCCCTCGAGGCCTCGTTCACGGCGCTGCGGCACGTGAGCCGGGCCCTCGACGACGACCTGCGGGCCTCGTCCGCCGGACGCCTCGCGATCGTCTCGTCCACGGCGGTGACCCGGCCGCTCGCCGGCGGCGCGAACTACGCCGCGGTGAAGGCGGCGAGCGAAGCATGGACCCGCGCGGTGGCGCAGGGCTGGGCCCAGGCCGCCCGGGACGCGGAGACCCCGCTGCGCTCGGCGGCCGTCGTGTTCCGCGTGAAGTCCCTCGCCGGGCTCGAGGAACGGCTGGCCGAGGAGTACATGCGACTGTGGGAGGCTGAGGCGGGCGCGCTGAACGACGCCGTCCTCACGCTCCAGGAGAAGGGAACGTAACTGACATGCAGAGGATCCACGATCCGCAGGAGCGGGGCTTCGCCTCGGACAACTATTCCGGCGTCCACCCGGAGGTGCTCGCGGCGCTCGCCGAGGCCAACGGGGGCCACCAGGTCGCCTACGGCGAGGACGTGTACACGGCGCGTCTCCAGGAGGTCGTGGCCCAGCACTTCGGCAAGGACGCCACCGCGTGGCCGATGTTCAACGGGACCGGGGCGAACGTCGTCGGGCTCCAGGCCATGCTGCCCCGCTGGGGCGCGGTGATCTGCGCGGACACCGCGCACATCCACGTGGACGAGGGCGGCGCGCCCGAGAAGTCCGCCGGCATCAAGCTGCTGCCCGTGGCCACCGACGACGGCAAGCTCACCCCCGAGCTGATCGCCGCCGAGGCCTGGGGCTGGGGTGACGAGCACCGCGCCCAGCCTCTGGTCGTCTACCTCACCCAGTCCACCGAGCTCGGCACGGTCTACACCCCGGACGAGGTCAAGGCCATCACGGACTACGCCCACGAACACGGGATGCGCGTCTACATGGACGGCGCCCGCATCGCCAACGCCGCGGCCTCCCTGGGCCTGCCGCTGCGCGCCTTCACCACCGACGTCGGCGTGGACGTGCTCTCCCTCGGCGGCACCAAGAACGGGGCGCTGCTGGCCGAGGCCGTCGTCGTGCTCGACCCGGACGCCGCGGACGGCCTCGTGTACCTGCGCAAGAACCAGATGCAGCTGGCCTCGAAGATGCGCTTCGTCTCGGCGCAGCTGCTCGCGCTGTTCGACGGCGACCTGTACCTGCGCTCCGCCCGCCACGCCAACGCCATGGCCGCCCGGCTGCGCGCCGGCATCGAGGCGGGGGTCGCCGACGGCTCGCTGGCCGGCGTCGAGCTCACGCAGGCCACGGACGCCAACGCCGTGTTCGCCGTCCTGCCCGAGGGCGTGGCCGACCGGCTGCGCGCCCGCTTCCGGTTCTACGACTGGGACGCGGCGCGGCGCGAGGTGCGCTGGGTGTGCGGCTTCGACACGACCGAAGAGGACGTGGACGCGTTCACGGCCGCACTGCGCGCCGAACTCGCCCCCGCCGCCTGACGGGCGCTCCCGGCCGGGATACCCTTCTACCACCTTGCAGCAGGGTGGGATGCCGCGGCGTTCGACGCGCGTCCGACCGCTCTCCCACCGAAAGGCCACCGTGGACACCAGCGCACCCCGGACGTCCCCGTCGACGCCGCCCGCCTCCGCCGCCCACGCCACCCCCGAGGGCGGCTCCCTGCGGCGCACCCTCAAATCCCGGCATCTGACGATGATCGCGATGGGCGGCGCCATCGGCACGGGTCTCTTCGTGGCCTCGGGCAACACCATCGCGACCGCCGGCCCCGGTGGCGCCCTCGTGGCCTACGTGGCCATCGGCTTCATGGTGTTCCTGCTGATGCAGTCGCTCGGTGAGATGTCCACGTACCTGCCGGTCTCCGGCGCGTTCGAGGAGTACTCGACCCGCTTCGTGAGCCCCTCGTTCGGCTTCGCCATCGGCTGGAACTACTGGTACAACTGGGCGATCACGGTGGCCGCCGAGCTCGTCGCGGCGGCCCTGATCATGCGGTACTGGCTCCCGGACGTGCCCTCGTGGATCTGGTCCGCGATCTTCCTCGCGCTGCTCTTCGGCCTCAACGCCCTCTCCACGCGCGCCTACGGCGAGAGCGAGTTCTGGTTCTCGCTCATCAAGGTCGCCACGGTGGTGATCTTCCTGGTGCTCGGCGTCCTGATGATCGTCGGCATCCTCGGCGGCTCCTCCCCCGGCTTCCACAACTGGACCGACGGCGAGGCCCCCTTCGTGGGCGGCGGCGCCGGCATCCTGGCGATCTTCATGGTGGCCGGCTTCTCCTTCCAGGGCACCGAGCTGGTCGGCGTCGCCGCGGGCGAGGCCGAGGACCCGGAGAAGAACGTGCCCAAGGCGATCCGCACCGTGTTCGTGCGCATCCTGCTCTTCTACGTCGGCGCGATCACCGTCGTCGGCTTCCTCATCCCCTACACCAGCCCCCACCTGCTGGGCAGCGACGTCGAGGACATCTCGATCTCCCCGTTCACGCTCGTCTTCGAGAACGCGGGCGTGCTCGCCGCCGCCTCCGTGATGAACGCCGTGATCCTCACGGCCATCCTCTCCGCGGGCAACTCGGGCCTGTACGCCTCCACCCGCATGCTCTGGGCCCTGGCCGACTCCGGCAAGGCCCCGCGCTTCCTGGCGAAGGTGAACCGGCGCGGCGTGCCCATGAACGCCCTCTACGCCACCACCGCGGTGGGCGCGGCGTGCTTCCTGACCACGTTCATCGGGGACGGCGCCGCCTACGTGTGGCTCGTCTCCGCCTCGGGCCTGGCCGGGTTCATCGTGTGGATGGGCATCGCCTGGAGCCACTACCGGTTCCGGCGGGCCTACGTCGCGCAGGGCCACGACCCGAAGGACCTGCCCTACCGCGCGTTCCTGTTCCCCCTGGGCCCGATCGTCGCGCTGGTCATGTGCGCTGTCGTGATCCTCGGGCAGAACTACCAGGCATTCATGGGCGACGTGGACCTCGTGGCCGTGGCCACCGCGTACATCGGCCTGCCCCTGTTCCTCGCGCTGTGGCTCGGCCACAAGCTCGTCACCGGCTCGAAGCCGGTCCGCTACGAGGACGCCGACCTCACCCGCGTCCTGGACTGAGTCCCCCACCCCGGAGGTCGCCGTGTCCGCCCGCTCGTCCCACGTCCCCGCCGTCACCCCCACCGCCCGCGGCCGCCTGGTCTGGGTGGACGTCGCGCGCGGTCTGGCCCTGGTCTCGATGATGGTCGCCCACACGGCGCCCACCGGCGGCCCGGGCGGGGTGCTCCACCTCTCCGAGCACCTCACCGCGCCCCTGTTCGCGGCGCTCGTGGGCGTGGGCGCGCGCCTCGAGGCGGAGTGGCTGGGCCGTGGCCGGGCCGTGTCCCGCGCGCTCGTGCGGGCGGCCGCCCTGTTCGGGGCGGTGTGGCTGACCGGGCACTTCGGGGCGGCCGTCGTGAACGTGCTGGCGCACCTGGCCGTGCTCACGGTGCTCATGGCGCTGCTGGCCGCCCTCCCGCTCGGCGCGCACCTCGTGCTGGCCCTCCTCAGCGGCGGGGGCGGCCTCCTGCTCGCCGCCACGCCGACGGCCGACGTCGTCGACCGGCTCGTCCCCCTCGCTCAGGCCCTCGGGCTGAGCCGCGCGACGCTGACCCCGTGGGTCTCCGCGTTCCTCACGGACGGCCCGTACCGTCTCCCCCTGTTCCTCGCGTGGGCGCTGCTGGGGGCGGTGCTGGTCGCCACCGTCCACGGCACGACGACGGCGGCCCCGGCCCGGCGCGCACGGCTCACGGGGCTCGCCTGGGCGGCCGGGGGGATCGCGCTGGCCGGCGTCGTGCTGGCCCTGTCCCGGACGCAGACCGGCGCCGCCCCCGTGCCCTACACGGCGACCCCGGCGGAGGCCCTGCTGGACACGGGCCTCGTGCTGACCGTGCTCGGCGGGTGCGCGGCCCTGGCGCCGCGGTGGGCCGGGCTGCTGGCCGTGCCCGGCGCGATGACGCTGTCCGTGTACGTGGCGCACCTGTGGTACCTCGGCTGGGTGCGGGGGCTCGGACCCGGGCCGTGGCGCAGCGCCACGGGCACGGACGACACGTGGTTCAACCTGGCCGTGCTGGTGGCCGGCGCGCTGCTGCTGCCGCTGCTGTGGCGGGCCGTCGTGCGTATCGGCCCGTTCCGCGCGGGGCCGCTGGAGGGCGTCGTCCGCCTGCTGACGGCCCCGTTCGACCGCGCGCGCTGACCGACGTCCACCCCAGCGGGTAGCCTCGAGAGCGTGAGCGAGCGAACCACCTACCTGCTGATCGACGGCGAGAACATCGACGCCACCCTCGGCACGTCCATCCTGCAGCGGCGCCCCCAGCCCGACGAGCGGCCGCGCTGGAAGCGCCTGCTCGGCTACCTCGAGGACCGCTGGGACCAGCCGGTCAAGGGCCTGTTCTTCCTCGCCATCGACGGCGAGATCCCCATCCCGTTCGTCCAGGCGCTCACCGCCCTCGGCTTCCAGCCGATCATGCTACGCGGCGAGGGCAAGGTCGTGGACATCGGCATCCAGCGCACCGCGGAGGCGCTGCTGGGCCGGGAGGACGACGTCGTCCTCGTCAGCCACGACGCCGACTTCGCCCCCCAGCTCACCGACCTCGCGGCCACGCCGGGCCGGCGCACCGGGATCATGGGCTTCGAGGAGTTCCTCTCCCACGAGCTGCGCCGCATCCCCGGGGTCGAGTTCTTCGACCTCGAGCACGCGGTGGGCGCGTTCGACTCGTCCCTGCCGCGCCTGCGCGTGATCGACGTCGAGGCGTTCGACCCGTACGAGTTCCTCTGACCCGCCGGGGGCGGCCCGCGGCTCCTCGCGAGTTTATAGACGCGGAGATAGTTCTGCCCTTACGATAAACTCGTGACTAAACTCGACGAAGTGGCCCGCGCCCTCGATGCCCTGGAGCGGGGGGCCACCGCCGCCGACCTGGAAAGTCAGACCCTCGACTTCAAACGTGACCCGGCCACCGTGGCGGAATTCCGCGGCAACCCGCGCGCCCAGCTCATCGACGAATTGACGACAGCCGTCATCTGCTTCGCCAACGCAGACGGTGGTCACATCGTACTGGGAGTCGACGACAAGTCGAGCGGCCCGGAAGCCTTCACGGGCACCTCGGCCGACCGCAACGATTTACGCGCGAGATTGCACCACAACACCACACCGCCCGTGACGGTGGACATCCGTGAGGAGCACCGTCACGAGCATCGGATCCTCGTGATCCGCGTCGTCGAAGGCCTCGACCTCGTGACGAATTCCAAAGGCGTCGCGCATCAACGCCGGGGGACCGACTGCCATCCCATGTCGGAAGCGGCTCGACGCCACCTCGGCTACACCCGTCGGAATCCGGACTTCACTGCGCGCCGCTCCGAACGGGGCCCCAAGGACGTCAGCAGCGATGCCCTTGACCATGTGCGAGATCTGTTGCGCCGACTCCCGGACCTTCGACGCCAGCTCGCGGATCTGCACGATGACGACCTTCTCCGCAGTCTGGGGGCGGTCGACGGCCAAGGAAACCTACTCGTGGCGGGAGAGCTCGTCTTCTGCCCACCAGATCATGACACCGTGGACTTCTTGACCCGCCCTGCACCCGGAGCCGAGCCTTCGACACGCCGGCTGCGACTCCCCGTGGCCCAGGCACTCACCACCGTCATGGGGCTCATCAACACCGCCATCAATCCGGAAGTGACCTCGATCCCCTTGCCGACGGGTCAGGAACTGGCGCTCCCCGACTTCTCGCCCCTCGCCGTCGAGGAAGCGGTCACGAACGCGCTGGTCCACCGTGACTACGGAGTGCGGGACCGCGTTGTCATCGACCACAGTGCCACCACCTTGACGGTGCACTCTCCAGGCTCGCTCCCCTACGGCGTGGATCCGGACCGTCTCCTCAGCACCGTGTCGACGCCGCGGAACCCGCAGTTGATGTCCCTCCTCCAACAGCTCGGACTCGCAGAGCGCACCTCACGAGGCATCGATCGGATGTTTCGGGAGCAAATCCGAGTGGGGCAAACGCAGCCGGTCATCGAGCCGGATGACTATTCCGTGACCGTGCGGTTCAGCACCGGCGCGCCGAACCGCGCATTCGCCCGTTTTCTGGCCACCCTGCCGCCTGAGCTACGCGAGAATGTCGATGCCATCCTCCTCCTCGATCACTTGTGCCGACGGCCTTCTCTCTCCGCCGACGAAGCGGCGCGCATTCTGCAGGTTCCCGTCGACGAGGCCTCTCATCGCGTTGATACACTCTCGACGGCGCCGCACGCGCTGTTCGAACGCTCTTCCTCACCATCGAGTCGGAAGGCCGCATGGCGGCTCCTCCCTCTCACCGCAGCCGGCTTGGGGACGGCGGTGACACACAGGACCAAGGCAGACCAGGCGCGGCGACGGGTCGAGGCGCACTTGGACGAATACGGCTGGATCACAAACAAGACCATCCGAAACATGTTCGATCTGGACGTCCAGCAGGCCCGCCAACTGCTCGCGGACCTGCGCGATGCCGGTGTCGTCATGAAGGATCCTGCGGGCCCGGAACGCGGCCCGACCGTCCGGTGGCTCATCGCCAAGAAGTCGCGTCGTAGGAGATGAGTTCCTCTGACCGCCGGGGGCGGCCCGCGGCTCAGTCCGCGGGCAGCTCCAGCAGGCGTTCGACGGTGGCGGCCACCCCGTCGTCGTCGCACGCCCCGACCACGCCGTCCGCCGCGGCCAGCAGCGACGGGTGGCCCGAGGCCACGGCCAGGCCGAGACCGGCCCACTGGAGCATCTCCAGGTCGTTGGGCATGTCCCCGAACGCGACGACGTCGGCCGGCGCGACCCCCTTGCTCGCGGCGAACTCGGCGAGGGTCGCGGCCTTGTGCACGCCCGGCGCGGACATCTCCACGAGCGCGATGCCGGGCGCGGAGTGCGTGGCGCTCACGAGCTCGTCCAGCTCGGCGCGGGCCGCGGCGAGGAAGGCGTCCGGGGCCAGGGTGTCCGAGCGGGCCAGCAGCTTCACCACGCCCAGCCGACCCGGCAGCGCGGCCTCGAGCGTGGCCGCCGCGTGGACCTCGGCCCGGAACTCGGCGCGCTCGGAGAACGCGTGCTCCCAGAAGAAGCCCTCGAGGGTCTCGGCGCCGAAGGACACGGTGCGGTCCAGGGCGCGCAGCCGGTCCGTGGCGGTCCACACGGCCTCGACGGGCATGGGGTGGGCGATCAGGACGTCGTCCGTGGCGGTGTCCACGACGACGGCGCCGTTGGAGCAGATCACCGGGCCGACGGGACCGAGCTGCGCGCTCAGCGGGCCGAGCCAGCGCAGGGGGCGGCCGGTCACGAACACCACCTCGACGCCGGCGTCGTGGGCGTCCCGCAGCGCCGTGATGGTGCGCGGGCTCAGGCGCCCCGACCGCGTGTGCCGGTACCCGATGATGGTGCCGTCCAGGTCCGTCGCGATCATCCGCGGACGACGCGAGGGCAGGGGCAGGGCGGGCATGCGCCCAGTCTAGGCCGGGGCCGTGCGGCGGGCCGGGGTGTCCTCCGCGGGCGAGCAGGGGCACGATGGGGGCGTGGACACCGCACAGCAGACCACCGCACAGGACACCGCCCCGGACCCCGCGTCCACGACGCCCCGCACGGTCACTGTCACCGGCGCCGCAGGCAACATCGGCTACGCGCTGCTCTTCCGCATCGCCGCCGGCGGGATGCTCGGCCCGGACACCCCGGTCCGGCTGCGCCTGCTCGAGATCCCGGCCGCCCGGGGCGCCGCGGAGGGCACCGCCATGGAGCTCGCTGACGCGGCCTTCCCGCTGCTGGCCGACGTGGAGGTCACGGACGACCCGGCCCGGGCCTTCGACGGGGTCCAGCACGCGCTGCTCGTCGGCGCGCGGCCGCGCACGAAGGGCATGGAGCGCGGCGACCTGCTCGAGGCGAACGGCGGGATCTTCGGGCCGCAGGGCCGGGCGATCAACGACCACGCGGCGCAGGACGTGCGGGTCGTCGTCGTCGGGAACCCGGCCAACACCAACGCGCTGATCGCCGCCGCGCACGCCCCGGACGTGCCGGCCGAGCGCTTCACGGCGCTGACCCGGCTGGACCACAACCGGGCCGTGGCGCAGCTGGCGGCGCGGGCCGGCGTCGCGGTGACGGACGTGGCCGGTGTGACGATCTGGGGCAACCACTCCGCCACCCAGTTCCCGGACCTCACCCACGCCCGCGTGCGGGTGGAGGGGACGTGGCGGCCGGCGCTCGAGGTGGTGGACCCGGTGTGGGCGGGCGAGGAGTTCGTGCCGCGCGTGGCGAAGCGGGGCGCGGAGATCATCGAGGTGCGCGGGGCGAGCTCGGCGGCGTCGGCGGCGTCCGCGGCGATCGACCACATGCGCGACTGGACTCTGGGCACCGGCGTGGACGCGGACGGCGCGTCCCGCTGGACGTCCGCGGCGGTGGTCTCGGACGGCTCCTACGGGGTGCCGAAGGGGCTGATCAGCTCGTTCCCCGTGACCTCCGACGGCGGCACCGCGTGGCGGATCGTGCCGGGGCTGGAGCCGGACGAGTCCGTGCTGCCGGGTGAGGGCGGGCGGCTGGCCGCGACCGTCGCCGAGCTGGAGGCCGAGCGCGACGCCGTGCGAGGGCTGGGCCTGCTCTGAGGCGGCCGGGATCTTCTGCGTTTCCGACCCTTCTGGGGGCGTCCCCACCCGCCGGAAGGGTCAGATGCGCAACAGATTCGTGCGGGGACGGGCGAGCGTGGGATCAGTCCGCCAACTCGGCCCGCGTGGGCGGGTCCGCGCCCGGGCGGGAGGCCGTGATCGCCGACGCGCGGGAGGCGTAGATCAGCACCGACTCGACGTCGGCCGGGTCCATCGCGTGCAGGCGGCCGCGGTTCGCGGCGCCCAGCAGGGAGCGGTCGTCGAGGGCGGCGAGCAGGGCGGCGGTGAACGAGTCACCGGCGCCCACGGTGTCCGCGACGTCCACGGGCACGATCGGCCGCTCCACCACGCCGTGCGCGCTGACGGCCACGATGTCCTCGGCGCCGCGGGTCATCACCACGAACGCCGGGCCCATCTGCTGCCACGCCTGCAGCGACTCGCGCAGCGGGCGGTCCGGGTACAGCCACGCGATGTCCTCGTCCGAGGCGTGCACCACGTCCGCCAGCCGCACGGACTCCTCCGCGCGGGCGCGGGCGAACGCCCGGTCCGGCACGATCGTGGGCCGCACGTTGGGGTCGTAGCTGATGGTCGTGACCGCGGAGATCCGCTCGAGCAGGGCCATCACCTCGGCGTCGCCGGGGGCGAGCATGGTGGCGATGGAGCCGGCATGCATGTGGTGCAGGGGGCCGCCGGCGGCGTCGTCGAAGTCCCGGGCGAGCGCGGCGGCGGGCGGCAGCGTCCAGTCCAGCTCGAACTCATAGCTGGCGGCGCCCGTGGGGTCCAGGCGGGCGGTGGCCACGGAGGTGGCGGCGGCATCCGGCCCGAGCAGGCAGCGCACGCCGTTCTCCCGCAGGTGCGAGGCGATCATGTCCCCGTGCGCATCGCGGCCGAGGCGGCCGGCGAACAGGACGGGCCGCTCCAGCCGGCTCAGGCCCACGGCCACGTTCAGGGGGCTGCCACCGACGTGCACGCGAGGGGTCGCGGTGTCCGAGACCACGACGTCGACGAGCGCCTCTCCGATCACACCACAGTACTGAGCCACGCGCCCCACGGTACCCTAATCACCGGCGCGGAACCGGGGCTGTGCGCAAGCTTCCAGGCCCCCGAGAAACGCCCGACACCCCCATCCCCGAC
>NZ_JABFAX010000008.1:0-7213 GCF_017168395.1 Micrococcus sp. KRD128 | reverse complement strand
GCCATGTCCCCCACCCCCACCCGGTCCTCACGCGGCCCCGGCTGGCGCCTCCACGGCGACGGCCGCACCATCACCCCGGGCACCGTCGTCGCCCCGGACGAGCGGCTGAGCTGGCCCCGGACCGTGGGCATCGGCGTGCAGCACGTGATGGCCATGTTCGGCGCCACCGTGCTCGTGCCCGCCCTGACCGGCATGCCCGCGACGACGGCGCTGCTCTTCTCCGGCCTCGGCACCCTGCTCTTCCTGGTCATCACGGGCAACCGCCTGCCCTCGTACCTGGGCAGCTCGTTCGCGTTCATCGCACCGCTGACGGCCGCCGCCACGATCGGCGGCACGGGGGCCGCGCTCGGCGGCATCCTCGTGACGGGCCTGCTGCTCACGGTGATCGGCGCGATCGTGCACCGCGCCGGCACCGGCTGGATCCACGCGCTCATGCCGCCGGCGGTGATGGGCACGATCGTGGCCCTGATCGGCCTCAACCTCGCCGGCGCCACGACGACGGCCATGCAGGAGGTGCCCGTCACCACGTTCGGCACGGCCCTGGCGGTGGTGCTCACGGCGGTGGCGTTCCGGGGACTCCTGGGCCGCCTGTCCATCCTCGTGGGCATCGTGGTGGGCTACCTGCTGGCCCTCGCGCAGGGTCAGGTGGACTTCGCCGCCGTCCGGGAGGCCGCCTGGATCGGGCTGCCGCCCTTCCACGGCCCGGAGCTGCGCTGGGACCTGCTGCCCCTGTTCCTGCCCGTGGTGCTCGTGCTGGTCGCGGAGAACATCGGCCATGTCAGGACCGTCGGACTGATGACCAAGCGCGACCTGGACCCGCTCACCGGCCGTGCCCTGATCGCGGACGGCCTGTCCACCATGCTCTCCGGCGCGGGCGGCGGCGTCGGCACCACCACGTATGCCGAGAACATCGGCGTGATGGCCAGCTCTCGCGTCTACTCGACGGCGGCGTACTGGGTGGCCGGCCTGACCGCGATCGCCCTCGCGTTCCTGCCGAAGTTCGGGGCCGCCGTCGCCACCATCCCGGCCGGGGTGGCCGGCGGCGCGGGCATCATCCTCTACGGGATGATCGGCATGATGGGCGTGCGCATCTGGGTGCAGAACCGCGTGGACTTCTCCAACACCGTGCACCTCATGACGGCGGGTGCGGGCCTGATCATCGCGATCGCCGACCCCCAGCTCGTGGTCGGCGGGCTCGTGTTCGGCGGCATCACGCTCGGCACGGTCGCCGCCCTGGTGGTGTACCACCTCATGACGGCGATCGCCCGCGCCCGCGGCACCGAGCCGGTGCCCGAGGACGAGGAGGAGTTCGAGGCCTCGGAGGCCGGCCGGCTCGGCTGACCCCGACTCCGCCCCGCCCCGCGCACTTTCGGTCGTGAGATAGGGCCAATCTCACGACCGAAAGCGCTGAGAACCCCCATTTCTCGTTCGACAACGCGGGGGGTCGGCTGCGCGGGGCGGGGCCGAGCTCGACCGCGCGCACGTGTTCCACTCGTGGAGCGCGCAGCGCGATCTGAATCCGATGACCATCCTCGACGCCGAGGGGTCGTGGGTGTGGGACGGCGAGGGTGAGGACCTGGTCGAGCACGTCGAGGCCGAAGCGCAGGTCCGCGTCCGAGATGTTCAGCGGCGGGCACAGGTGGAACCGGTTCTCGGCCATGAACAGCAGCAGCCCCCGGTCCTTCGCCTCGGCCATCATCCGCCCCATCACGGGCGCCACCTGACCGAGCGGGGCCAGCCGCTCCCGAGTCTGCCGGTCCTTCACCAGCTCGACGGCCCAGAACGCGCCGGCGCCGCGCACGTCGCCCACGCTCGGATGGGCCGCGGCGATCTCGGCCAGCCGCGGCCCGATGATCTGATCGCCGATGCGCTTCGCGTTGGCCACCATGCCCTCCTCCTCCATCGCGGTGATCGCGGCGACGGCGGCCGCGCACGCGAGGGGGTGGCCCGAGTAGGTCAGGCCGCCGGGGTAGGGCGTGGTCGCGAAGCTCTCGTAGACGTCGTCGCTCATGGCGACGCCGCCCAACGGCACGTACCCGGAGTTGACCCCCTTGGCGAACGTGACGATGTCCGGGGTGACGCCCGTCAGCTGATGGCCGAACCACTCGCCCACGCGGCCGAAGCCGACCATGACCTCGTCGATGATCAGCAGGATCCCGTGCTCACGGCACAGCTCCCCGACGCCGGCCATGTAGCCCGGCGGCGGCAGGAAGATGCCCGCGGTGCCGGGGACGGCCTCGAGGACCACGGCGGCCACGGTGGAGGGGCCCTCGAGCTCGATCACGTCGCGCAGGTGGGCCAGCGCCCGCTCGGCCTCCTGCTCGTCGCTCTCCGAGCCGAACGCGGAGCGGTACGTGTACGCGGGCTGGAAGTGCACGACGCCGTCGGAGGCCGAGTCCGAGCCCACGCGCCGCAGGGAACCGGTCAGGTTCGCCGTCAGGCGCGTGGCGCCGTGGTACGAGAGGTACGCGGAGAGCACCTTGTGCCGGCCCGTGTGCAGGCGCGCCATCCGCACCGCGTGCTCGTTGGCCTCCGCGCCCGCGTTCGTGAAGAACACGTGGTTGATGGACTCCGGCAGCCGCTCCGTGATCAGCCGGGCCGCCTCGGACCGGGCGTCGTTGACGTGCTGCGGGGCCACGGTGGCGAGCGTCTCGGCCTGTTCGCGGATCGCGGCCACGATCTTCGGGTGGCGGTGGCCGACGTTCGTGAAGACGAGCTGCCCGCTGAAGTCGACCATGGGCCGACCCTCGCCGTCCCACACCCACGACCCCTCGGCGTCGAGGATGGTCATCGGATTCAGATCGCGCTGCGCGCTCCACGAGTGGAACACGTGCGCGCGGTCGAGCTCGTGGGCGCGGCGGCCCCGCTCGATGGCCTCGTCGCTGATCCGGGGATCCCGGCGGCCGACGTGCTGCTGATGCTCGGACATGCGCCCTCCTTGAGTGTGATGCGGGTCATTCCGAGCATAGGCGCGCCCGCCCTCAGCGTGAGCTGGCGCCCCGCCGCCCGCGGGCCACCCCCACGAACGCCTGCACGAGCTCCGAGTCGGCCGCCTTGAGCCAGGCCAGGGCGACATCCCAGCCGGGGTGGCGGGCGTCGTCGTCGCCCTGACCCGCGGGGTCCGGCCCCTCGACGGCGGCGCCCGCCTCCGCCTCGGCCCGTGCCTGCTCGTCCGCGAGCGCGGACCGCGTGGCGGCGGCCTCGCGGTCGGCGCGGGACAGGCCCACGGTGTCGTCCAGGGTGGAGGCCAGCGGCAGCACGATCACGTCCTTGCGGCCGAACATGCGGGCCACGGACATCGGCAGCACGACGTGGCCGGCGCCGGACGCGGCGATCTCCAGGGCCATCCGCTCGCCCGCGCCGGGCAGCTCGGCGGCGTCCATCGGCTCCGCGCTGGGGGCCGAGGCGAAGCGGGCGGGATCCAGCTCCTCGTCCGGGTCGAGCTCGGCGGGCGGCACGGGGCCGTCCGCGTCCACGTCCCACGCGGCGAGCAGGTGGTCCCTGCCCACGCACACCACCGGCAGCTCGGAGTACACGCCCACGAGGTGCACGTGCCGCGGGTCGACGCCGCCGGCGCGCAGGAACTCCTCGGCGGGCACGTCGCGGCGGCGCCGCACGTAGCCCAGCTGCGGCAGGAAGTGGCGGGGCTGACCGGCGTCGTCGTGGGCGAGGTGGGCCAGCTGGGCGGCGTCGTCGTGGTTGACGAGCTGCACCGTGCGCTGGCGGGTGGTGAACCGCTCCACCCACGTGGACGGCGTGGCCCCGGGGATGGTGGCCAGGAAGAGGGTCTCAGGCGGGACGGGCAGGTCGGCCGGTGGCGCGGGCGCGGGACGACGCCGGCCCTCACCTCCGGCGCGGCCCGCGGGCTTCACGCCCTTGGCCACGCCGCGCCCGCCGCCGGAGCGGGTGGACCGGGCGGGGCCGCCCCTGCTCGCGCGGGACTTCCCGCCCCGGCCGCCACGGGAGCCCCTCAGCGGACCTTCTCCTTCAGGAAGGAGACCGCGCGGTCCCAGGCGAGGGCCGCGGCCTCGGGCCGGTGGTTGCCCTGGGGGTTCTCGTCGTTGTGGAAGGCGTGCGGGGCGTCGTAGTAGAAGTACTCGACGTCGGCCCCGGACTCCTCACGGATCTGCTGCTCCTGCCTCCGCGCGTCCTCGACGGGGAAGGAGTCGTCCTGTTCGGCGTAGTGGCCCTGAACGGCGGCGGTGACGCCGGAGAAGTCGCCGGGCACGCCCTGGCCCACACCGTAGAAGGGCACGGCGGCGGAGACCTTGTCCCCCTGCTGGGCCGCGAGGGCGAGCACGAAGCCGCCGCCCATGCAGAAGCCGATCGCGCCCACGGTCTGCGAGGTCACCTCGTCCCGCGCGAGGAGCCAGTCGACGGCGCCGGCGAGCTGGCGGGCGCCCTCCTCGGCGGGCAGGTTCTGCATCATCTCGCCGGCCTCGTCGCCGTCGTGGGCGATCCAGCCGCCGTAGAGGTCGGGGGCGAGCGCGACGAAGCCGAGGTCGGCGAGGCGGTCGCACACGTCCTTGATGTGGTCCACCAGGCCCCACCACTCCTGGATCACGATCACGCCGGGGCCCTTCCCGGAGGCGGGCAGCGCGAGGTAGCCGTGGCCCGTCCGGTCGCCGTCCTGGCCGGCGTCCTTGGTGGGCAGGTCGAACGTGACGTTCTGGTGCGGGGTCTTCGAAGCCATCATGGGCCCCACCCTACGAGGAGACCGGGCCCCTCATCGAGGGACCCGGTCTCGACGCGCGAGGTCGACTCAGGCTCAGGCCTGGGCGTCGGCCTCGGGCAGCACGAAGGCGGCGCCGATCTCGAGCTTCACCTTGTCCGAGACCAGGACGCCGCCGGCCTCGGTGGCCGCGTTCCAGGTCAGGCCGAAGTCCTTGCGGGAGATCTCGCCGGTGGCCTCGAAGCCCACGCGGGTCGCGCCGAAGGGATCCTTGTCCTGGCCGCCGAACTCGGCCTCGAGCTCCACGGTCTGGGTGACGCCGTGCAGCGTCAGCTCGCCGACCAGGGTGAACTCCTCGGGCTCGCCGCGGACCTCGGTGGAGCGGAAGGTCATGGTGGGGAACTGCTCCACGTCGAAGAAGTCGGCGGAGCGCAGGTGGGCGTCGCGGCCCTCGTTCTTGGTGCTGATGGAGGCGACGTCGACGGTCACGTCGACGGAGGACTGGGTGAACTGCTCGGCGATGACGAGCTGGCCCTCCACGGCGTGGAAGGTGCCGCGGACCTTGGAGATGCCGGCGTGGCGGACGACGAAGTCGACGTCCGAGTGCGCGGCGTCGAGATTCCAGGTTCCGGTGGTGATGGCGTTCATGGGGTGCTCCTTCTGAAGCGGATCTGTCTGGTGTGTCCGGGGTGGGCCGCCGCGGGGGGCGAGGGCTCCGTGGCCTCCGAACTTGTTTCAAATTTAAACATCATCCGGGCGGGTTGTCCATGCCTGGTCGTCAAAATTCGAAAGAGAGACGGACGTCACGGGCCGCGGGGGCCCATCGGGCCGCGCCCACCCACGACGACGGCCCGGAACCTGTGGGGGTTCCGGGCCGTCGGCGCGGGGTCAGGCGGCGGGGCCGCCCCCCGTCACGGGTAGAGGCCGCGGGTGCGGTGGGCCTCGGCCACGCGCTGCACGGCGGTCAGGGTGGCGGCCTCGCGCAGGCTCACGCGGCGGCTCTCGGAGGTGGCCAGCACGGCCTGCCACGCGGCGACCATGCGCTGCTTCAGGCGCTCGTCCACCTCCTCACGGCTCCACCAGTAGGCCTGGTTCGCCTGGACCCACTCGAAGTAGGAGACGATCACGCCGCCGGCGTTGGCCAGGATGTCCGGGACGACCAGGACGCCCTTCTCCGCGAGGATGCGGTCGGCCTCGCCCGTGGTGGGGCCGTTGGCGCCCTCCACCACCAGCCGGGCGCGCACGCGCGGGGCGTTCTCCTCGGTCAGCACGGACTGCACGGCGGCCGGGACCACGAGGTCCACGTCCATCTCGAGCAGCTCGTCCGCGTCCATGGACGCGGTGCCGGGGGTGTCCTTCACGGAGCCGGTGTCCCAGAGCTGCCTCTGCAGGGCGTCGTAGTGCAGGCCCTCGTCGTCGCGCACGGCGCCGTACTGGTCCGACACGGCCACGACCTTCACGCCGGCCGCCTCGAGCAGCTCGACCGTGCCGGCGCCGACCTTGCCGAAGCCCTGGACCGCCGCCGTCGCCTGCGACGGCTCGATGCCGAGGTGCTCGAGCGCGGCGAGCGCCACGTGGACCACGCCCGCCGAGGTGGCGGAGGCACGGCCCAGCGAGCCGCCGAGCGAGACGGGCTTGCCGGTGACCACGCCGAGCGTGGTGTGGCCGACGTTCACCGAGTAGGTGTCCATCATCCAGGCCATGGTCTGCTCGTCCGTGCCCACGTCCGGGGCGGGGATGTCCACCTCGGGGCCGATGATCGGCTGGATCTCGGAGGTGTAGCGGCGGGTGACGCGCTCGAGCTCGGCCTTCGAGTACTGGCGCGGGTCGATGGTCACCCCGCCCTTGGCGCCGCCGTAGGGCACGTCCAGCAGGGCGCACTTCCAGGTCATCCACATGGCCAGCGCGCGGACCTCGTCCAGGTCCACGTCCAGGCTGAAGCGCACGCCGCCCTTGGCCGGGCCGCGGGAGAAGTTGTGCTGCACGCGGTAGCCGCGGAGCACCTCGGTGGAGCCGTCGTCGCGGCGCAGGGGGATGGAGACGGCCATCTCGCGGCGGGGGGCGGCGAGCATCTGGTGCAGGCCCTCGTCGTAGCCGAGCGTCTTCACGGCGGCGGAGAGCTGGGCCAGGGCGTTGTCGAGCGGGGAGGACGGGGCCGTCACGGCCTCGTCCTCGGCGGGGATCCTCGTCATTGAGCGTCCTCGTGGTCCGGTGGGAAGGAATGTGTCGCGGCCCGACCGACGCGCGGAGGGCCGCGCCCCATTGCGCGGCCGACGCCGTCCGGACCGCGATGAACGCTACGCGCTCCCCCCGCACCCGTCACCCCTTCTGAGCCGAGATCCACACTCACCCGGGTGACGTCGGACACAGCGGCGTGTACTGTGCTGTGGACGCGCCGCACACCCGCGGCGCCCTTCGGCGTCGAACCGACGCCGCTCGCTCAGGGCCCACCTGGTCCGTCCCCCGGCCGTCCGCCGCGCGAGGCACCCCGCCCGCGACCTCGGCCCGACGCCCCAGCCCCGTGAAGGAGCCCCTCATGAC
>NZ_JABFAX010000007.1:0-24612 GCF_017168395.1 Micrococcus sp. KRD128 | reverse complement strand
CGGGATTGATCCCGAGCTGTTCTCCCACACGGCGGAACGCTCCGGTCCTCGTGGCGGGGTCTTGACGGGCTTCCAGAGTCATCCGCGTGGCGCGTTCGCGGAGCTCGTCGGGGTACTTCCGTGGTGCTGGCATGCTCTGCATCCTTCCGTTGGATCAGAGCCTCCACCAGACCCGGGGCGATTCACCGTCCGCGGGGTCGGCTACCGGATGGCGGAGCAATGACCGGCCGGCGGCGCTACCAAGGATTAGCGGCCCGGTTCTTCCTCGCCCAGCTGCTGGTGGTGGGGGCCAGCGTGCTGGCCGCGGTGGTGGTGGCCTCCCTGGCCGGCCCACCACTGTTCCACGAGCACCTGGAACAGGCCGGGGCCGGACACGATGCAGCCCAGATGCTGCACGTGGAGCAGGCCTACCGGGACGCCAATTTCTGGACCCTGGGCGTGGCCCTGGCCACGGCCTTGATCTGTTGTCTGGCATTGACCTGGCATGTCGCCCGCCGGATCCAGAGTCCGATCAACGCCCTGACCCAGGCGGCCAAGGCCATGGCCGGTGGACGGTACGACACCCGCGTGCCGGCCATGGGCGCCGGCACCGAGGTGGAGGAGCTGGCAGGGTCTTTCAACACCATGGCCGCACGGCTTCAGCGCACCGAGGACACCCGTCGACGGATGCTCTCGGACCTGGCCCACGAGCTGCGCACCCCCGTCTCCGTGCTGACCGTCTACCACGAGGCCCTGCAAGACGGGGTGTCCCACTGGGACGAGCCCACCGGTGAGCTGATGGGCGAGCAGCTGGCCCGGTTGACCCGGCTGGTGGAGGACATCAACGACGTCTCCCGCGCCGAGGAGGGCCGGATCGAACTGGACCGCAGCCCCCAAGGGGTCAGCGGGCTGCTGCATGCCGCGACCGAGGCCCACAAGGAGGCCTACGCCACCAAGGGCGTGGCCCTGACCATGGACGCCGATCCGGGCCTGGCCGTGGACGTGGACCGCCAGCGCATGGGCCAGGTCCTGGACAACCTGCTCACCAACGCCCTGCGCCACACCCCGGCCGGGGGCCGGGTCACCCTCGAGGCCCGACAAAGCCCGTCCGGGGTCACGCTCAGCGTCACCGACACCGGGGAGGGGATCTCTCCCGAGCACCTGCCGCACGTCTTCGAACGCTTCTACCGCGGGGACACCGCCCGCGACCGTGACCACGGCGGCTCCGGGGTCGGCCTGGCCATCTCCCGAGCTCTCATCCAGACCCACGGCGGCACCTTGAGCGTCACCTCCACCACGGCCGGGGCGACGTTCACCATCGACCTGCCCACCAAGCAGCCCCCCGACCAGCCCACCTACCGGCGCACCCGTTTATCCACCGTGAACACCGGCGCTCCACCCCTTGAATGATACCCCCGGGGGGTATATACCAAGTGGAGAGGCGCCGTCCGGCGCCGCCCTCAGACCTGAAGGAGACCGTCATGACCGAATCCGCCCGCACCCCGCTGCCGGGGGCCACCAACGGCTGCTCGTGCTGCGCCCCAGCCGCCGACGCCACCGCCCCCGCCGGGCACCAGAGTGCCGACCCAACCGGGACGAGCGCCGGCGACGCGACCTACCAGGTGGAGGGCATGACCTGCGGACACTGCGTGGGCTCCGTCGCCGAGGCCGTGAGCGCCCTGGACGGGGTGGACGATGTCCGGGTCGAACTGGTCGCCGGCGGGGCCTCCCCCGTCACCGTGACCGGGCCCGCCTCCGCGGACTCCGTGCGGACGGCCATCGAAGCGGCCGGCTACCGCGTCCGGATCTAACCGACCCATCCCCTCGAGGTCGGCGCCCCACCGCCGAGCCGGTCGCCGAACAGACCGCCGAGCAGAAGGAACACCATGAGCACCCCGCACCACCACGATCACCCCACCGACCAGACCGCCGAACACCCAGACCCGAACCCCCACGCCGGCCACGCCAACCACACCGACCATGCCGCCCACCACCCCGCGGACGCGGCCACCCACGGGCAGGCCATGCCCCAGGGCCACGCCCACTCGGCCCTGGACGAGGACCACCAGGTCCACGACCACGGTCAGCACGCCGGGCATTCCACCGCGATGTTCAAGAACCGGTTCTGGGTCTCACTGGTGCTCTCCATCCCGGTGGTGTTCTTCAGCCACATGGTCGGGCAGCTGCTGGGCTACCACGTCCCCGAGTTCCCGGGCTCGGCGTGGATCGCCCCGGTGCTGGGCACCGTGATCTACCTCTATGGCGGCATGCCCTTCCTGAAGGGCGGGCTGACCGAGTTGCGCGCCCGCCAGCCCGGGATGATGCTGCTGATCGCGATGGCCATCACGGTGGCCTTCGTCGCCTCCTGGGTCACGACCCTGGGCATCGGGGACCTGATGCTGGACTTCTGGTGGGAGCTGGCGCTGCTGGTGGTCATCATGCTGCTGGGCCACTGGATGGAGATGCGCGCCCTGGGCGCGGCCTCCTCCGCCTTGGACGCGCTGGCGGCGCTGCTGCCGGAGGAGGCCGAGAAGGTCGTGGACGGTGACACCATCACCGTGCCGATCACCGAGTTGGCCGTGGGCGATGTGGTGCTAGTGCGGGCCGGGGCCCGGGTGCCGGCCGACGGGACCATCCTCGAGGGCGCCGCGGAGTTCGACGAGGCGATGATCACCGGGGAGTCGAAGCCCGTGCTGCGCCAGGCCGGGGACACGGTGGTCGCTGGGACCGTGGCCACCGACAACACCGTGCGGGTGAAGGTGGCCGCCGTCGGGACCGACACGACCCTGGCCGGGATCCAGCGGATGGTCGCCGACGCCCAGGAATCCTCCTCCCGCGCCCAGGCGTTGGCCGACCGGGCGGCGGCCCTGCTGTTCTGGTTCGCCCTGGTTGCGGCGATCATCACCGCGATCGTGTGGACCGCGATCGGCCAGCCCACCGACGCGGTCACCCGCACCGTGACCGTGCTGGTCATCGCCTGCCCGCACGCCCTGGGCCTGGCCATCCCGCTGGTGATCGCCCTCTCCACGGAGAAGGCCGCCAAGTCCGGGGTCCTGATCAAGGACCGGATGGCCCTGGAGCGGATGCGCACCATCGACGTGGTCCTGTTCGACAAGACCGGCACCCTGACCGAGGGCGCCCACGTCGTCACCGCCGTCACCGCGATGCCCGGCGTGTCCGAGGCAGAACTGCTGGCGGTGGCCGCCGCGGCCGAGGCTGACAGCGAGCACCCCGTGGCCCGGGCCATCGTCACCGCCGCCGGGCAGCACCCGCAGGCCAGCACGTTGCGCAAGCGCGGCACGGACTTCAGTGCTGCCATGGGCCGCGGGGTGCGCGCCACCGTGGACGGCTCCGAGATCCTCGTCGGGGGCCCGAACATGCTGCGCGAGCTTAACCTGACCATGCCGGCGGAGATCACTGAGCACACCGCCTCCTGGACCGCGCGCGGGGCCGGGGTGTTGCACGTGCTGCGCGAGGGGTCCGTTATCGGCGCGGTCGCCGTGGAGGACAAGGTCCGCCCCGAGTCCCGGGCCGCCGTGGCCGCCCTGCACGCCCGCGGCATCAAGGTCGCGATGATCACCGGCGATGCCCGTCAGGTCGCCGAGGCCGTCGGGGCGGACCTGGGCATCGACGAGGTCTTCGCCGAGGTCCTCCCCCAGGACAAGGACACCAAGGTCACCGAGTTGCAGTCCCGGGGACTGTCCGTGGCCATGGTGGGCGACGGCGTCAACGACGCCCCGGCGCTGGCGCGGGCCGAGGTCGGCATCGCCATCGGCGCCGGCACCGACGTGGCCATGGAGTCCGCCGGCGTTGTGCTGGCCAGCAACGACCCCCGCGCGGTGCTGTCGATGATCGAGCTCTCCCAGGCCAGCTACACCAAGATGATCCAGAACCTGGTGTGGGCCACCGGCTACAACGTGCTCGCCGTGCCGCTGGCCGCCGGCGTGCTCGCCCCGATCGGGTTCGTGCTCTCCCCCGCGGTGGGCGCGATCCTGATGTCCGCCTCCACCATCGTGGTCGCCCTCAACGCCCAACTGCTGCGCCGGATCAACCTGGACCCGGGCCACCTGGCCCCCCTCGGCGCCCCCCGGCCGGAGGCTGCCCTTCAACCCGCGACCTCCTGATCGCGCCTCTTGGCGCGAACTCTGATATGAACCCTCAACCCACTGTGGAAGGACCCACCATGAAACGCACCATGACGCTGACCGCCCTGGCCCTGGCCTCCGCCCTGACCTTGACCGCCTGCGGCACCGGCGCCCAGGACGAGAACGCCGGCGCTGAGGCCTCGGCCACTGCGACCAGCTCCGCCCCGGCCGCCACCCCTGCGGCCACGGCCACCGCGACACCGTCCACCACGGCGACCGGTTCGGCTGAGGAGGTCTCCGCCGAGCACAACGACGCGGACGTGATGTTCGCCCAAATGATGATCCCGCACCACCAGCAGGCCGTTGAGATGAGCGAGATGCTGCTGGCCAAGGATGACGTCCCGGCGGAGGTGGCCGCGTTCGCCCAGAAGGTCATCGACGCCCAGGGGCCGGAGATCAAGCGCATGAACTCCATGCTCACCGCCTGGGGCCAAGACCCCGTGGACACGGACGGCATGGACGGTATGGAGGGCATGGACCACGGCGGGATGTCCGGGATGATGTCCGAGGAGGACATGACCGCCCTCGACCAGGCCCAGGGCACCGAGGCCGCCCGGTTGTACCTGGAGCAGATGACCGCCCACCACAAGGGCGCCGTGGACATGGCCAAGGACGAGGCCAAGGACGGCCAGAACCCGCAGGCCGTGCAGCTCGCCGAGCAGGTCATCGCCGACCAGGAGGCCGAGATCACCGAAATGCAACAGATGCTCGACAAGCTCTGAGCACCGTCGTCCGCTGCGGGCATCCGGTGAGACGCGGCTGGCGATAGACCCCGAAACCGGAACGGGTCCTCCAGGAAAGGAGACGAGCATGCAGGACAAGATCAAGGTCGCGGTGAACGGGTACGGGGTCATCGGCAAACGCGTCGCCGACGCGGTCCGGGCCCAGGAGGACATGGCGCTGGTCGGAGTCAGTGACGTCATCGCTGACTACCGGATCGCGACTGCGGCCGGGAAGGGTATCCCCGTCTACGCCTCTACCGAGCAGGCCCTACCGGTGATGGCGGATGCCGGCCTTCCCGTCGTCGGAGGCCTGCACGACCTGCTCGAGAACGTTGACGTCATGGTGGACTGCACCCCGGCCCAGGTGGGCGCCGGCAACCTGGAGCTCTACCGTGCCCACGGGGTCAAATCCGTGTTCCAGGGCGGGGAGAAGCACGATCTCACCGGCCACTCCTTCGTCGCCCACGCCAACTACGCCACCGCCCTGGGCCGGGACAGCACCCGGGTGGTGTCCTGCAATACCACCGCCACCGTCCGGGCCCTTACCGCGCTGAAGGACGTCGGACTGCTGTCCAAGGCCCGGGGGGTGCTCATCCGCCGGGCCACCGATCCGTGGGAATCGGACCATTCCGGGATCATGAACACCATCGTCCCCGAGGGCCGAATCCCCAGCCATCAGGGGCCCGACGCCCAGTCGGTGGTCCCGGACCTGGACGTGGTCACCATGGCCGCCAAGGGAGCCCACACTCAGAACCACCTGCACTACTGGACGATCGAGCTCACCCGCCCGGCCGAGAAGCAGGAGGTGTTGGAGGCGTTCCGGGCGATGCCGCGGATCGCCTTCGTCCGGCGCTCGGACGGCGTCGTGGCGGTCAATAGCACCGTGGAACTCATGGAGGACCTGGGCCGGCCCCGGGGTGATATGTATGAGGTGGCCCTCTGGGAAGACATCCTCACCGTGGACGGCAACGAGCTGTACTACACCTACACGGTGGACAACCAGGCGATCGTCGTCCCCGAGAACATCGACGCGATCCGGGCCCTCACCGGAACCGTCGACGACGGCGGCGAGTCCATCCGGCGCACCGACCGCGCCGTGGGGGTGCGCCAGGACTTCGTGCGCTCCTCGGTGGCTGCCCGTTGAACTGCGCGGCAGACGCCGCTGAGGCGGTGCCCGGCCCCAGGAATGGGGGGGGTGGTCGGACACCGCTTCGGCGGCCGCGGACTACCGCAGCGGTCCTATGGCCTCCGGTCAGGTGCGAGAGGCCGTCGCGATCGCGTTGATGGCCTCATCCAACACCGCATTGAACTGCGCTGGGCTCTGGGCCGTACTCAGCCCTTCGGTCAGGGCGCGGGAGAAGCTGGCGATCACGCCGTGGTTGCGGGCCAGCAGGGTGGTGGCCTGGGCCCGGGTATAGCCGCCCGACAGGGCCAGGACGCGGATCACTCGGGGATGGTCCACGAACTCGCGGTAGAAGTCCGCCCGCTCCGGCAGCGTCACTTTGAGGATGACCGACTGGTCGTCTCCGAGCTTGTCCAGTTGGGCGAGGATTGCCGCCTTGAGCTGGTCCTCCACCTCGGCCTTGCGGGGGCTGCGGATATCCACCTCGGGCTCGATGATGGGCACCAGCCCGGTAACGAGGATCTGACGGGCGAGCCCGAACTGCTGCTCCACGACGGAGCCCACCCCGTCCCCGGGCAGCTTGATGACCGAGCGCATCTTCGTCCCGAACATGTGCTTTTCGACGGTCGAGACAGTAAGTCATCCAGGTGCGGGATGGGTTTCATGAGCTGGGCGCCTTGCTGTTCCGGGGCCAAGCCCTGGTCGATTTTGAGGAAGGGCACGATGCCTTTGCTGTTCCACAGGTAGTCGCCCGTGGGGGAACCCTCCACCTGGCGGTTCATTGTGTTCTCGAACAGGATGGCCCCCATGACGCGCTCACCGTCGAAGCTGGGGCTGGTGATGATACGTGTGCGCACCTGTTGTACCAGGTCGAACATCTCCTCTGGGCCGGAGTAGGCATCCTTGTCGATCCCGTAGAGGTGCAAGGCCGCCGGGGTGCTGCCCCCGCTCTGGCCCAGCGCCGCGACGAATCCGGCACCGTTCCTGACCCTCTGATACTTCTCCGAGTCCATGGGAGCCTTCCGCGGCGAGGGAGCACGGTGGTCCGGGTTCCCTGCTCGCGTCATGGACGACTGGCCGCCCTCAAGGGGGAACGGTCATCAGCAGGCTCAACCCAGGGTGACGAGCAGGTCCGCGCAGGCCTGCTCACACCGGCGGCAGGCCTCGGCACACACCTTGCAGTGCTCGTGCATCTGGGCGTGGCTCTCGCATTCGTCCCCGCACGTCTTGCAGGCGGCCCGGCAGGCCTCGAGCAGGGCGCGGGTGGTCTCGACGTTGTTGCCGGTCTGCCGGGACAGCATCCGGCCTGTGGCGGCGCAAACATCGGCGCAGTCCAGGTTCAACCGGATGCACTGCCTCAGGTCGGCCACCATGTCCTCGGCCAGGCAGGCGTCCGCGCAGGCCGTGCAGGTCTGGGCGCACTCGAAGCAGGCCTGGATGCACTCGGCCAGCTTCTGCCGGTCGATGTTGCCCACATTCTTTGGGTAGGTGTCCAGCATGGCGCTCACGTGATGGGTCATGATGTGCTCCTTCGTCGATCTGATCCGACGCACCGGCCTTCGCCGGCCCGCCCTGCCATCGACCGTAGACCGCCCCGCCGACGCGGGTGAAGGGCTCAACCTTGAAGGTTCCGTGAAGATCGCCGGCCACGGAGGCCCGCGGACTCCTTTACGGGCAGGGATGACGCAGGTGTGACCAGCCGCCCCTCAGCCCGGCCGACGGCCCTGAGGACCACGCCGACGGGGAGGACCAGCAGGGCTCGCCTCAACGTGGATCCTGTCGGACCGGACGGTCGGTGTCGGGAAGAGCGCTTATGCGATCCGACCAGGGGCGTCGAGGCCGCCGGTGCAGGCCGCCCCGGGCTCAGGCGCGTCGGGGGAGTGCCAGTACTCGGCCACGAACTGCTCGATCCGTTCATCCTCCGGGGAATCCACCGCCACCTGCGCCTGCCAGGCCGAAAGCACGATGGGCGAATCCAGGCCCTCGTAGGGGGCCAGGACGACATAGGCGGCCGGTAGGGCCGTCCGCAGGGCATCGACTTGCTCCTGTGAGAGCGCCTCGGAATCGTAGGCGACCCAGGCGGCACCGTGCTCCAAAGCGTGCACGGCATTCTCGTTGGGTACCGCTTCGGTGTAGACCCCACAGTTGAGCCAGGCGCTGGCATGATCGCCACCCACCGGCGGCGACTGCTCGTAGTCCACAGGGGTGCTCACGTGGTTAGCGCTGAGCCCCTCGAAGGTCTGCAGCCCGGCGATCTCAATGTCCTCCCGAGCCTGGGGCGGAGGATTCTGAATCACGGCGAGCGTCACCAGCCCGCCGACCACGGCGATGGCGGTGAGCGCTCCCGCTCCGACCAGAACCTTCCGCCGACGTTCAGCCTTGGCTTCCGGGTCTGCCGTGAGTTTGGTTGACATCTGATCTGTGGTCCCGGGAGGGACTGCTGGAAGGATGACCCCATGCCCGCTGCATACCCCCGAGAGTTCCGCCAGGACGTGGTCGCGATCGCCCGTAAGGGTCAGATGCCGATCGCGCAGGTCGCTAAGGACTTCGGCATCGCCGAGTCCTGCCTACGGCGCTGGCTGGCCCAGGATGATGTCGAGGCCGGGATCCGGCCCGGCATCACCAAGGCTGAGAACGAGGAGCTGAAGGCTCTCAAGCGCCGCAACCGCGAGTTGGAGATGGAGAACGAGGTCCTACGGCGTGCGGCCGCGTATCTGTCCCAGGCGAACCTGAAGTTGGGTCAGTCCCCAAAATGACCTATCCCGTCGTGAAGGACCTGGCCCGCGACGGGATTCCCGTGAAACTCTCCTGCCGGGTCCTCGGGTTCTCCCGTCAGGCCTACTACCAGTGGCTGGCCGAACCTGTCAGCGAGCGGGAATGGTCCGACGCGCATGCCGCCAACGCCGCCCTCGATGCCCATGCCGATGACCCGGAGTTCGGATACCGGTTCCTGGCTGATGCGCTCCGCGGCCGTGGCCTGGCCGTGTCGGACCATCAGGTGTTGAAGGCCTGTCGGCTCGTGAAGGTCCGCTGCTGCCACTCGATCCGTCGCGGCTCGGGCAAGCGTCCTGGCCCTGCCGTTCATGATGATCTGGTTCGTCGTGAGTTCCGCGCTGAGAAGCCGAACCAGCTGTGGCTCACGGACATCTCAGAGCATTGGGCCGGGGATTCCAAGCTCTATCTCTGCGCGGTCAAGGACGTGTTCTCGAACCGGATCGTGGGCTACTCGATCGATCGGCGGATGAGCTCGCAGCTGGCTGTGGATGCCCTGCAGATGGCTCTGGCCCGGCGTGGAGGCAAGGCCGAGGTGCAGGGTTGCCGGGTGCATTCGGATCGAGGATCGCAATTTCGAGCCAGGCGATTCGTGGAGACGCTCCGGGTCAACGGCCTGGTCGGGTCGATGGACGGGGTCGGTGCTGCTGGGGACAACGCGGCGATGGAATCCTTCTTCGCGCTGTTGCAGAAGAACGTGCTGAATCGGCGTCGCTGGGACTCCTTCGACCAGCTCCGGCTCGCGATCGTGAGCTGGATCGAGCGGACCTATCACCGCCGTCGTAGGCAGGCCCGTCTCGGGAGACTCACCCCTGTCGAGTTCGAGATGGTTCAATCAGTCCAGGCGGCTGCCGCCGCCTGATAACTCGTGTCAAGCAAACTCATGGCAGACCCTTTTGGCGCGCTCGGGGGAAGGACCATGGGAAGGGTTCTGAGGGTGGGCAAAAGTCTGGACAGAACCCCGTGGGCCGAAAGGCGGGCGGTTTCTGATTTTTGGCGCTCTGTCGGGGGCGAGTGTGTCGGCTCCTAGGCCCGCCGGCCGGGAGCGCAGCGAGCGGTCGGCGGGCGCGGCCCGCCCGGGCGTCCGGGCAGCCGGGGTGCGGGGCGGCTTGAGCGCCCGCGATGGCGGCTGTGGCCTATCCCGTCCACGCGGTGATGTTTCCTCGGCTGGTGCTTGCAGGCGGAGTTGAGGTGTTCGATGGGCCGGCGTGGCAGTCCGTGGACGAGATCGGCAGTGCCCCATACCGGCGTGAGCCGTACGTCCGGGTGAAGCTGCCTGACGAGGTTGTGGATGCGAAGGCAGCCCGGTGGTCTCGCACGCACGTGCTCCTGCACTGGATCCCGGCCCCAGACGCTGCCCCGCGGAATGCGTGGGTGCCGGCGCAATGGGTCACGCGAATCAGTCGAGACGAGTCGAGCTGGCGGGCACCATACGACTTGCCCGCGTAAGCGAAGGGTTGTTGGTTCGAATCCAACCGGGGGAGCCGAGCAGAGGCCCCTGCACCGACCATGTCGGTGTGGGGGCTTCTGCGTGCCTGGAGGACGACCGGGAAGGCGCGGTTGGGTTCACAGGCAGGGCTACACAAAGCAGCACCAGATCGGGGTTGCACTTCTTCGCCACTGTGGTGTGACCATCTGATTGCCTGATTTTCATTGCCCGCCTGCCCTCGCGCACCGGCGAGGGCAGGCAGCTGTCTGAACGGAGTTCTTCATGGCGGGGTCGGTACCGATTCACGGAATGCGCAGCGCAGCTGTGGCTTGGTTGGTTGAGGCAGGGGTGGACCCGGCGGTCTTCCATCCGCGACAGAGTCCAGTGTTCAGCGAGAATTCCTTCTCCGCGGGCCGCGACGACGTGGATGATCTTTGGCGTACGGGCGCACGGATCAGCTGGTTGGGCGGGCCGGCCGTCTCACTCGGGGGGGTGGCCTCGGACCGCCGCAGGCTCAGCAATGGCCCACGTCGCGACCTTCCACCTGGGCGATGCCCACGCTGCGCTCGGGGATCCGAAGGAGCGCGGCTGGCCTGACGAAGCCGCGGAATTGCTGCCGGAGGACGGGTACATCCAGGTCTTCCATGATCTGGAGACCTATGGGTATGAACCGGACGACGTTGAAGCGCGAGGCTGGCTGGTCACATGGCACGCGGACGACCCCAGTCAGGCCCGTCCACCTCTCGTCGAATGCGATGACGACTCCAATGCACCTGGTTCAACGGCTCAGCTCGGACTGTTCTATCCAGGCTGGACGATCCCCTCGCCTCTGGATTTCGACGGGCTGACGGACGGGACGTTCACAGCGGCTGACGCGGCCATCGATGAGCTGGACTCTGCATGGGTGGCGCAGCGCCACCCTGCCCAGCAGGAGCCGCACCCCATTCCTTCCACGCGCTTGCTGGGTCATAGCTCCACCGGGGACTTGGGGCCACGAGAGGAGATCTTGCCCGCCGCGTTGCCGCTGGCTGCCGAGGGCGACGATTACGTCCTCCTCGCCGAGATTGAATCGTGGACCACCTTGAATGGCTGGTTCGGTGACGCTTCCAGTCTCGAAATCTGGATGCGGCGAGATGATCTGCGTGCGCGACGGTTCAGCGAGTGCTGGTGCATCATCCGCACGGATTGACTTCGGCAGGAGCCGCTTGCTGCAGCATGAACGTGGCCTGGGTCCTCACCCGTCGCCGCCACGGCCATGTGTCGCGGTGCCGTAGATCAGGCGTGTCGGACTCGGACAAACATGATCCCAACCCAGGACAGGGTCCCAAGGATGGCCGGCGCGGCGTACATGTCTGCGGGGCCACCCATGTACCAGGCGAAGCCTGCTACGGGCGCCACACGGCGAAGGCCACGAATCTAGCCATCGCCAGGAGCGAGCTGATGGGGCGGAGGACGAAGCCGATCACGGCCATGGCTGCCGTGCCGATCAGAGACCGCACGGTGGGCGTCCGTCGACGAGGGAGGCGAGGCAGTCCTGTACGGGGTCCTTCCGGAGGGGCCGAGGCGGCCCGGACCGGCCCGGACCGGCCCGGGGCGCACGGGGCCGGCCGGGCCGGCCTACGGGCCGGACGGCTCAGCCCTGGGCCGTCACGACGTCTTCGTCGACCCAGTCGCGGGAGCGTTCCACGGCCTTCTTCCACAGCCGCAGGGCGCGCTCAGCCTCCTCCTCGTCCATGGTGGGCTCCCAGCGCTTGTCCTCCTCCCAGTTGGCCACGAGCTCGTCCTGGGACGACCAGAACCCCACCGCCAGGCCTGCGGCGTAGGCGGCGCCGAGAGCGGTGGTCTCGATGACCTTGGGGCGCACGACGGGCACGCGCAGCAGGTCCGCCTGGAACTGCATGAGCAGCTCGTTGGCGACCATGCCACCGTCGACCTTCAGTTCGGTGAGGTCCACGCCGGAGTCCGCGTTCATGGCGTCCAGGACCTCGCGGCTCTGGAAGGCGGTGGCCTCGAGCGCCGCGCGGGCGATGTGCCCCTTGTTGACGTAACGGGTCATGCCCACCATGGCGCCGCGGGCCGTCGCGTCCCAGTGCGGGGCGAAGAGGCCGGAGAACGCGGGGACGAAGTACACGCCGCCGTTGTCCTCCACACCGGCGGCCAGGGTCTCGACCTCCGGGGCGCTGCCGATCATCCCGAGGTTGTCCCGCAGCCACTGGATCAGCGAGCCGGTGACGGCGATCGAGCCCTCCAGCGCGTACACCGGCTTCTGGTCGCCAATGCGGTACGCCACCGTGGTGAGCAGGCCGTTGTCCGAGTGCACCGGCTCCTCGCCGGTGTTGATCAGCATGAAGTTGCCGGTGCCGTACGTGTTCTTGGCCTGGCCGACCTCGAAGCACGCCTGGCCGAAGGTCGCCGCATGCTGGTCGCCCAGGATGCCGGTGATCGGCGTCTCGCGCAGCAGCTGGCTGCCGGCCACGGTGCCCACCTCGGCGGAGGAGCTGACGATCTCCGGGAGCATGGACATCGGAATGCCCATGTCCGCGCAGATCTCCTCGTTCCAGTCGAGGGTGTCCAGGTTCATCAGCATGGTGCGGGAGGCGTTGGTGACGTCGGTGACGTGCCGGCCGCCCTCGCCGCCGCCGGTGAGATTCCACACGAGCCACGAGTCCGTGGTGCCGAAGATGAGGTCGCCGTTCTCAGCGGCCTCCCGGGCCCCGTCCACGTTCTCCAGAATCCAGGCCACCTTGGGGCCGGAGAAGTACGTGGCCAGGGGCAGCCCGACGCGCTCCTTGTAGCGGTCCGCGCCGACGTCGCCGGCCAGGCGCTCGCAGAGGCGGTCGGTGCGGGTGTCCTGCCACACGATGGCGTTGTACACCGGCCTGCCGGTGTTGCGGTCCCACACCACGGTGGTCTCACGCTGGTTCGTGATGCCCACGGCGGCGACGTCGTGTCGGGTCACCTCGGCGCGGGCCAGGGCCTCGCCGATGACCTCGCGGGTGTTCGTCCAGATCTCCACCGGGTCGTGCTCCACCCAGCCGGCGCGCGGGAAGATCTGCTCGTGTTCGCGCTGACCAGTGGACACGATGGCCCCACTGTGGTCGAAGAGGATCGCGCGCGTGGACGTGGTGCCCTGGTCGATGGCCATCACGTAGCGGGGGGTGGTCATGTCCTACTCCTTCGTAGGTGGTCACGGGGGTGTGGGGGTGGCGGGCACGTTCCCGCAGGGGAATGTGCCCGCCCGGGGCGGACGGGCGGACTGCTCAGAGGGACGGGCTGCTCAGGCGAACAGAGGCGCGGCGAGGCCGGCCAGGACGGCGCCGACGAGCGGGCCGACGATCGGCACCCAGGCGTAGCCCCAGTCCGAGCTGCCCTTGTGCCGGATCGGCGCGACGGCGTGGAACAGGCGGGGGCCCAGGTCGCGCACCGGGTTGATGGCGTACCCCGTGGGGCCGCCCAGGCTCGCGCCGATCGCGACGACGAGCAGGGCCACCGCGAGCGGGCCGAGCCCGGAGGGGGTGGAGCCGAAGAGCAGGATCACGAACACCAGGACGAACGTGGCGATCACCTCGGTGACCATGTTCCACAGCGGGTTGCGGATCTCGGGGCCTGTGGCGAAGGTGCCCAGGATCGCCCCCTGGTCCGTCTCCGCCCGGTAGTGGTCGCGGTAGGCCAGCCAGGCCAGGGCCGCGCCGAGGAAGGCACCGATCAGCTGCGCCGCGAAGTACGCGAGCGTGGTGCCGAGGGTCACGGCGATGCCGGGGGCGTACTCCTCGGCGCCGCTGACGAGCAGGCCGACGGTCACGGCGGGGTTCAGGTGCGCGCCGGTCGCGGAAGCGACGTAGACGCCCGCGAAGACGCCCAGCCCCCAGCCGAAGTTGATGAGCAGCCAACCTCCGCCGTTGCCCTTGGTCTTCGTCAGGACGACGTTGGCGACGACGCCGACGCCGAGCAGGAGGAGGATCGCCGTGCCGGCGATCTCATGCAGGAAGATCGTGCCCATGGACGGGCTCCTTTCAGCGAACGGGGGCGGTGTCGGCGGCTGCGAGCGCGGCGGCGGCGGTGACGTCGTCGTGGGCGGTCTCACCGCGGAGGCGGGCGGCGACGAGGTCCTTGTACGCGCGGATCTCACCGGCGATGCGCTCTTCATCCCAGCCCAGCTCGGGGGCCACGAGGGACGCGATCTCCTCGGCTGCCGCGACGCCGCGATCGCGGACCTCGGTGGACAGGCGCGTGCGGCGCTCGATGACGTCGTCCAGGTGGACGACGCCCTCGGCCCGAGCCGCGTGGACGATCTCGGCGCGCAGGTAGCGCGGCGCCTCGGCGAGAGGGACGCCCAGGGACCGGTCGGCGTCGATCAGGTCGAGCACGTGGCGCAGCACGGTGCCGTAGCGGAACAGGAGCCGGTCCACGCGGGCCTCGTCCAGGCCATAATCGGCGGCGATGCGGTCCGCCTCCGCCTCGATCTCCGAGTAGCCGAGGCCGCCGAGCACGGGGATGTGCTCGGTGAGGCTGGGACGGGTCTGGTGGGTCTCGCGCACCACGAAGTCCACGACGTCCTCGGCCATGGCCCGGTACGTGGTCCACTTGCCGCCGGCCACGGCGGTGAGGCCGGGGGCCACCTCGGTGACGGTGTGCTCACGGGAGATCTTGGTGGAGGCGCCGTCGGAGCCGGCGACCGGCTGCAGCAGCGGCCGCAGGCCGGCGTACGTGGCGACCACGTCGTCACGCGTGAGGTCCTCCTTCAGCACCGCGTTGGCGTGCTCGAGGATGTAGTCGATGTCGTCCGCGGTGGCGGCCGGATGGGCCACGTCCTCCGCCCACGGGGTGTCCGTGGTGCCGATCACCCAGTACTCGTCCCACGGGATGAGGAACAGCACGGACTTCTCCGTCTTGGTGATCACGCCGGTGGCGGCGTCGGCGCGGATGCGGTCGCGCGGCACGGTGATGTGGGCGCCCTTGGAGGCGAGCACCTCCAGGCCGCCGTCGGCCTCGGCCAGCTCCTGCTGCTCCTGGGTCCACACGCCCCCGGCCAGGATGACGGCGCGCGCGTGCACGTCGAACTCCTCGCCGGAGGTCTCCTCGCGGACACGCACGCCCTGCACACGGCCGTTGTCGCCGCGCAGGTAGCCGGTGACGGCGGTGTAGTTGGCGGCCACGGCGCCGTGGTCCACGGCGGAGCGCACGAGCATCATGGCCAGGCGGGCGTCGTCGAACTGGGCGTCGGCGTACTCCACCGCGCCGACGATCTTCTCGTCGTCGAGGGAGGGGAAGGTCGCGGCCATGGAGCGGCGGCTGAGATGGCGGTGCGCGCCCATCGCGCGGCGGCGGCCGAGCGACTGCATGGCGTCGTACATGGTGACGCCGGCGCCGATGAAGCCGCGGTCGATCACCTTGTGGAAGAACGGGAAGACGAAGCGCAGGGGGCGCACCAGGTGGGGCGCGGTCTGGGTGAGCAGCAGGTCGCGCTCCCGCAGCGCCTCGTACACCAGCTTGACGTCCAGCATCTCGAGGTAGCGCAGGCCACCGTGCATGAGGCGGGAGGAGCGGGACGAGGTCCCGGAGGCCCAGTCGCGGGCCTCGACGATGCCCACGTCGAGGCCGCGGGTGGCCGCGTCGAACGCGGCGCCGACGCCGGTGGAGCCGCCGCCCACGATCAGGATGTCGAGGGGGGCCTCCGGGCTGGTGGCCCGGAGGCGGGCGAGGTGGTCCTCCCGCGTGGCGGCGGAGAGGGGGACGGTTCGCAGGGTCGGCATGGAGGGGTTGCTCCTTTATCGGTGGAGACACAGTGTAGTGGCGTGGCTCACGATACCCGGTGTCACATCACGAGATCCGGTATCAGCACGAGCCGAGGTCCATGATGTCACTCCCGGGCCGCGGGTACGCACGCGGCGGCCACGCGCGGGGCCGGTCTCGCGGAACCTGAGCCGCTCGTACAGGGGCACGTTGGCGCGCGTGGAGGATTCGAGGCAGACGCCGACGCCGGCCTGCCGTGCGTCGCGCTGGGGACGCTTCACGAGGGCCCGGGCCACGCCGCGGCCGCAGGGTGCCCCCGATGACGCGGTCGAACATGTCCGCGAGCCGCTCCCGCCGGCGACTGCGGGGCAGGAGGAACACCGTGTGCGGGTCGGTGAGGAACGCCTCGGCGAGGACGCCGGCCACCCGGGCCACGGCGTCGTCGCCCGCCTGCGCGCGGAACTCGCCGCCGTCCGTGCCCACGCCGCCGACGACGACGCCGCGCGCCTGCCGGAGACGGGAAGTGGTGCGTCGGCCCTCGTCGGTGCAGAAGCCCTCTCCTCCGGACGCAGATCGTCCGACCGTTCCGTGCGTGGCTAACATTCGACCATGGTGGAATCCTCCGCGCCGTCGAAGCTCTCCGTGCAGCCCGACGTTCGCGTTCGTGGCGCCCGCGAACACAATCTGCAGGATGTCGACCTCACGGTGCCGCGCGATGCAACCGTCGTCTTCACCGGTGTGTCCGGCTCGGGAAAGTCCTCGCTGGCGTTCGGGACGCTGTACGCCGAGTCTCAGCGACGCTATCTGGAGTCGGTCGCACCGTACGCCCGCCGCCTGATCGATCAGGCGGGAGTGCCCGATGTCGACTCGATCACGGGGATGCCGCCGGCGGTCGCCCAGCAGCAGCAGCGGGGTTCCGGGAACACCCGATCGACCGTGGGCAGCATCACCACATTGTCGAGCTCGGTACGGATGCTGTACTCCAGGGCCGGGGACTACCCGGATGGACAACCCATGTTGTATGCGGAGGACTTCTCCGCGAACACAGTCCAAGGGGCCTGCTCGGAATGCCACGGCATCGGCCGCGTGTACGCGGTGGACGAGCAGCAGATGGTCCCTGACCCATCGCTCACCATCCGTGAACGCGCCATCGCTTCCTGGCCGACCGCGTGGCACGGCCACCAGCTGCGCGACGTCCTGGTCGCCCTCGGTTACGACGTCGATGTGCCGTGGCGGGATCTTCCGAAGAAGGACCGGGACTGGATCCTGTACACCGATGAGACCCCCTTCGTCCCGGTCCACTCCCGGCTCACGCTCTCCGAGTCCAAAGCTGCGATCGACGCAGGCGTGGAGCCGAGCTACTCGGGCACATTCGTCGGGGCCCGCCGATACATCCTGGACACGTTCGCGAACACGAAGAGCGCCTCGATGAAACGGCGCGTCGCGCAGTTCCTCACCGCTGCGATCTGCCCGGTCTGCGATGGCAAGCGGCTGAAGCCCGAGGCGCTGTCTGTCACGTTCGAAGGCTTCGACATCGCCGAATTCTCCCAACTGCCGCTCCGGGAACTTGTCACGATCCTCTCGGGAGTCGTCGCACGCGTGGAGGGCCACGAGGCGGCCTCTTCCGATGTGCGACCCACCCCAAGCCGAGCACCAGAGAAGCATGCTGCTGCGGTCCAGCTCGCTTCAGGGGTACTGCAGCGGCTTCGTCCACTGGTCGATCTGGGACTGGGCTACTTGTCATTGAGTCGGACGACGCCAACGCTGTCGGGCGGCGAGCTGCAGCGACTCCGGCTCGCGACGCAACTCAGCTCTGATCTCTTCGGGGTCGTCTACGTCCTCGACGAGCCATCGGCGGGGCTGCATCCGCAGGACGTGGCGGCGCTCCTCCAGATTTTGGATGGACTCAAGGGGCGAGGGAACAGCCTGTTCATCGTCGAACACTCCGTGGCTGTGATGCGGCACGCGGACTGGCTGGTCGACATCGGCCCCGGTGCCGGTGAACACGGCGGCCGCGTGCTCTACAGCGGCCCGCCCGACGGGCTCGCCGGTGTCACGGAGTCCGTGACACGCGGATACCTCTTCGGCGGCCGCGGTCTCCCTCTTCGCACACCCCGTGAGGCACACAGTTGGCTGCGCCTGGAGAACGTGACGCGGAACAACCTGCACGACCTCACCGTCGATATCCCCCTGGGTGTCTTCACCGCGGTGACGGGCGTGTCCGGGTCCGGCAAGTCGAGTCTGGTCAGCCAGGCCCTTCCGTCGCTGCTTGGCGATCGCCTTGGCCAGGCTGTCCGGGGCGATGACGAGCCGGTCAGCGACGAGTCACTGCTCGCGGATGCGCCGGAACATCTCGAAGGGCGCGTCGCCGGGCCCGTCACCGGTGTGCAGCGGCTGGTCGTCATCGACCAGCGGCCCATCGGCCGGACCCCGCGGTCGAACGTCGCCACCTATACCGGGCTGTTCGATCACGTGCGTCGTCGATTCGCAGACACCCCGGAAGCTCGTTCCCGCGGGTACAAGCCTGGCCACTTCTCCTTCAATGTCGCCGGCGGGCGCTGCCCGACCTGCGAGGGCGAGGGATCGGTGATGGTCGAGCTCCTCTTCCTGCCGTCCGTGTACACCGAATGCCCCGACTGCCACGGCACCCGATACAAGGCATCAACGCTCGAGATCACGTGGCGCGGGCGCACGATCGCTGACGTGTTGTCGATGAGCGTCGAGGAGGCGAACCTGTTCTTCGTGGGCGATGAGAAGATCACTCGATCGCTGGCAGCTTTGTCGGACGTCGGACTCGACTACCTCCGGCTGGGTCAACCGGCAACCGAGCTTTCCGGGGGTGAGGCGCAGCGTGTCAAGCTCGCAACCGAGTTGCAGCGCGCGCAGCGCGGAGACACGCTGTACGTCTTGGACGAGCCGACGTCCGGGCTCCACTGCGCCGACACGGATCGTCTCGTCGCGCACCTGCAGACGCTGGTCGATGCGGGCAACACGGTCGTCGCGGCGGAGCTGGACATGCGCGTTGTCGCGGTGGCCGATCACGTGATCGATCTTGGACCCGGCGCGGGCGACGCCGGCGGGACCGTGGTTGCAGCTGGTACGCCCGCCCACGTCGCGGATCAGGGCGTCGGTGCTTCCTCGGGCTACCTCGCCGCCGCACTGCAGGCAGCCACCAACGTGACCCCAACGTGACGAGCGTGCCGCTGTGCGATATGAGAATCGCACAGCGGCACGCTCGACGGGGTCGTGGTCTCAGGCGGGGAGCTTGGAGGCCAGGACGTCCAACTTCTCGATCGTCGGCTCGCTGAACAGTTTGCCGGTCTGCTCGCCGAGAGCGGTCGCAACTGCGCCGGACAGGTGCGCGTCGCGGCCGGCGTCGTCGGGGAACACGTCGAAGATCCCGAAGGAGGACGGGCCGAGACGGATCGCGAACCACGCGACGGTGGCCGGCTCCTCCTCGACGAGCCCTCGCCCGATGCCGAGGAATTCCTGGACCTCGTCTTCCTTGCCGGGCAGGGCCTCCAGCCTGACAAGCAGTCCCTTCGTCACGCTCATGCCATCACCTCTTCCTGGGTCGAATTGCTCGCAAATGACGCCCCGATCGTAGCGCAGATCACAGTCAGGTCATCGGGCGAGCGGCTGGTGGTCGGGTTCCCGTCCACCGCGACGTCCTGGTCGACGACGTCAGCACCGGCGTTGCGCAGGCCCGTGCGGATGCTCGGGAAGGGCGTCAAGGTGCGACCTTCGACCACACCGGCCTCGATCAGCGTCCACGGCCCGTGACAGGCGGCGGTGCAGCCGTGGTGGCCGGGTGCCTGGTGCACTCGGACCGGGGCTCGCAGTTCCGATCTGGACTTTTTCAGGACGCGCGCACCCGTCATGGGCCGATCGGCACGATGGGCCAGGTCAGCCCAGTCGGGGACAACGCGGCCATGGAGTCCTTCTTCGCGCTCCTCCAGAAGAGCGTGCTCGACCGATGTCAATGGGCCACCCGGGACGAGCTGCGGGCGGGGCTCACCACCTGGATCGAGAGGACCTATCACCGCCGCCGACGGCAAGACCGTCTGAGCCGGCTGACCCCCATCGAGTACGAGCTGGCCATGGACCACACGCCCGCTCACGCGGCGTGACGACGACTGTCACCTACACGTGCATCAGTCCCGGTCCTCGCACTTCCTCGGGGGATTCACCCAGCCCTTCTCCCTGCGGTCTTCTGCAGTCATGTCTCGAGTCATCTGCGTGGTCTTCCCCCATGCCTCCTGAACCTCAGCCGCACTCATGCTCGGCTTCCAGACCTTCACCCACACTGCTTCAGCGGCGAAGACGAGGAACATCGCGACAGCGCCGCACACGGCAACCCCCGCAGAGACAAACCAGCCGACGATTCCTCCCACGATCGGGGGAACCACGAAGCTCCACACGGCATAGCCCCAGCCGCCCGGGGAAGGGTGGGCCGCTGCGACCACAAAAGGCCGCTCACCACAGGCGACCAAGATCGAGCTGACCACCACAGCGGTCACAGCGAGCCCCAGCGAGAACCATCCACCGAGAGGTGAATCGCCCCGGGTCTGGTGGAGGCTCTGATCCAACGGAAGGATGCAGAGCATGCCAGCACCACGGAAGTACCCCGACGAGCTCCGCGAACGCGCCACGCGGATGACTCTGGAAGCCCGTCAAGACCCCGCCACGAGGACCGGAGCGTTCCGCCGTGTGGGAGAACAGCTCGGGATCAATCCCGGGGCAGCGGGGAGAGGGCGGCGAGGAGAGGGCGGCGGGGAGAGGGCGGCACCGCGCGCTCAGCCCTACGCTCGGACCCATGACCGAGCACACATCCGAGCACACCCCCGAGAACCCCCACGTCGTCCGCCGCGGCTCCGGCGTCCCGCTGATCGAGGTGCACGGCAACAGCGTGGACCACCGGCTGCTGCTGCCGCTCGACGACGCCCTCGCCGAGGCCGGGGAGGTCGAGCGGATCTACGTGGACCTGCCGGGCTTCGGCCGGACCTCGGCCCTCCAGGACGACGGCGGCCTCCCCGAGCTCGCCGCCTGGCTCGTGGACTGGATCCGCGCGGAGGTCGGCGAGCGGCCGTTCGCGGTGCTCGGCAACTCCCTCGGCGGCCTGCTCGCCCGGCACGTGGCGGCCGAGTTCGGCGCGCAGGTGTTGGGGCTGGGGCTGCTCGCGCCCGTCGTCGACCCGGACGAGGACCGGCGCACCCGCACCGACCTGGTGGTGCGCGAGCGCGACGACGCCTTCATGTCTACCCTCGACCCCGACGACGCCGCCCCGTTCCTCGAGATGTCCCCGCGGCTGACGCGGGACACGTGGGAGCGGTTCCGCGAGCACGCGCTGCCGGGCGTCCGCGCCGTGGACGAGGAGGCGCTGAAGCGCCTGTCCGCGCGCTACGTCCTGGACGCCGTGCCGGAGGAGGCCGCGCCGCCGTTCGAGGGGCCCGCCCTGATCCTCACCGGCCGGGAGGACCACCTCGTCGGCTACCGGGACCAGGCCGCGCTCCTGGAGCATTACCCGCGCGCCACCTACGCGGCGCTCGACGCCGCCGGCCACAACGTGCACCTGGACCAGCCGGAGGTCGCCGAGGCGCTCGTCCGCGCGTGGGCGGTGCAGGTGGGCCGCGCGGCGTCGGACTGAGGCGGGGTCAGGGGGAGGGACGGGCCTCCACCCGGGCCTCCGCCTCGGCGCCCGCCCCCACCCCGACGCCGGCCCGCGCCAGCAGGCCGTCGGCCACCCGCAGCAGGGCGGCGACCGCCACGAAGAACACGAGGATCGCCACCACGTAGACGGCGACGCCGTCGTAGCCCAGCCGCGGGACGTCCAGGATCGTGTACGGGTACCAGTCCAGCCACGGCCCGCGCAGCAGCGTGAACGCCAGCCAGGCGAGCGGGATGAGCGTGGACAACCACACCACCCGCCACGTGATCTGCCGCCGCGGCCCGAAGACCGCCCACAGCACCGGGGTGAGGATCGGCGTGACGATGTGCTGCAGGGTGTCGTTGAACCGCTCGACGGCGGTCATCGGGTCGGCGTCCCGCAGCAGCACGTTGAACACCACGCCCGTGATCACGATGCACACCACCCCCGTCACCCGCAGCACCCGGAACAGCGTGCCCGGCCGGTGCAGGCGCAGCGCCAGCAGCAGGGACGTCAGCCCCACCAGGAAGTTCGAGAGGAACGTGAAGTACGTGGGCTGGTTGAGCATGTGCTCCCAGCCGCCCTCGAGCACGCCCGCGTAGCCCGCGTCGGCCGGCAGGTCCGAGGACTTCCACGAGCCGATCCACAGTGAGAGCAGGTTGCCGCCCAGGGACAGGGCCGCGGCGACGGCGAAGGCAGGCCGCGCCGTCGTCGTCCAGCGGCCGGAGGGGGTGGGGAGGGTCATGCGCCCATCCTGCCGGAGCGCGACGCCGCCCCCGGTGCACTGGCCGAGCCGCTCGGGCCGGCGGGCGTGTCCCGGCCGGCGGTCCGGACCCTACGCTCGGCACCATGATCCGGACCCCCTGGACCCGCACCCCCGCCGGCGCGAGGCGCGCGCGCCGCCCCCGACAGTTCCGCCGCGTGACGACGACCGGGCCCGCCGCCGTGGACGTGGCCTGGGCCCGCTACGCCGACCTGCGCCTGTGGCCGCGGTGGGCTCCGCAGATCCGCGCCGTGGAGGCGCCACGGCGCCGGCTGCGGGCCGGGCTTCGCGGCGTGGTCCACGCGCCCCTGGGGCTGCGCGTCCCGTTCGTGGTCGAGGAGGTCGACGACGACGCCCGCACCTGGCGGTGGACGGTGCGGGTGGCCGGGACGGCGGTCTCCATGACGCACGACCTCACCGCCACCCCCCGCGGCACCCGGGCGGGGCTGACGGTCCACGGGCCCGCCGTCGTCGCCCTGGCCTACCGACTGCCGGCCCGCGTGGCGCTGCGGCGGCTGTGCCGGGCGCACCTCTGAGGGCGGACCGCCGGGCCGGGCCTGTGGCCAGGGGCCCCGCCCGCCTCACACCGCCGCGGCGTCGGTCCGCAGCTCGACGCGCGGCCAGTCGGCGAGGTCGGCGAGCATCTGCCGGTCGTGGGTCACCACGACGACGGCCTGCTCCGTGACCTGCAGGGCCTCGGTCATCTCGTCCACGAGCGCGGGGGAGAGGTGGTTCGTCGGCTCGTCCAGCAGCAGCACGTGGGGGCGCTCGAAGAGCACCATCGCCAGGTGCAGACGGGCCTGCTGCCCCTGGGACAGGCGTCCGACCGGGGTGTCCGCGGCCTCGGCGGTGAGCAGCCCGAGCGAGGGCAGCGTGGGGGCCGGCAGGGGACGGCCCAGGTCGTCGACGCCGGCCTCGTCCGCGCCGACGCGGCGCACGTGCTCCTCGAACACGGCGGCGGCGGTGCGCTCCTCGTCCCACGCGGGGGTCTCCTGCGCCACGAGGCGCACGCGCACGTCGGCGCCCACGGTCACCAAGCCGCTCGTGGGCTCCAGGTCCCCGGCGAGCACGCGCAGCAGCGTGGACTTCCCGGCCCCGTTCGGGCCCGTCACCAGCACGCGGCCGCCCGGCACGAGGGCCGCGCCCATCGGCTGCTCGAGCCGCCCGGCCACGCGCACGGCGTCCGCGGTGAGCAGGACGTCGTCGCCCGCCGTGCCCGGCCCGCCCGCCGTGCCCGCCGCCGCGTCCGCGCCGTCCCGCGGGTCGCCGTCGGGCATGTCCGCGAACGGCCAGTCCAGGCGCAGGGGCGGCTCGGGCACGGTGATCCGGTGCGCCTCCAGCTCGTCGAAGCGCCGGTTGAACATCTGCACGATCCCCGCCGACCGGCTCGAGCGCTGGTGCTTGCCGGTGCCCTTCGGGGGCCGCCACGAGCCCTGCATCTGCTCCCGCGCGTCCTCCACGGCCAGCTCCAGCCGCTCGCGCTCGGCGTTCTGCTCGGCGTACTCCTGCTCCCAGGCGGCCCGGGCGCGGCGGCGCCCCTTCGCCCAGCCGGCGTACCCGCCGGAGTACCGCCGCGGCCGCCCGTCCTGGCTGGGATCCAGGTCCACGATGTCGGTGCACACGGCGCGCAGCAGGGCGCGGTCGTGGCTGACGACGGCGACCCCGCCCGGGTGCTCCACCAGCCGGCGGGTGAGGAAGTCCAGGGCGACGTCGTCCAGGTGGTTGGTCGGCTCGTCCAGCAGCAGGAGGTCCGGCCGGGAGCCGAGGGTGACGGCCAGGCGCACCCGGTGGCGCTGGCCGACCGAGAGCGATGTGAGGGGGCGCTCGCGGTCCGTGCACGCGTGCAGCCCCTCGAGGTCCATGTCCACGCGCCGGCCGGCGTCCCAGGCGTCGTAGAGGTGGGCCCGCTCCAGCGCGGTGGAGTACCGGTGTCCGGCGCCGGCGTCGTCGGGGGCCTCGGCCAGGGCGGCCGCGGCGGCGTCCAGGGCCTCGAGTGCGGCGTGCGGGCCCGTGAGGGCGTCGCGGACCAGGTCGCCCACCGTGCGGGAGCGCCCGTCGGCCCGCGCCCGCAGCGCCTGCGGGACGAACGCGAGCGTGCCCGCCCGCGTCACGCGGCCGACGTCGGGCGTGATCCGGCCCGTGAGCACGTGGAGCAGCGTGGTCTTGCCGCGCCCGTTCTCACCCACGATCCCGAGCCGCGAGCCGGCGTTGATCCGCACCGTGGCGTCCGTGAGCACGCGGTGCCCGCCGAGCGAGACGGTCAGGTGCTCGCCGCGCAGGTGGGCGGCGAGCACCTGAC